>CAUHFS010000052.1 GCA_959605475.1 uncultured Collinsella sp. | reverse complement strand
AAATTAGAAAGAAAATCTGAACACCCAAACAGGCCCACAAGCAAAAGGAGTCCCCATAAGGACCTTCCTCTAAAAGAGATTCAGATCGATGCATGGCTGCAAGGATGGAGAGAAACGCAGGCACAACAAAAGCCGCAAGGCCAATCACACCCGTCTCGGCAAGCAACTGAAGGTATACGTTGTGAGCACTCATCGACGAAAAGCCAAGATTGCTGTACATTGCACCAAGGGAGGTAGTGGCAACATACTTGGAATAAGTCCCCCAACCACAACCAAGTAAGGGTTTTGCATAAAACATACTCCAAGCGCAATCGTACAAATAGCTTCTGCCATTGCCCGTTTCATCATCTGAAAGCTCAATAAACCTCTCAAGAGTCGCCTGAACAGCGGGAACAAACGTAGCAAGAACGCCGACAGCTATTACAGCGATTGCAGCAACAACCAAGGTCTTGAGCATCGTCCCGGAAAGCTTCTTTCTATTTACGAACAGATACGAGATGACGATAGCAGCAACGGATGCAACCAAAGGACCCCGCTTAGTAGTCAGAAAAAGCGCAAGCAAGAGCATCAGGCTCAGCATCAAATCTTTAATCCGAACCTTTTCCCTGCTACCAGCAAGACCACAGGCCCAAGAGACGAGACCCAAACTCAAATAAATCGAATTAGTGCTGTAGTGCGCCGTGAAGCCAGAGCGATAGTCCCTAGCCATATAGCTACCTGAAAAGAAGGCAGATTTAACTGGCAGATAAAGTGCGGGGACTAGCCAGAAGACGATGGTGCAGAACGCATGAAATGCTGCAAAGGCGACAAGAACCCTAAGGCATGAAGTGACCCAGGATCGCTCGCCTGCCGCAACATACATGCACAGAAATAGAAGCGTATAAACTACGAGCAGGGTTAAATTAGTCACACCGTATATCAAACTATGAATAAAGAACAGCACAAAGAAAGGTGCCCAAGCCAGCTCAAGGCCAAATCTTTTGCAAGCAAATCTTCTGTTAGTCACAAAATGCAGGAGAAACGCCGTAGCAGATAGCAGGAGGCAGACATCGAGTGCAAGCGCAGAAGCAGCGAGCGATTGGCAGAAAAAGGCGTAAAAGAGCAGTGGAATGAACACCATGGACCCATCATTTAGGGAAAAGCGTCGCTCTAACTCAGAGCAAGACTCAACACCGGCCCTAGACGCGCTGAAATAATTCATCCTATTTAATCCTCATAAAACGACCAATAATCGAACTATAGCTAGGCCTGTCGAAGAAATAGAGCGTCGCGCATGCGGCGACTGCGCCCCAAATGACAAGACCGATGGCGACCGCAATCCATCCTGTCCAACTTCCAGCGAAGCAAGACAGTAGATAGCCAGGCATGGCCACGAGAACGGTCTGTAATACATACACGCCAAACGACCAAAACGAACTCGAAAGAGAGTCCTTCGAGATTTTACGAGGCTCGTAGAGCAAAAGGTCAATCACGCGGTATAGATTGGATACGCAGGACGCAGCAATTGTGCCGACGACCCCAAAACGCATTGTGAGTGGGATACCCAAGACGATAATGATTGCAGCCTGCAAGCAGGTCTGCGCCCTAGTCTCACGGTACATGCCAGCAGCAATTACAAGTAGGCCCTGGGACGACTTGCCATGATAGAGAAAAACATTTAGGACGACGAGGAAACCGAGCAGGACATTGTGGTAATTTGCATCGTGAAACCCGCCTGCATACAAATCAACAAACGGCATAATCAATGAAAAAGCACATCCGCATGCCACAGCGGAGACTGCGTACACAAGCGCTCGATATGGCTTATAGGAAGACCGAAGACCCTCGTAGTCTCCCTCAGCAATCTGTCGACCAAAGAGCGCCTGAAGCCCTGTACCAAGGACATTCGGAATCATCTGTAGACCCGTAGATACGAGCATGTAAACAGCAAGAACGCTAACTTCACTCATGCTCCCACAGAGGAAGGTCGCCAAAATAACGGGCGCGCCCGACTGAACGGCTCCCAAGATTTGGAGAAACAACGCATCCCATCTCTGGGGTAGCTGATAGTCACCGTAATCAACCTTGCAATTGAGCTTCGGATAATGGCGGCGTGTATACAGAGCGAGAATCAGGCTGCGCGCAAAAACCGCAGAGAGAGCCAACGCATAGACAGCGACAACAGGAGCATGGAGATAGGCAAACAAGAAAATGACGGCCGTGTTAACCAGCGTGAAGACCGTCGATGCGAGTTGAATGAGCCAGTTCTTTTGATCGGCGGTAAGGAAAACTTGGTACTTGGCGAGGGAAAAGAAATCCACGACGATCTTGGCACCCAACAGGAAGGTAAGCACCATGATCTCCCAAGGCGCAAGCGAACCTACCGAGACAAATATGGGATAAACGACCGAAAGGCCAACCAGCAAGACAAGAAACAACATGCCCGACTTCTGATAAAAGACCTTCGAGGCCGAAGCCACGACGTTAATCCCATCCCAGTCGCCCTTAGCAATAGGCTTATATAGAGCGAAGGTCGCCGCACCAGAAATACCAGCTTCGACAAGTGCGAAATAACCAATAAACTGAGTTAGAGAGGTCACCAGACCGTTAACCTCGGATCCATATACGCCAATAATCGCCCTTGGGACGAGGAAGCCGGCAACGATAGCGGTCAACTGGTAGACCAAGTTCCAAAAAGTATTCTTTGCAAACATAAGCCAGAAACGACACCTACAATCCAATGCAGCGAGCGATAAAGGCACGCGCTGTATCACGGTCATGTGAGAGGGTCTGGTTTGCATGGCCATAGTCAACAGCCGAAATAACGACCTCGTCTCGATACAGACAACCCTCAATTCCATAACGTGCGAGCAGGTCTGTAATCCTGACGTTACTCTGAACGGCGGAGTCCGACGTTTTAACGACAAACGACTTATTGAAATTCATGGAGAAGCAGGCGCCGTGGAAGGAGTCCGTGCAAACAAACGACGCCTCACTAACAAGCTTCAAGAAAGCAGCCGGACCGATACCCCTCACGTTAATCATGCCGGGGAATTTCTTCGTGTTGTAATGAATGCAGACGACAGGAACGCCGAGCTCGCTGGCGATCTTCCTAGCTCGATCCACGAGTTTTTGCTCAGAGTTAAGCGTATAAAGCAGAACATAGGATTGAGGTATCGTATCCAAGCCGTCATCTGAGGCTAACGCCGACCAGTCATCGCCCGTAAGAAGCAGGGTCGGATCAGGCATAAATACAGATTCGAGCCCCATCTCGCTAAGGACCTCCATAGAGCTCGGTTCCCTAACGGAAAGACCAGTGAACTTTGCCAGCCTGTCGGCCGCGCCTTCATCGCATGCCAAAATGGATTCCGCCGTCGCATCTCCCAGACTGGCAGCATAAGACGCGACCTTTGTAACTTCAGCGATGCCTTCACCCAAGAAGACTGGGTCATGCCCATTAACCCGAGGATTGAAAACCTGATCGCTGCCAATGAGGACGCAGTCGAGGCTCTTGGCTCTATCAATAAGAGCTTGCTTATCCAGCTTTCCCGTAGGGCTTAGATTGCGCTTAGCAAATCGACTGAACGAATTAAGCCTCTGGCGCTCAAAACCCCTGCGAAGGAAATAGCGAACGGCATCCGAAGGATTGAACGAGAAGCACGTACCCAACTCTCGATCATCGAGTTCCTTATTGCTGTAATTGAGCACTTCGCAGTCGCAGCCCAACGACATCACGGTCCTGCGCAGAGCACATGCTTGTAGCGAAGCACCATAATTTACGGTATTCGAAAATGTGAGGATGCCTATGCGTTTCAATATCTTACCGCCTAACTATTCGCAAGCTCGTTAAACCAAATTGATGATGTAACCTTCAGTAGCGTTATCGGTTTCGATAATCTTGCACGGGTTGCCAATGACTATCGAATGATCGGGAATATCCTGGTTAACAAAGGTATTGGAGGCAATAAAGACATCGTTTCCAATGGTCACATTACCTGCAACCGTCGAGTTAATACCGAGATATACGCGGTCACCAATCGTAGGGACGCCCTTTCTATGGCCACGGTTTTCTTGGCCGATGGTGCATCCCTTATGGATGTTCACGTTACGGCCGAACTTCGCGCCGGCGTTTACAGTAATGCCGTAAGGGTGACCAATGTAGAAGCCTTGACCAATTTGAGTTGATGGCGAAATCTCGAGTCCACACTTCCTGGAAAGATGTTTCCTCGGAAGCGTGAAGAGGAGTTTTCGCAAACCCCCTGCCTGACACATCCTTAGATAGAAAACATAGCGGTAGCCAAAATCACCTAATAACCGGCCGAGCTTTACGCCTTGCGTACCGAAATAGTGATAAGTATCTTTAGCGAATACGTCCACTCTAACTTCTCTCTCCTCTAGCAATCTTTTCGCGAACAACGCCAAAGATTCTCTTAGTTCCTACAACCAAGCCACCGTCACTAAGCTCCATGAGAATTCGACCCAAAATCTGCGAAAGCCTTCGCCCAATGAAAGGGGAACACTTACGCACAACCTTCCGCTTGATGCGATATTTGGGCTCAACCCAGCTTCCCGAAGAGCGATGGATGCTGTAGGTTTCACGCTTGATGTGATAACCGCCGAAACCGTAAACGGGGTTGAACGCTTTGGAGTCCAAGGCAAGCCAGCCACCGAAATGCTGCTCTTTATTCACGCGTTCAAAGCCGATTTTTTGAAGCTCAGCAGTGAATACCTCATTCACCGTGATCTTGTCGAGAAAATCAGGATCACAGGAGAACTCCATCGACTCATATCGTTCCACGCATGCGCGAATTACAGGGTCATGAGGCTCAACAGCAACAATCAAGCCGGTGGTGGCAGTCAACGAGGATTCTTCGATTGCAGTGAAAGGAATGCTTTCCATGAGAGGCGATATGTCTCGTATGAGCTCGCTGCCGATATCCATATAGATGCCGCCGTACTCATACAAGACCTTAAAGCGAGCGTAGTCCGACACAAATGCCCAGAGGCCCGCCGCATACGCGCCCCTTGACCAAGAGCATGATGCGAAGTCGAAGTTATCCTCATTCCACTGCTTGACCTCAAACCCAGGCGCAAACTTCTCCCACGAAGCCAAGGACCTCACAGCAGTCTCAGAGAGCGGATTGCCTCCGAACCAGCAGTAATGAATAGTCTTATCCATCGTCACGCTCCTAAATGTGCAACTTGGAAATAAGAAACGGAGTCTGACGGGTCTCCAATATCGCCCAAGAAAGCGAGTCTCACCGGCAAATATCTTCGTAAACCATGCCAAGCCGGTTCATAAACGCCGTAAGGGAAAAGGCATCTTTTATGCGAGCTCGTCCCTGAATTCCAATCATTTCCTTGTAAGAGATATCGCTCATGAGATTCTCGAGCTTAGTGGCCAACGCATCAACATCATCAACTGGAAACATAATTCCGTCTACGCCGTCGGTAATGACTTGTGGAATACCCCCGACAGGAGTCGCAATGGTAGCAAGTCCGTACGACATTGCCTCAAGCACACTCATAGGCATGCCCTCATTCTTCGAAGGAAGGCAGAACATGCTACTGTTGCGAAAGGCTTCGTCTTTTTTTTCACCTTTAGCCCAGCCTATAAAGCTGCACCTGTCACCAATTCCAAGTTCATCCGCCAGTTGTTCATATGCTGGCACATCCCCGTCTCCGCCAAAGACAAAACGCGCATCGGGATGAGTCTTAAGAACGCGCTTAGCAGCGCGCAAAAGTAAATCCGGACTCTTGCGCGCATCAAGACGCCCCATGAACAAAACCGTATTGCACGAATAATCAATAGCGTTAACCTCAGGAACGTCAACGGCGTTATGCACCACCACGATACGATCCAAGGAACAGATGTGCCTTTTTAGAAGGAATTCCTTCCACTCCTCCGACAGAACGACCACCTTTGAGCAACAATCAAAGGAATGCGAGATATCGCGTCTCTCAGCCTCGCTACATTCTTCGTCAAACCAAACACCGAACTCGCTACCATGCAGATGGAGAAGAACGGGTTTGTTTCGAAAGAAGGCCGCCCTCATGAAGATCTTTTTTCGGCGATAGCTGCCACGAGACGCCATATGCACATGTACGAGATCGCACGCGTTGAGCCTACTGAGATATTTCATATAAGCCACAAGGGCAATGGAGAGCTTCTTGAACTTCCCGCCCTCAGCAGTTGTCGAAATGAATTCTATTGAACCTTCGTTACGATTCGACCACTTCATAATGTTGTTTTCAACCGTGGAGATGCCACCCATAGCATCAAGACTCGGGCCAATCATCAACACTTTAGGCATTATCAGCACCTAAAGATCTTTTAGAAGAAGGGCAAGACCAATCGCAGTACTTTTCTAAATGGGAAACAGTTGGCAAAACAAACAAATCGCCAAGCTCTCGGTCAAGTCTATCGGGTTGCTCCTCTAGTGCATAGAAGGGATCGTATCCGCCTCCGGTATAGAAAGTCATCTCGCCAAAGTAAGGTTTACCGCTAATGTTGTACCAGTCAACCCGCACGTGAGGGAAACCATCAGAGAGTTTCTCGGAAAGCTCAAGCATAAGTTCGTAGTTCTCGGGCTTTACAGTAGGCTCATGCTCAGATACCTCATGGTCGATATCGCCACGCTGCTCCCATTCAGTAGAAAAGTACTGCATTTCATGATTAGTGAAACGATCGGCGTCCGTCTGAACAAGAGCTGCCTTACCGTCAAAACAATAGAATTTGTAATCAGTCGGAGTCGCTCTTCCAGGTTCATCAAGAAATGCTTCCGCCACAATGCGAGGCGTGATACCGAGATAAGCCCACTCCCTGCCCTGCCAATACCAGTTTCTATGCAAGGCAACATTCAGACGTTTCTTGGCCTCAACAAAATCAAAATACGACTTATCCGTGCAAACAAATGTGCTCTGCGAGTCGTGAGTACATTTAAGCACAAACTTCTCCGGCAATTTATCGAGATCGATCTCTTCAGCTGCATTGAAAACACCGAAAAGTGGCACAAGATACTCGGACCCAATACGTTGTTCGACGAAAGAGCGCACGCCATATTTATCTGCGAGCTGAGTCAAAACTGGATTATGGTAGTTAAGCTTGTACCACTGCAGCTTCTCATTGAATGTCTTAGGACACTCGAAATCAGGCTCGTAATGAAGTTTGGCTTTGAAGTAGAGACGCATATATGCCTCATCAGGAATGAAGCGCAGGTTGTTTTTAAGAGAAAGAGTAAACCTCTTTTTTAGCTTCACTATTTACCTCCAATAACGTCCGCAATTCGCTCACTCGCATGTCCGTCACCGTAAGGATTCGACGCATGACTCATGACCTCGTACTCGGCCTGATCGCTGAGCAGGCGGCTGAACTCGCGGTAGATCACGTCCTCCTCGGTGCCGACGAGCTTCAGCGTGCCGGCGGCCACGCCCTCGGGACGCTCCGTGGTGTCGCGCATGACGAGCACCGGTTTGCCGAGGCTCGGGGCCTCCTCCTGGATGCCGCCGGAGTCGGTGAGGATGAGGTGGCTCGCGGCCATGAAGTTGTGGAAGTCGAGCACCTCGAGCGGGTCGATGATGTGCAGACGGTCGAAACCGTCGAGCTCCTCGTGGGCCGTCTTGCGGACGAGCGGGTTCATGTGAATGGGGTAGATCGCCTTTGTGTCCGGATGCTCCTCCATCACGCGGCGGATGGCGCGGAACATGCGGTGCATGGGCTCACCCAAGTTCTCGCGGCGATGCGCCGTGATGAGGATGAGGCGGGAGCCCTCAGCCCAATCGAGCTCGGGGTGGGAGTAGCCCTCGCGCACGGTAGTGCGCAGTGCGTCGATGCCGGTGTTGCCGGTGACCCAGATCCCGGACTCGAGCTTGCCCTCGCCGAGCAGGTTCTGCTTGCTCGCCTCCGTGGGCGCGAAGTAGTACTCGCTCACGATGTCGACCGCCTGGCGGTTGAACTCCTCCGGCCAGGGGCTGTAGATGTCGTGCGTGCGCAGGCCGGCCTCCACATGCCCCACGGGGATCTGCAGGTAGAAACACGCGAGCGCTGCGGCGAAGCTGGTCGTGGTGTCGCCGTGGACCAGGACCACGTCGGGCGTCTCGTCCTCGAGGACGGCCTTGAGCTTAAGCAGCACGTCGCACGTCACGTCGAACAGCGTCTGGCCCGGCTTCATGATCGCCAGGTCGTGGTCGGGAGTCACATCGAAGACGCGCAGAACCTGGTCCAGCATCTCGCGGTGCTGGCCGGTCACAGTCACGACGGTCTCGAACTCATCCGTACGCGCCTTGAGCTCGTTGACGAGCGGGCACATCTTGATTGCCTCCGGGCGGGTGCCGAAGACGAGCATTACCTTCTTCAAAACGATTTCTCCTGAAGAGTCACATGGTCTTACAGCTTGTAGACGTTCTCTCCGTCGCCGCAGACGTTGCGCGGGTCGATGAGGACGCGCTCGCCGAAGATGCCGGGGTTGTCCGTGACCTGGGAGTGGCCGACCATCACGATCACCATCTCCAGTCCGTCCAGGAACTCATCCATAGAGTGGACCTGGCCGGGAACCTCGTCGCGCTCGACCCACGGGTCGTAGACCTTGACGGAGCCGGCGCAGAGGTGCTCGGACATGGACTCGAGCATCTGCAGCGTCGGGGACTCGCGGACGTCGTCGACGTTCTCCTTGTAGGTGAGGCCGTAGATGCCGACCTTCGAGGCGTCCGTGATGCCGCGCTCGACCATGACCTCGTGGGCCCGGTGCATGACGTACTCGGGCATGGAGGCGTTTGTCTGCAGGGCGAGGCGGATGAAGTTGGCCGTCTCGGGGTAGTCGCCGACCAGGAACCACGGGTCGACCGGGATGCAGTGGCCGCCGACGCCCGGGCCGGGGTTGAGGATGTTCACGCGCGGGTGCTTGTTGGCGATGCGGATGACCTCCGCGACGTCCATGCCGCCGATGCGGCAGATCTTGGCGAGCTCGTTGGAGAAGGCGATGTTCACCGCGCGGAAGGTGTTCTCGACGACCTTGGTCATCTCGGCGGTGCGGATGTCGGTGACGGAGATCTCGCCCTGGCAGAAGCTGGCGTAGACCTTCGCCACGGCCTCGCCCACCTCGGGGTCGTCGGCGCCGATGGTGCGGTTGTTGTGCAGCAGCTCGTAGACCATGTTGCCCGGGATGATGCGCTCGGGGGCGTGGACGAGCCTGACGTCCTCGCGGCCGGCCTCTATGAGTAGCGGGCGAACGAAGCGGTCGATGGTGTTGGGCGAAACGGTGGACTCGACTACGAGCACGGCGCCCTCGGGCGCGACCTCGAGGACGGTCTTGCAGGCCGCCACGACGTAGCAGGGGTCGATCTTCTTGTCTAGCTTGTCGTAGGGAGTGGGGACCGAGACGATGTAGGTGTCGCAGACCTGGTAGTCGGTGGAGAACTTGATTCCGGACTTCAGGGCGTCGGCGAACAGCTCGTCTAGGCCCTCCTCCTTGAAGGTAGTCTTGCCGGCGTTGAGCGTGGCGACGAGCTCCTCGTTGTAATCCGTGCCCACGACCTCCACGCCTTGGGATGCCATCATGAGGGCGGTGGGCAGGCCGATGTAGCCGAGACCGATAACGTTAACCATTGCTATTCACCTTTCTTAGCGAACTTGTATTTATACGTGAGGGCGACGAATTTTAGGTTGCCGATGATGTAGCGTTTCCACAGCCTTCCGGGCTCCTGGATGAAGCGGTAGAACCACTCCAGGCCGCGCTTCTGCATCCACGTCGGAGCTCGGTCGGTTACGCCGGCAACAACATCGAAGCTGCCGCCGACGCCCATGACGAAGGGGATTCCGATCTGGTCGATGTACTTGTGGACCCAGTACTCTTTCTTGGGAGAGGAGAAAGCGACGAACATCATGTCGGCTCCCGAGGCGGCCATATCGGATACGATCTGGGGCTCGTCCGCCTCGGTGAAGTAGCCGTTGCGATACCCTGCGATCTGGATGCCCGGGTACCTGTCCTCGAAAATCGCTTTGACCTTGGTGACTACCTCTTCCTTCGCCCCGAAGAGGTAGATGCGGTAGCCCTTCTCGGACGCCAGCCCGACAAGCCTCTGGAACAGGTCGATGCCCGTGACGCGTTCCCCGAGAGGAACCCCCAGCTTTTTCGCCGCCCAGACGATCGAGGCGCCGTCGGCGTTGATCAGGGGGCATTCGTTGACGATTGACGCGAGATCGGGATCCGCCTCCATCAGGTTGACCTTGGAGGCGTTGATTACGACATGCTGGGTCGGTACGCCCCTCGCGATGATCTTCTCGATTTCATCCACCGTCTCGTCAAGCGAGATGGCGTTTACATACGTGTTCAGAATTGGATAACGATTGCCGGCTGACACTAGCACGCCCCGCTTCCCGTAATTACCTCGACGACAGTGAGTAGAACGATCTTGAGATCCGTGATGACGCCGCGCTTGGCTATGTACTCAAGGTCGCGCTGGACCATTCCGTCGAAACCCGTTGAATTGCGGTCGGTCACCTGCCACCAGCCGGTGATGCCGGGCTTGACGGCCAGACGCTGCAGGTCGAATTCTGTGTACTCGGCCACCTCGTTAGGCAGCGGCGGGCGCGGGCCCACGACGGACATCTGCCCCAGGAACACGTTTAGGAACTGCGGGAACTCGTCGATGGAGTGCTTGCGGATGAACCTGCCGATCCTGGTGACGCGGGGGTCCTCGCGCATCTTGAACATGGCACCGGCGATCTCGTTCTGCTCCTTGAGCTCGGCGAGGCGCTCGTCGGCGTCCTTGTACATGGAGCGGAACTTCCACATGCGGAAGGTTGACAGGCTGCCGTCGGGGTAGGTCTGGCCAACGCGAATCTGGCTGTAAAAGGGATTGCCCTCGCTCTCCAGGCGGATGGCCGCGGCGAGCACAAGGCTGGGTACGGCGATGACGGCCAACACGCAGCCGCTGAACGCGATGTCGAACGTGCGCTTGACGGCCCGGTAGGCCAGGCGCGAGCGGTCCCAGTCCATGATGGATTGCATGGCCTTGTAGCGACCAGCGCCCTCGCGCCGGTCCATGGCCTGCGCAATCAGCGCGGCCCCCGCAGGCGCATTATTCTCTGTTACTTCTTTAGCAGCCACAATAAAACTCACGTTCCTGTCCCCAGGTACCCCCCCCCATCTATGAATCCAAAAACCAAGTAATTTG
This sequence comes from uncultured Collinsella sp., assembly GCA_959605475.1. Lineage (GTDB taxonomy): Bacteria > Actinomycetota > Coriobacteriia > Coriobacteriales > Coriobacteriaceae > Collinsella. Next base: position 2,895 of record CAUHFS010000052.1, on the reverse strand, counting down.
CCGGTGCAACGTCTCCCTTACGTTTTGCTGGGCACGTCAAGCGGTAGCAGCTCCCTAAATGTGGAGCCACCATCGCCCACGTCCACCAGGCACCAGCGCTTATGACGATCGATCTTCTTTACACGGGCCTCTTGCCCCACCAAGGGACCCTGCTCTATGTGCAACACGCCGTCTTCTATGCGCGCCACGCTGTTGCGCACCACACCGTCGTCATCCAACACGCTGCGGTACCAATCCTGCGCATCGTCCGGCATGGGCATGTACGCCCGCTCCCTACTGCCGGCGATGCGGCAGCCAAAGCTCAGCTGGGCCAGGGCCCTATCAAGCGCTGCGACATCGTGCGTGGCGACGAAGAAATATTCCTTGTACATGGGTTTGGTTTGGAGCGACCAGGCACCGTCCCGCTTAAACCAGAACTCCTTTTGCATCACAAAAGCGTTCTGCATCAGCTCGTGCGGGATAATTCGGCGGACCTTTTCGCAGGTCTCGCGCTCTTTTCCATGGGGAGTGTGGACCAGATACCAGCGGACGCGGCCGTGCTGGCTATTGGTGGTGGCGCCGTTAAATGCGCCCGGCAGCTGCTCTTGGCGCCGTGCCGTCTGTTCCATGTTCTCGCCCCCTCTTTTGGCTTTGCGACGCACGCAAATGCAGGGGCGTTTAGAACAGGCTTCTCGCTCGCAGCTAGGCGCAGTCGCAAAAGTACAGGTTTTTATAGAGGGGTATGGAGATGTACCTACTAGCAGTACATTTTGCGTAATCTGGGCAAACGCTGATTAATTGCTCGTATAATGTCATCTGTCGAAAGATACAAAAACCTGTACCTTTTTGTGCAACAAAAAAAGCCGCTCAACCAGCGGCTTTTCTAATTTCGTCATGAAAAAAGGCGACCGCCCTATGCGGACGGTCGCCTTTGTTAATTGTTGTGAAGTTTGCCTTAGGCGCGAGTCTTGATCTCCTCGAGCACCTTGGCAACAAACTCGTCAACGCTCATCTGAACGGTCTCGTTGGAGCGATCGCGGACGGAGATGTTGCCGGCATCGACCTCCTTCTCGCCCAGGATGAGCATGTAGGGCACGCGGTCGATGCTGCGGGCCTCGCGGATCTTGTAGCCGATCTTCTCGTCGCGGTCGTCACAGACCACGCGGATGCCGGCCTCCTCCAGCTTGGCGCATATCTCGTGGGCGTAGTCGCGGCTCTTCTCAGAGACAGGAAGCGCCTTGACCTGTACGGGAGCCAGCCAGGTGGGGAACTTGCCTGCAAAGTGCTCAATCAGAATACCGATGAAGCGTTCGATGGAGCCAAAGCACACGCGGTGCAGCATAATGGGGCGCTTCTTGGTGCCGTCGGCGTCCACGTACTCCAGGTCAAAATTGAGCGGCATCTGGAAGTCGAGCTGGACGGTGCCGCACTGCCAGGTACGACCGAGCGAGTCCTCCAGGTGGAAGTCGATCTTGGGGCCGTAGAAGGCGCCGTCGCCCTCGTTGACCTCGTAGTCCATGCCCAGCTTCTCCAAAGCGGTGCGCAGGCCCTCCTCGGCGCGAGCCCAGTCCTCGTCCGAGCCCATAGAGTCCTCGGGGCGGGTGGAAAGCTCAACGTGGTACTTAAAGCCAAACTTTTGGTACACGGAGTCGATGAGGTTAACCACGCCCACGATCTCGTCGGTCAGCTGGTCGGGACGCACAAACAGATGGGCGTCGTCCTGGTTAAAGCAGCGCACGCGGAACAGGCCGTGCAGGGCGCCGCGCAGCTCGTGGCGGTGCACCAGGCCAATCTCGCCGGCGCGGATGGGCAGCTCGCGGTAGGAGTGCGGCTTGGAGGCGTACACCAGCACACCGCCAGGGCAGTTCATGGGCTTAATGCAGTACTCTTCGTCGTCGATAACGGTGGAGTACATGTTGTCCTTGTAGTGGTCCCAGTGGCCCGAGGTCTTCCACAGCTGCTTGTTCATGATGAGCGGCGTGGAGATCTCCACGTAGCCGGCCTTGTGGTGAATCTCGCGCCAGTAGTCCAGCAGCGTGTTCTTAAGAATCATGCCGTTGGGCAGGAAGAACGGGAAGCCGGGGGCCTCGTCGCGCATCATAAAGAGGTCCATCTCGCGGCCGATCTTGCGGTGGTCGCGCTTCTTGGCCTCCTCCAGCATGTGCATGTGCTCATCGAGCTCTTCCTTGGTGGCAAAGGCGACGCCGTTGATGCGGGTGAGCATCTTGTTGTCCTTGTCGCCCTTCCAGTAGGCGCCCGAGACGCCGGTGAGCTTAAAGGCCTTGAGCGCCTTGGTGTAGCAGATGTGGGGGCCGACGCACATGTCGATGTAGTCACCCTGCTGGTAGAAGGTGATGCGGGCGTCGTCGTCCAGGTCGCCGATGTGCTCGACCTTGTACTTCTCGCCGCGCTCCTCCATAAGGGCGATGGCCTCGGCGCGAGGCTTCTCGTACACGGAAAACTTGAGGTTCTCCTTGACGATCTTTTTCATCTCGGCCTCGATCGCGGGGAAGTCGTCCTCGCTGATCTTGACGCCCTCGGGCAGGTCGACGTCGTAGTAGAAGCCGTTGTCGGTCGCGGGACCGTAGGCAAAGTCGGCCTCGGGGTACAGGCGCTTGATGGCCTGTGCCATGATGTGCGCGGCGGAGTGGCGGATGACGTGCGTGACCTCGTCCTGCGGGAGCTCGGCCACCGAACCGTCATTGTAGAGTGCCTTCATGGGTATGTTTTCTCCTCTCGGATGCCTGATGCAAGTGCGTGCGATGCGCTCGGCGTTTTTGACTTGCATCATTATAGGCAGGTTGCCTTGGTATACAAGCGCCCGCCGCACCTTAATGGCACGGCGGGCGATTTTCTACGCATGCTTCATCGTGTGGGGCGAGACTGCGGGGCGCGCGTGGCTTTCGGCGTGCCCGT
>CAUHFS010000051.1 GCA_959605475.1 uncultured Collinsella sp. | reverse complement strand
GCGATCTCCTGCCAGAAGTGTGTCCGCACCAACGACATCGACTGCATCGGCGAGGACGGCCGCCACCTGTCCTTCTTTGAGATGCTCGGCGACTTCTCCTTTGGCGGCGTCTCCAAGCAGCAGGCTTGCGCTTGGGCCTTTGAGCTCATCACCAAGGAGTTCAAGCTGCCTCTCGACCGCCTGTATTTCACCGTCTTTACCGAGGACGACGAGACCCATGACGTGTGGCGCTCCCTGGGCGTTGCCGAGGATCACATCTCGCGTCTGGGCGAGGACGACAACTTCTGGGCCGCTGGCCCCACCGGCCCCTGCGGTCCGTGCTCCGAGATCTACTTTGACATGGGCGAAGAGGTCGGTTGTGGCAGCCCCGACTGCAAGCCCGGCTGCGACTGCGACCGCTTCCTTGAGTTCTGGAACCTCGTGTTTACCCAGTACGACCGCCAGGAGGACGGCTCCATGCCGGAGCTGCCGCACCGCAACCTCGATACGGGTATGGGTCTGGAGCGCATGGCCGCTATCATGCAGCACAAGACCGCTAACTACGACGGCGATCTGATGCAACACCTCATCAAGCTCGGTGAGAAGATCAGCGGCAAGACCTATGACGCCGACGATTACTCCGGTGCCAGCCGCTCCCTGCGCATCATCGCCGACCACTCCCGTGCCGTCGACTTTATGATCTCCGACGGCATCCTGCCCGGTAACGAGGGTCGCGAGTACGTCCTGCGCCGCCTGCTCCGTCGTGCCGTGTTCCACGGTCGTCTGCTGGGCATCGAGGGCGCCTTCCTGACCAAGTTTATCGACGAGGTCAACGCTCAGATGGGCGAGGCTTATCCCGAGCTGCTCAAGAACGTCGCGCTCGTTAAGGGCATCGTCGCCTCCGAGGAGGAGCGTTTCTCAACGACGCTCGACAACGGCCGCGTTTACCTGGACGAGGCCCTGGCCGCGCTCGCCGACGGCGCTGTCCTTCCGGGCGATGTTGCCTTTAAGCTTCACGACACCTTTGGTTTCCCCATTGACCTGACTGTCGAGATCGCCGGCACCGCCGGTCACGACGTCGACATGGATGGCTTTACCGCTTGCATGGAGGACCAGAAGGCCCGTGCCCGCGCCAACGCTAAGGGCGATGCCTGGGGTAGCTTTAACGACGTGTGGGTCGAGCTTTCCGACAAGGTTGCCGCGACCGAGTTCGACGGCTATGACAACGACGCCATCGAGGGCGCCAAGGTTGTCGCCATCGTGCGCAACGGCGAGTCCGTCGAGTCCGCTGCTGCCGGCGAGGATGTTGAGGTCGTGCTCGACCGCACCCCGTTCTATGCCGAGATGGGTGGCCAGCAGGGCGATGCCGGCAAGCTTTCCGCCGAGGGCGTTGTTCTGGCCGTTGCCGACACCAAGAACCACAACGGCCTGTATGCTCACGTCGCGCACGTTGCCGAGGGCACGCTGACCGTCGGTGCTACCGTGACCGCCGCGCTCGACGCCGAGCGCCGTGGCTTCCTGCGCCGCAATCACACCGCCACCCACCTTCTCGACGCTGCGCTTAAGCAGGTTCTGGGCGAGCATGTCTCCCAGGCCGGCTCGCTGGTGACGCCCGAGCACCTGCGCTTTGACTTCACGCACTTCGAGGCTCTGTCTTCCGAGCAGCTCAAGGCTGTCGAGGACCTGGTCAACCAGCAGATCTTCGCTTCCAAGCCGGTTGTGACCCGCGTTATGGGCATCGATGAGGCCAAGGCCGCCGGTGCTGTTGCCCTGTTTGGCGAGAAGTACGGCGACGTCGTCCGCGTCGTTTCCGTGGGCGCCGAGGACCAGCCGTTCTCCCGCGAGCTCTGCGGTGGCACCCATGCCGCCAATACCGCCGAGATCGGCCTGTTCAAGATCATTTCCGAGTCCTCTACGGGCTCGAACGTCCGTCGTATCGAGGCCGTGACCTCTAAGGGCGCTCTCGATTACATGGCCGACCGCCTGGCACTTGTTGACGCCGCTGCCGCTGCGCTCAAGTGCCGCGCGGACGAGGTTCCCGCTCGCGTGGAGAACCTGCAGGCCGACCTGCGCGAGACGTCCAATAAGCTCAAGAAGGCTCTGACCGGTGGCTCCTCCGATGCCATTTCCGGCGCCATCGACGGCGCTGTCGAGCTGAACGGTTACAAGCTCGTTGTCGCTGAGCTCCAGGGCCTTGAGGCTGCTGACCTGCGCAACGTCTGGGATACCGTGCACCAGAAGGTCGCCGGCCCTGTCGCCTGCGTCGTCGCCAGCGTGACCGAGAAGGGCACGCCTGCGCTGCTCGCCGCCGGTTCCGATGACGCCGTCAAGGCCGGTTTCCACGCCGGTAACGTGATCAAGCAGATCGCGGGCCTGGTCGACGGTCGCGGTGGCGGTCGTCCCAACATCGCCCAGGCTGGCGGCAAGAACGCTGCCGGTATCGCCGATGCCCTCGCGGCTGCCAAGACCGCGCTCGGCGCTTAAGAATCTAGGTAGTCGCTGTGGTCGCGCTTGCGCTGGACATAGGGGAGACCAGGATCGGCATCGCCGTCTCGAGCCGTGATGGCAAGATGGCGATGCCTGTCAAGGTGCTCCCGGCTGCAGAGGTCACCGGTATGGCCAAGACGTTCCGCTACCTGGTTGAGGACTATGAGCCCGATATCCTGGTAAGCGGACGTCCCTTGACCATGGCCGGTGAGCCCGGCCCCCAGGCCGAGCGCGTTGCCGCCGTGGCCCAAAAGATTGCCGACAAGCTCGAACTTCCGCTGGAGTTTGAGGACGAGCGCTTGTCCTCGCAAGAGGCCAAACGCATCCTGCGCGAGCAGGGCCTCAACGAAAAACAGATGAGAGGCAAGATTGACATGATCGCCGCCAGCCTGTTTTTGCAGACATGGCTTGATCGTAAAAACGAGGAGGTCTCGCATGCCTAGCGCTTCCGATCCGCGCCAGCCGATTCGTACACGTCAGCCTGTGCCGCGCCCTGCCCAGCCTGGCCAGCGTCCGGCACAGCCGACGCAGCGCGCAGCTCAGCCTGCTCAGCGTGCCGCTCAACAGCCCGCAGCTCGTCCCGCGCAGCCCGCTGGCGGCGCTCGTTTTAAGCAGCAGGCTCCTGCCCAGCGCACGCAGGGGCAGGCCCGGCAATCACGCCCCCACGCACATCATGCTCATGGCTCGCACGGCGTTGCTCCGGCCACGCGCTCGAGCTATAACACGCATGCCCGCCGTGGCGTCCAAAAGAAAAGCTCTCCGGTGCCTATGATTATCGGTGGCGTCATCGCCGTGCTTGCGCTTGTCGCGATCGTTTTCTTTGTTGTGCCGGCCGTCAAGGGCTTCTTTGCCGGCGAGGATGCGAAAGTCGCTGCTGGCCAGCAAGTTACTATTACGATTCCCGATGGCGCCTCGGGTGATGCCATCGCTTCGATTCTCTCCGAGAACCATATCGTCGAAGACCCCAAGGATTATTACGCGGCGGTCAAAAAGCTCAATGCCGATATGTCGCTTAAGCCTGGCACCTACTCGTTTACCACGCTCATGGACGCGACCAAGGTTGTTCAGCAGCTCATGGAAGGCCCCAATGCGGGCTCCGATGCACTGACTATCCCTGAGGGCCTGACGGTCGACCAGGTCGCCGATCGTGTGGCCGCGGCATACGACAGCATTTCTAAGGAAGATTTCCTTAACCAGGCCAAGGCGAGCAATTATGTGAATGATTACGCTTTCCTTAAAGACGCTGCAAACGATTCACTCGAGGGCTTCCTATTCCCCAAGACCTATTCGTTGGGTAAGGACCCTTCTGCCGATGATGTGATTCGCGCCATGCTTGACCAGTTCAACACCGAGTACAAGTCGCTTGACTTTGCGAGCTGCGAGGCCATGATCAAGGAGCGCTATGGCGTGGAGATGTCCGATTACGACATCGTTAACCTTGCCTCGATCGTCGAGCGCGAGGGCCTCAACGCCGATCAGCGCGCGCATGTGGCATCGGTTTTCTATAACCGTCTGGCGGGCAAGCTCGATGGCCTGCGTTACCTCAATAGCGATGCGACCATGATGTATGTCACCGGCGGAGAGGTTACCGCCGACGACCTGCAGAGCGATAGTCCGTATAACACCTATAAGCACGAGGGCCTGCCGCCCACGCCCATCTGCTCTCCGTCGCTCGAGGCGCTCAAGGCCACCCTTGAGCCGACCGACTCCGATGACCTGTATTTCTACATTACGCAGGACGAGGAGTATTTCTCGAAGACCTACGAAGAGCACCAACAGTCTTGGAATTGATCATGAGGATTTTTAGCCCCAAACGATACGTTGCCTCGGTCGATCGCATCGACCTTGATACCCTGTGGGCCGACGGCAAACGCGCCATTCTGCTCGATCGCGATAACACTCTGGTGCCGCGCGACACCGAGCAGGTTCCCACTGCGGTTTCCGCTTGGCTCGACGCCGCCCGCGCCAAAGGCTTTAAGCTGTGCATGGTGTCCAACAACTGGCATCGCGACCAGGTCATGAGCTCTGCACGCGAGCTGGGACTTGAGGCCATTAGCCACGCCATGAAGCCCGCCCCGTTTGCCTTGAAGGCGGGTCTTAAGCGCCTCGGCGCCACGGCAGACGAGGCGGTGCTGATCGGCGATCAGCTGTACACGGACGTGTGGAGCGGTAATTTTGCCTGCGTTGACACTATTCTGGTCAAGCCGCAGGCAACCCAGGACCTGTGGTACACGCAGATCTTCCGTATCTTTGAGCGCCGGGCCCTGCGCGACCTTCCCTGCGAGGAATAGGTTTCGCCATGTCTCAGCACATCAAACACGGCTGCGACCATATTTTCTTTATCGGCTTTTTGGGTGCGGGCAAATCGACGCTCGCGCGCAACGTCGGCACTATGTTCAAGCGGCGTTTTATCGATACCGATCGTTTGGTTGTGCGTCGATGTGGCAAGTCGGTGACCGAGATATTTGAGACCGAGGGCGAGGATCGTTTTCGCGAGCTTGAGACCTCGGCACTCCGTTCGCTTCAAAGCGAGCGCAGCCTGCTGGTGTCGTGCGGGGGTGGCATCGTCGAGACGCCGGTGAACATTGAACTGATGCACGAGATGGGTACATGCGTGTACCTCGAAGGCGACTTTGAGGACTCGTTGCGCCAGATTCGCCGTTCTGATACCCGGCCCGATTTCCGCTCGCCCGAGCATGCTGCGCGCCTGTTTGAGCGTCGCCGTCCGCTGTATCGCCAGGCCGCCGATATTACCCTTGATATTCGCAACAAGTCCTTCGAGGACGTTTCCTACCTTTGTGCCGAGATGCTTTTGGAGCGTGGACTGCTATGATTCGCCGTCAACTGATCAATTTCCAAAACCGCAGCGTCGATGTCCGTGTCGGATTGGGCGCGTTCGATGAGCTGCCGCGCATGTTTGCCTCGGTTGTGGGCAAGCCTAAGCGCGCGATGGTGGTTTGGAACGACGCCACATCCGAGCGTTTTGGCGAGGTCGTCGAGCATGCGCTGGTCGACGCCGGTTTTGCCGTGTCGCTGCTCGTCCTCGAGGTTTCGCCTGCCGGTGCTACGCTGGTCGATGCCGATACCGTCTTTGGCGCCCTGTCGGCTAATGGCATTACCTGTGACGATCTCGTTGTCGCTGTCGGCGACACGGCGACCTGCTCAGTCGTTTGCTGGTGCGCCAACCAGTGGTGCGGTCGCACCGAGTGCGCCTTGCTGCCGACGACGTTCGACGCCATGCTCACGGTCGCGACGACCATGAAGCCGCTCGTCGCCTCGTCGGCCAATGCGCTTCCCGCTATCGCGTTCCGTCCCGAGCCGGGCTTGGTCGTGTGTGACCTCGACCTTGTTCGCGAGGCGGACCCCGAGGACCTCAAACTCGGCTATGCGGTACTTGTTGGCACCATGCTTTCGAGCAGCAAATCCCGCTGGAATCAGTTTGCTGAGACCGTCCCCGAGATTCTCGCGGGCGAGGAGGTCGCGCTCGTCAATGCCGTCCAATGGTCTCAGACTGCCCGGAAGGACGTACTGATGGCCACGAACCCGAGCGCTCGCCATGCGCTCGATTTTGGCAAGACGGGGGAGCGTACCCTGCGCGCTTGCTTGGGCGATGCCGCTTCGCAGGTCCCTGCCTACCAGCTGTTGTCCGAGGGCATGCGCTTTGAGGCGCGCCTAGCACATGATGCCTGCGACTTCGATATCGATTACGTCTTTGAGGTCGATGACTGCCTGGAGGACTTTGGTATCGAGGAGCTTGCCTTCGATCTGGAGCCTGCCGCATTTATCGAGGAGTTCCGCAGACAGCAGTTTGTCCGCTCGAACCGCAGCATGTTGCCGCTGCCCGCGGCACTCGGCGCCATTCGTCTAACGAGCGTTGAGGACGAGGTTCTTGAGCGCCATGCTCACGCCTACTTGGCTTCTCGCAAAGAACTTCTCTAAGATTTATTGACATCCATCGTCTTTCGTATCATGTTGAGGGGCGGGTTTTAATCGATTGCGGATCGTATGCGATTCCGTCGTTCGGTTGAGACCCGTCCCGTCTTTATAGAGGCAACAAGAAAGGAATCTGCATGTCTGAGTTTGCTGCCGGTCCTGCCGGTCGTATCGAGCGTGTCCGTGCCCTGATGGCTGAGCGCGGCTACGACGCTATCGTGGTGCGCGACGAGGCCAATCTTCGTTGGCTTACGGGCGTGAAGGGCGTCTTCGATTACACCTTCGAGTTCCCGCACGCGGCGTTTATTACGGCCGACCAGTGCCTGTTCCACACCGACTCGCGCTACCTCAACAGCTTTGAGGAGAACACGCCCGCCGGCAGCCCCTGGGTCTACGACATGGATGAGGGCACCATCCCCGGTTGGGTCGCCGGCAAGATCGCGGCTAACAAGTGCCGCGTCTGCGCTGTCGAGGACGACATGCAGATCAACTTCTACCAGGGTATTCAGCGTGGTCTGGAGGACCGTTCCGTCGCCTGCATGTTGCCGCTGATGCATGACGATATTCGCAAGATGCGCGCCATCAAGGATGCCGAGGAGATCGAGCTCATGCGCCATGCGCAGTCGATCACCGATGCCGCCTTCCAGCATATGCTCGGCTTTATTAAGCCCGGTATGACCGAGAAGCAGGTTCGCAACGAGCTCGAGAACTTTATGTTCGCCAACGGCGCCGATAGCCTTGCCTTCGGCTCCATCGTGGCGAGTGGTCCCAACACCGCCAACCCGCATGCCGTGCCGAGCGACCGCGTGATCGAGAAGGGTGACTTCGTCCTTATGGATTACGGCGCGGGCTACTGCGACTATCGTTCCGACATGACGCGCACCGTTGTGATGGGCGAGCCTACCCAGGAGCAGCTCGACCTCTATGCGCTCGTGCGCCGTACGCACGAGGAGTGCGTCGCCGCCATCCATCCGGGCGTCGAGGGCAACGACATTTTCAAGCTTTCCAAGAAGATCATCGGCGATGCCGGTTATGGCGATTACTACAACCATGGTCTGGGCCATGGTGTCGGTATCGACATCCATGAGCTGCCCAACTTCAACCGCAGCAAGAACATCATCGAGGTCGGCTCGGTTATCACCATGGAGCCTGGCGTGTACCTGCCCGGCGTGGGCGGCGTGCGTCTGGAGGACTACGGCGTGGTCACCGAGAACGGCTACGAGCCCTTCACCAAGACACCGCATGACCTTCACGTCATCGATTGCTAGTCTACTTCGGTAGATAGTTTGGGGCGGGGCGTCCGGATCGATTCGGACGCCCCGCGTTCTCTTTTTATGCGCTCGCCGCAGGCGCCGTCTGCAAGTGTATAATTTCGCTCGTATGTAATTTGGACGCTTGTGCGTTCTGCCCATAACAAGAAAGGTCGCTATGCCTACCATTTCTACCGCCGACTTCAAGAACGGCCTCGGTCTCCGCATCAAGGACAAGGTCTACACCATTGTCGAGTTCCAGCATGTCAAGCCGGGCAAGGGCGGCGCGTTTGTGCGCTACAAGACCCGCGACATCAAGAGCGGCCGCGTCGTCGAGAACACCTGCAACGCCGGCACCAAGTTCGAGAGCGTCATGCTCACCACCCGTGAGTTCCAGTACCTCTACAACGATGGCACCGACTACATCTTCATGGACAATGAGACCTATGAGCAGGTTCCCGTTCCCGAGGACATGGTGGGCGAGAACTCCAAGTGGCTGCGCGAGAACGACATCTTCCAGCTGCTCTTTGCCGACGATGAGCTTATGGGCGTGACCCCGCCGATGTTCATCGAGACCACCATTGTCCAGACCGACCCGGGCTTTAAGGGCGACACCGTCCAGGGTTCCACCAAGCCGGCCACGATCGACACCGGTGCTGTCATCCAGGTCCCCATGTACCTCAACGAGGGCGAGGTCATCAAGGTTGACACCCGCGACGGCAAGTTCGTCTCCCGCGTCTAGCAACCAACTTTTCTAGGAGGACTCATGCCCCAGGAAATCAAGATTGACGGCATCGGCATTTCGCCCGATGTTCTGACCGCCATCGTCTCGCGCGCCGTGTCCGATGTCGAGGGCATCGCCTCCGTTGGCGTCAAGGACCTTGCCACCAACCTTGTCTCCATGATGCTCTCGTCCAAGGCCCCGGCTTCCGAGCCGGCGGTCGAGGCCGAGGTCGTTGGCGACAAGCTCGCACTCACCGTGCGCGTTGTGGTGTTCTTTGGCTATCCGTTCAAGAAACTCGCCGAGGCCGTTCGCGCCGCTGTAGTCGCCGCCATCGATGCCCAGGTGGGTGTCGAGGTCGAGCGCGTTGACGTTTGCATCGACGGCCTCGTTTTCCCCAAGGAGTAACCTTTGAGCCTTAAGGTTTATCGCGGGCGTACGCTTGCCCGCAGTCAGGCGCTGCAGCTGCTGTTCCAGGCCGAGGCCACGGACAGCCCGCTCGAGCGCGTCCTCGAGGGCGATTTCCTGATCTCGAAGGGTCCCCTCGACCCCTATGCGCTGGAGCTTTGCCGCGGTGCCTACGAGCATATTGATCGCATCGACTGTGCCCTGCGCTCCGTTGCCAAGAACTGGGATCTTATGCGCATGCCCGGCGCCGACCGCAATCTGCTGCGTATCGCCGTTTACGAGATGCGTTTCCTCACCGACGAGGAGGTCTCGGACGCCATCGTGATCAACGAGGCCGTCGAGCTTGCCAAGGCCTATGGCACCGACCAGTCCGCGTCGTTCGTCAACGGCGTGCTGGGCAAGATCGCTCGCAGCGAGGAGCTGCCGGGCGAGGACCTGTACCAGGAGCTGCTGGCCGAGGATCGCGCTCGCGAGGAGGCCCAGGCTGTCGAGGCTGCCGCCAAGGTTGCCGCCGCTCAGGCTGCGGCCGGCGTTCTCGACGAGGACGCTGAGGTCGCCGAGGCCGAGACCGGTACCATCGAGGAGTAGCCATGCCAGAGGGTTCCGTCCGCAACTTCGACGAGATTTCGGACCGCTTGGACCAGATCATAGCTACCGTTCGCTCTAAGGATACGTCCTTGGAGCGTTCGCTCGATCTGTTTGACGAGGCGATTGAGCTTGGCTCCCGTGCGGTTGACATGGTCGATAAGTTTGAGCTGACGCCGCGTGAGGCCGATAAGCTCGAGCAGGAATACGATGAGGATGCGGCAAACGAATCCCAGGATAGCTAGCCGCATCTCCGGATACGAATGGTTGATGGCATTCATGAAACGCGTGCGTCTTGATGACGAACTGATTTCACAGGGCATCTGCGCCGATCGCGCGGATGCCCTTCGCACTCTTATGGCCGGCTTGGTCTCGAGTGGCGGCGAGCGCTTGACTTCGCCGGGCCTTAAGGTGACCCCGGGCCTGCCGCTGCACGTGAAGGGACGCATTCCCTATGTTGGCCGCGGCGGTCTTAAGCTCGAAGGCGCGCTTGATGTATTTGGTATCAATCCGACGGGCCTTGCCTGTCTTGATGTGGGCTGCTCTACCGGCGGCTTTTCCGATTGCCTGCTCAAGCGCGGAGCTGCGACCGTTGTCTCGGTGGACGTGGGTCGCGCCCAGTTCGATTGGTCGTTGCGTCAGGACGATCGCGTGACGCTCCACGAGCGCACGAATGTGACGCAGTTGCCCGAGCTCGGCTACGGCGGTGCTATCGATCTGGCCGTGTGCGATGTGTCGTTTACGAATATCGCGAATATCATCGACGCCGTGCTGGCGTGCCTGAAGCCTTCGGGTTCGTTTTGCACGCTCGTAAAGCCGCAGTTTGAGGCTCCGGCGGCGCTGGTGGGTGAGGGCGGCATTGTGACTGATCCCGCCGTGCGCCGCGATACACTCGTTGCGGCAGTTGAACTCTTTGCTGCCAAGGGGCTGTTCCCGGTCGATGTGTGCGTGTCGCCCATTCACGGTGCCAAGGGAAACGTTGAGTTTTTCCTGTACGGCACGAGATTTGCCCCCGGTGAACGTACCGACGATGAGCTGCAATCCCAGGTATCGGTTTTGAGCGAGAAAGCTGCAACGCTATGAAGGTCTTTCTGGTTCCCAATTACTACAAGCAAGAGGCGGTCGAGAGCGGCCTCATGCTCGAGCTTTGGCTGACGCGCCAGGGCTATGAGGTCGCATGGGCTGCCGACCAGCGATCCAAGATTCAGAGCACGCCTGATATTGACGGCTCCGATCTGGTCATTACGCTCGGCGGCGACGGCACGCTGCTGCGCGCTGCCCGCATCCTCAACCATCGCGAGATTCCTATCCTCGGTCTTTCCTATGGTCACCTGGGCTTTTTAACTGCTGCGAGCCCCGAGGAGCGCGACATTCTTAAGGTTGTGAGTGATGCCCTGTCCGGTGAGCTGCACGTGAGCCGTCGCGCCACCATCGCCGCGGATATCGTGTCCGTGCGCGAAGACGGTACGAAGGATGTCGTTCGCACCTTCGCCCTCAACGACATGGCGCTTACCCGCGGTCCGCTGTCCGATATGGTTGAGTTCGACATCACGGTGTCGGGCCACCATATCGATCGACTGCGTGGCGACGGCGTGGTTGTATCGACGGCGACTGGCTCCACCGGCTACGCGCTATCCGCCGGCGGCCCCATCGTCAGCCCCGATTACACGGGCATGGTCTGTGTGCCGATTGCTCCGCATACCATTCAGGCTCGCGCCTTTTTGACCTCGCCGAGCGATGTTGTCGAAATCTTTATGTCTGATGACCGTCCGAGTGTTCCGGCGATCGCTATCGATGGACAGTTTATTACCTGCGATGGCACCGTTGAGAGCGTGGCGGTGCGTCGCGGTCCCGGAGATGTGTTGCTGCTGGATTACGGCCCCGAGAGCTTCTATAACTCGGTGAGCCGCGTATTCTACGGAGTCCGTCATGATCGATGAGCTGCAGGTTTCTAACATTGCACTCATTCGCGAGGCGACGCTGGTGCCGAGTGCCGGCCTGACTGTCCTGACCGGCGAGACCGGCGCCGGCAAGACCGCGCTGCTCTCGGCCCTCAAGCTTATTTTGGGCGAGCGCGCGGATTCGTCGACGGTGCGCGAGGGCGAGGCGCTGGCGAGCGTCGAGGCACGCCTGTTCGATGGCCCGCACGACGCGGAGGGCTTCACCGTGCAGCGCAGCCTTTCTGCCGAGGGCCGCAGCCGCGTAAAGATTGACGGCCGCATCGCCAGCGTACGCGAGCTTTCCGAGCGCGTCGGCGTGATGATGGATCTTTGCGGCCAGCACGAGCACCAGCGTTTGCTCGATCCGGCACATCATGTTGCCATGGTCGATGCTTGGGCTGGGCGCGCGGCACTTGAGGCGCTCGAGAAGTATCGCACCTGCTTTAAGGCTTCGCGTGCCGCCGCCAAGGAGCTTCGCCGTGTGGAGGAAGCCTCACGCGCGCAGGGGAGTCGCGTCGAGGAAGCGCGTTTTGCCCTCGAGCGTATCGCCGAGGTCGACCCCAAGCCAGGTGAGTACGAGGAACTCGAGGAGCTGCTGCCGCGGTCGGAGCATGCCGAAGCGCTGGTGGCGACGGCTAACGAGGCCCATGCCTCCCTTGCTGCCGAAGGGGGTGCGCTCGATGCCGTGAACAGCGCCGTGGCCGAGCTTTCACGCATGGCGACCGTCGATCGCAAACTAGGTGACATCGCCGACGCACTTTCGGACGCCTGCATCTCGCTCGAGGATTGCGCCAACGAGCTGCGTGCTTATCGCGATGGCGTTGCGTTTGACCCCCGCGAGCTGGCTCGTATGCGCGAGCGGTATTCCGACCTCAAGGGCCTTCTGCGCCAGTGGGGTCCCTCCATGGACGACGTGTTTGCCATGCGCGATCGCTCTCAAGAGCTGCTGTCCCTGGTTGATGATGGCGATGAACAGATCAAAAAGGCGCGTGAAGCGCTTGGCGCGGCGGAGCGCGAACTGTTTGCTGCCGCCAAGGCGCTTAAGCGCGCTCGCAATACGGCGGCCCCGCGCTTCTGTCACGAGGTTGGCCGCCAGATGGCTCGCCTGGAGATGGGTGGCGCCGAGCTCGTCTGGGAGTCGCGCGATCTTCCGCGTGCTGAGTGGACGCCCGTTGGTCCTTCGAGCTACGAGCTGCTATACCGCAGCGGTGCCGGTTTGACGCCGCGCCCCCTGCGTCGAATTGCGTCGGGCGGCGAGCTCAGCCGCGTCATGCTGGCAAGCAAGGTTGTCCTCGGTAACGCGGACGGTGTCGATACGCTGGTGTTTGACGAGGTCGATGCTGGTGTCGGTGGCTCCACGGCGCGTGCGCTCGCGGGCGTGCTGGCAGATCTCGCCGCTACGCATCAGGTGATTGTCGTAACCCACTTGGCGCAGGTCGCCGTCATGGCCGACAAACATTATGTTGTCAGTAAGGAACCGGGCGATGTTCCCCAGACGCATTTGGACGAGGTGACCGGCGAAGCGCGTACCGCCGAGATCGCCCGCATGTTGAGCGGCGATCAGTCCGAGGCGAGCTTGGCGCATGCCAAGCAGATGCTTGAAGAAGCTCGAGGCTAGGTTGTATCACCGGTGTTGGTGGGACAAAATAGACTGAATTTTTTGTCCCACTACGCTTTTTACTCCACAACCTTATCCGGCTGGATGAGCTCCTCGTAGTAGCTGATATGCTCGCGAGCGTCTTCAATCTCGGGCAGCAGGAAGTTGTAGATTACTTCGATGATCATCGTGGCGCTGATCTTAGAGAACGCAAAGTCGCCTGTCGTCAGCAGCGCTTCGTGGTTGACGGTATTAAAAGTGTAGTCTGCCAGACGTGCGAGCGGGGATTTGCTGTCGCTGCTGATGACGACTACGGTTGCGCCGCAGTTGCGAGCCGCTTTTGCCATGCGATTCAGTCGGCGCGATTTGCCGGAGTTTGAGATTAGCACGATGACGTCACCCGGGCGTAACGTGAGCGCAAAGCCGATTGATGTCTCGCTAATGGTGCTCGCCATGCAGCGCAGGCCCAGCTGCGAAAACTTAAACGTCGCATCGAGCGCGACCGCGTTCGTATTGCCCACAGCTGCAAACTCAATAACCCCTGCATGCTTAAGGGCATGCACAACAGCCGCCAGCGTATCGTGGTCGATTCCGTCGATGGTCGCATTAAGCTCGCTCACCTTGGCAGCCAAGATGTTCTTGAGGCTCTGCTCCATATTGTCGAGCGAGACCTCGTCAGTCAGGCCCTCGTTGCGCTGGCTTTCCAAATCCCTCGCCAACGAAAACTGAAAGCTGCGGAAGCTGCCAAAGCCAAGCTTGCGGCAGAAGCGCGAAACGGTCGCCTCGGACGTGGTGGCGGCGCGTGAGAGCTGAGCGGCCGTGAGGCGCGGCGCCTCGGACTGGTGCTCCAATATATAGTCGACAATGCGCTGCTCGGACTCGCTGTATCCCTGATGGGTGCTTATGAGGGAAAGTGCGCTCTTGCTACTATCGGTCATGGATGGCTCCTGGTTGGCATGAAAATCTAATTTGATTTGCAATGCCATAGTATACGGGCATTTCCAATTACAAGATACACCTTGCCGTTTCAAGTGTTGATGGTAAACTTTCACCTACCGTTTACGGTTATGAAAGAACCTTTCACCGGAGAATTGCACCTTGTCTCTTCTCACGCGGACGGTAGGTTGGTATCTTTCAGTTGTGGAAAAACGCGCATCGAAGCGCGTGTAGGGGAGCGCCCGCGGGCGCTGTACTCAAGAAGGAG
>CAUHFS010000050.1 GCA_959605475.1 uncultured Collinsella sp. | reverse complement strand
CGTCGCGCCATCAGTCAAAGCGAGCACCCGTACCTTACGGACCTCGATAGCCTCGTTGCCCAGCTCCCCTTAGGTCAGCGAGAGAGCGTCGGCCTAAGGGACATTCCGCTCGAAATGGTCGTCGGCACGGTTACCAAGGGCCGTCAGTCTGCCTTTTCGTGCAACTTTATGCCCCTGTTGCCATTTAGCACCGAGTTCGCCCGCAAGTGGTCCAACCTCTATGACATCCAGGTGACCGAGGGCTATCGCGACCCCATCATCGTCACTGAGTTCATGCATCGGTTCTACGTCCAGGAGGGCAACAAGCGCGTCAGCGTCCTCAAATTCCTGGACGCCCCGACGGTTTCGGCCAAGGTCACCCGCCTCTACCCCGGCACATGGGATTCCGTCGAAAGTCGCCTGTACGGCGAGTTCTGCGCGTTTTGGCGCGTCTGCCCCCTATACGAGATCGAGTTCTCGCGCGAGGGAAGCTATGAGACGCTCGCCAAGATGCTCGGCCAGGACCTTGTCGAAAAGTGGCCACAGAAAAAGGTCGACTACCTGCGCCATACCTTCCTACTCTTTAAACGCGCCTACCTGCGCGCCGGCGGCGACCATCTGGACATTACGCCCGCCGACGCCATGCTCGTCTACCTCAACGTGTACAACCAAGACCGTCTACTGGATACGCCGACGGACATCGTCGTAAACCGCCTGTGCAAGATTTGGCGCGAGCTGGTCATTGCCGGCAAAAATGACGAGGACAAGGTCGATCTTGTCGAAGCGCCGAGCGTCGATGAGGAAGAGGCGCCCGCCAAGTCCACCTCCGGCGTGCTCAACTTCTTTATGGGCAAGACCGTCTACTCGGCGGCCAACCCCCTACGCATCGCCTTTATCCATGAGTTCCCCTGTTCGACGTCGAGCTGGGACAGCCTGCACGATCAAGGGCGCCAGTATCTCGATGAGCACTTTGGCGGTATCGTGCGCACCGAGGCGTTTGAGGACTGCCACGATCCGGACGTGTTCTACGCCGCCGTGGAAACGGCTGTCAAACATGGAGACAACGTCATCTTCTCGACCTCGCATCGCCTGATGGAATACACGCTCAGGGCTGCCGTTGAGTATCCCCAGGTGCGATTCCTCAACTGCTCTATCGGCCTTCCCCACCAAAGCGTCCGTTCGTACTTTGGCAAGATGTACGAGGCCAAATTTCTCTTGGGCGCCCTTGCCGCCAGCATGGCGGACAACCACCGCATCGGTTACCACGCGTCGGTCTTCGCCTCGGGCGCGCTCAGCGAGATCAACGCCTTTGCGATTGGCGCCTCGCTGCTCGACCCCCGCGCGCAAATTATCCTGACCTGGGGCGATGTGCCCGCCGGAGGCCTTGCCGAGGCCATGTGCCGCGAGGGCGTGAGCGTCATGACCGGCGCTGACATGTCAAAGTCGCTCGAAGACCCTACGGCCTACGGACTTCACCGCCTGGTCGATGGCAAGGTCGCCGGCATCGCCATGCCGGTATGGAACTGGGGCCGATACTACGAGCTTATCGTGCGAAGTCTGCTGCACGGCACCTGGGATGAGACCAGTGACGACAGCCAGGTTCGCGCCGTCAACTACTGGTATGGCATGAGCTCGGGCGTTATCGACATCCGTTATGCTCCGGGCCTGCCCTACCAGACGCGCAAGCTTGTTCAGCTCCTCCGCAATGGCATCGTCGAGGGCTCCATCAATCCATTTGGCGGCGAGCTCCATAGCCAAGACGGCGTGGTGCAGATCGAGGGCTTTCCCCCGCTGCCGAGCACGCAAATCGTCGAGATGGACTGGCTGGCCGACAACGTGGTGGGCACCATTCCGCAACTCGACGATGAGCCGAAGGTCCGCGCCCTATGAAAATCCTTGCCATAGCCGATACCGAAGAACGATGCCTATGGGAGTGCTTTCGCAAGGAGCGCTTTGAGGGTATCGATTTGATTTTATCCGCAGGAGATCTGGACCCGGATTATCTTGAGTTTTTGGTCACGGTCATCAACAAACCGCTCATCTACGTGCGTGGCAATCACGATGACCGCTATGCGCGTCATGCACCGGGCGGCTGCATTTGTGTCGAAGACACCGTGTACGTGTATCGCGGCATCCGCATTGCGGGGCTTGGCGGCTCCATGCGCTACCGAGACGGTGCCAACATGTATACCGAGCGCGAGATGGCCAAGCGTGTGCGCAAGCTGTCCCGCAAAGTGAGGATGGTCGGCGGCTGCGACATTCTGCTGACCCATGCACCCGCCGCCGGCGCGGGCGATCTGGATGATCTGCCGCATCGAGGATTCGAATGCTTTAACACAGCACTCGAATCCTGGAATCCCGACTACATGGTGCACGGGCATGTGCACCAATGCTATGGTCGCGACTTTCAACGCGAACGTCAGCACGCATGCGGGGCAACGATCATCAACGCCTGTGGCTATACGCAGTTTGAGCTGGACGAAGCGCGCTACCCCATCCGTGGCTGGCAGGCAGCCTGGCTCAATTCGCAAACCATGCGCCGCGAGCTCAAGCGCCACGAGGCAATCGAGTCCTCTACCGCCAGAACACCCTGGTAACTGCCAACAACCACCACGAAGGGGATAGGCACCTTTATGGTGGTTTTGCTGACTCGTCCGACCTGTCCATCACGGTGCTTGTGTAATTAACGAGAACACTCATTGTTTTGTAAGGACGGCGCTCACGTGCCGTCTTTTTTTTGTCAACTTATGCAGTCTCGACCGTGTTGTATGTAGAGGGACCTCGCGAGACGCCTTCCCTATATCCACCACGACCAATTGGAGGTGACACTATGCCTGCACGCCGTAACCGCAATAGCACGCTCCGATGCGATGCCGATCAGATCGAGCGGGAAGCAAAGCGCTTGGTCGACACGTATTCCGACCTCATCCTTCGATTGTGCTATTCGGCCCTTGGATCCGCTGACGACGCTCAAGACATCTGCCAGGACACGCTGATCAAGATTCTCCAACGCACTCAACCGTTCGACTCGCTCGAACACGAACGTGCTTGGGTGATCCGAGTCGCACTGAACGCATGTCGCGATATCGGCCGTACGCACGCGAATCACCCGGTTGTCGACCTCGATTCGCTCCCCGATTTCTGCGCACCCGTAACACATACCGAGCAAGAATTCGCGCAACGCGACTGCGCCATTCTTTCCGCTGTCACGGCCTTGCCTCAAGCACAGCGCATCGCCATCTTTTTGCACTACTACGCAGGCATGAGCATCAGGGAAATCGCAGACGCCGTTCACGCGACGCCAGCTGCAACCGCCCAGCACCTTAGCCGCGGACGTGCGTCACTTCGGCTTTCCTTGAAAGGAGACCACAATGACTACGAATTCGAATGACTATCGCCACGCCCTGGAGCACATTTCGTTTACCGATAATGCGAAGCAGCACATGGCAAACTCGATTGCTCAGTCCGTCGCCTCAAGCGATGCGGCGACCGCTCAAAGCAACTTTAATGGCACGCGACGCAAGCCGCGCATCGCCCGCCATCCCGTAAGAACAGTCGCTCGCATTGCCGCTGTAACGGCAGTCCTCGCTATCGTCATTGGAGGCGCTGGCACGGCTATGGCAACAGGCGTCCTGCCGCTTCCTTCTGACATGCTTTCCGACATCTTTGACGGACCTGCTTCTCAAACCGAGATCATCGACCGTATTGGCCGGCCCGTCGGTGCTAGCTGCTCCAACAACGGAGTCACCGTGACCGCCGACGCCATCATGGGCGACAAGGATATGGTTACCATCGCCTATACGCTTACGTTCGACGATCCCGCTGCCCTGAAAAAGCTTTCCGAGCCGGGCGAGAACGGAACTATCGCCGGAAGTGTCGATGGAAACGTATACGTTGATGGCGAGCATGGCGGCCAAGGCCAATCATGGCTCATTGACAAGAACCCCAATGACTCCAGCATTCAATACTTTGCACAGTTCAGCGTTGAATCACCCGGCCTTATGGGCAGGACCGTCCGCACGCATATCAACTCTCTCGTTGTGCCACGTGCTGGCAAAGAGCTTCCCGAGTATAAGAAAATACTTACGGGCCCATGGGATCTTAAGTTCCAGCTGAATTACGAAGATACATCCGTTACGATTCCCGCGCCCAAATCGGTCAACTTTAACGGCACCAAGGCGACGATTCAAGAGGCCACCGTATCCTGCGTTGGCGTTTCAGTCCGCTACAACATAGATCGTTCCATCGAACACGACAACAACAGCGGCAAGATGTCTCAAAACATGGAGGAGTCTATGGATGCCGTTGGCAACATACCCCTCATCGTGACGTTCAAAGACGGTCATGTTGAGGACGCAACCAGCCACAGCGGCTATTTCGCAAATAAACTGGATAACGGCACCACTGATGTCCACAAGACCTGGCCGTTCTCGCAAGTTTGTGACACAGACAAGATTGCAAGCGTACAAATTGGCGATACGGTCATTCCCATGAATTCGTAACGCTACGCGGCTCGTATATGCACCCGGTTCCGCACTTCGCGTCTAAAGATGCGCTGTCATCGAGCAGCGTGAGCGCAAGGCCGCCCGTATGGTCGGCTGGGAACACCTCGTTGCGTTAAAAACCACCACGAAGGGGACCGGCACCTTTGTGGTGGTTTTGCTGACTCGTCCGACCTGTCCCAACGGTTTGTCTCAATCTGTAACAGGTAGGGCCCAAATAATCGGTTAGCTGTTACAGATCGAGACAGACCACGGATGCTCGGCCGAAAATCTCAATCTGTAACAGGTAGGAACGATTTTGCCCCTTAGATGTTACAGATTGAGATATTTGACAGCTTGAATCGGCATCGCCTACAGCGCGGCGACGACCTTGTCGCCCATCGTCGTGGTGCCGAGGATCTTATCTGCCGGGGTGTTGACATCGGCGATGTCACGGGTGCGCCAGCCCTCGTCGAGCACGCGCGCCACGGCGCTCTCGATCCACGCGGCTTGCTCGCCCATGTCGAGCGCGTAGGTCAGCAGCATCGCCACCGACAAGATTTGAGCCAGCGGATTGGCCACGCCGAGCCCCGCGATGTCAGGAGCGCTGCCAGCGCTCGGCCCAAACAGCGATACGCCATCATCCAGCGAGGCAGAGGCAAGCATACCGAGCGATCCGGTAATCTGAGCCGCCTCATCGGACAGGATGTCGCCGAACATGTTCTCCGTCACCACGACGTCAAAGTCTGCCGGTCGACTGATGAGCTGCATGGCGGCGTTGTCGACGAGCAGGTCCTCAAGCTCCACGTCGGAGTACTCCTCGTCTTGCACGCGATGCACGATCTCGCGCCACATGCGGCTCGTCTCCAGCACGTTGCGCTTATCAACGCTCGTCACCTTGCCGCGACGTTTGCGCGCCGCCTCAAATGCCTGGCGCGCAATGCGCTCAATCTCGTACTCGCGATACTCCATCACGTCGACCGCACGCTGACCGGCCGCACCCGCAGCGCCCGCACAGGTCACGGATGCGGGCGCCAAAGTCCCACGGCATGTTGTAGCCCATCGTATCGGGGATGTTCACGACCGTGGCACCGGCCTTTACGGCCGCCTCGATAATGCGCACCAGAAACTCCTGATCGGAGCGGCCGGCATCCTCGGCATAAAACTCAACATCGTCAACGAACTTGCGAGCATGTTTGACGGCATGGATCGCTCACTCAATTGCCCTTTCCTCAGTCATATGGAGCTTGTCGCGCAGGTGACTGGTGCTCACACCCAGCCCTGTATGGATACGGGGCCTCTGGGCCGTTTTGAGCGCCTCTGCAGCCACTTCGATATCCCTGTCGACAGCGCGCGTCAGGCCGCATACCGTGCATCGGTCGCCCGCAATCTTGCCAATCTCCTGTACGGAGCGAAAGTCACCAGGACTCGAGATGGGAAAGCCCGCCTCGATAACGTCCACGTTCATGCGCACCAGCTGGCGGGCGATGAAGAGCTTTTCCTCGGTATTCATGCTGGCGCCCGGCGACTGCTCACCGTCGCACAGGGTGGCGTCAAAGATTGTGATTTTGCGGCTTATATGTTCCTCCTGATTGACCGTTTTATGACAGATGGCTTTCAGGAGAGAGAGAAGGCCTAGAGATAGAAAAATACCCGTATCGCTCATCACGCCTGAAAGCGGCAGACGATAGCGCACCCGGGTACAACAAATCGTTATAGCGAGATTACAACCCTAGCGCGCTATCCAATCTAGTAGCGCTAGGCCTAGGAGCTGTTGCGTGTTCTTAAACATGTTGGGCTCCCTTCGGCCTCGGGTAGTACTACATCGCGCTAAAGTACAACACAAGTAAAACCACCACAAGGGTGCCTGTCCCCTTCGTGGTGGTTTCGTTGACTCAAAAGCAAGAGACCCGGTCCTTCACGAGGCAGAACCGGGTCTCTTTAGCAATGCTTGCTTTGCTCAGGCAGTAACTGTTAGTTACTCAGCCAGGAAGTCGCGTTGGATAGCGGGATCGACCTTGACGCCAGGGCCCATGGTGGAAGACACGGAGATGGACTTGACGTACTTGCCCTTAGCAGAAGAGGGCTTGACGCGCAGGATCTCGGTGTACAGGGCAGCGTAGTTCTCGACGAGCTGCTGCTCGGTGAAGGACTTCTTGCCCAGGGGCACGTGGCAGATGCCGTAGCGGTCGGCGCGGTACTCAACGCGGCCAGCCTTGAGCTCGGAGACCATCTTGGCGACGTCCATGGTCACGGTGCCGAGCTTGGGGTTCGGCATGAGGCCACGGGGACCAAGGATCTTACCGATGCGGCCAACCTTGGCCATCATGTTCGGCGTAGCGATAGCGGCGTCGAAGTTGATCTCGCCCTTCTGAATCTGGGCGACAAGCTCGTCGGAACCGATGATGTCGGCGCCGGCAGCCTCAGCCTCGCGGGCCTTCTCGCCCTCGGCGAAGACGGCAACACGAACGGTCTTGCCGGTGCCGTGGGGCAGGGAGATGGAACCACGGATGTTCTGGTCAGCCTTACGAGTATCGATGCCCAGACGGAAGTGGGCCTCGACGGTCTCGTCGAACTTGGCGGTGTCGAGCTCCTTAATGAGCTTGGCAGCCTGAAGGGGGGTGTAGAGCGTGGCGCGATCGATCTTCTCGGCAGCGGCGTTATAGCTCTTACCATGCTTAGCCATGTGCATTACCTCCTGTGGTTAAACGGGCGTGAGCCCTCCCACATCGTATCGTGTGCCCTATTGCACACATTTAACGGGCGCCCAGGTCGGAGCACCCGTCGTTACCATAAGAAATCGCTACTCAGCGATGGTGACGCCCATGGAACGGGCGGTACCGGCGATGATCTTCTTGGCGGCGTCAATGTCGTTGGCATTGAGGTCCGGCATCTTGATCTCGGCGATCTTGGTGAGCTGCTCCTGGGAGAGCTGACCAACCTTGTCGGCCTGGGGCTTAGCGGAACCAGACTTGAGGTTCAGCTCCTTCTTGATGAGGTGAGCCGCCGGCGGGGTCTTGGTGATGAAGGAGAAGGACTTATCCTCGTAGACAGAGATCTCAACGGGGATGATGTCGCCCTTCTTGTCCTGCGTCTCGGCGTTAAAGGCCTGGCAGAACTGCATGATGTTCACGCCAGCAGCGCCCAGAGCGGGGCCGACGGGAGGAGCGGGGTTAGCTGCACCAGCAGGAATCTGGAGCTTAATGACGTTGGCAACCTTCTTCTCAGCCATGGTCATTCCTTTCGAATCACGAGTGTGAAGTACTTGCTATATCGTAAGCACGCACGTGTTAGAAGCACTCCTGAGATGAGCAGTCACAGAAGAAGCACGCTCGCGCGAACGGACGAAAACTTAAGCGATGACAGCGACCTGGTTAAAGTCGAGCTCGACCGGCGTCTCGCGGCCAAAGATCATCAGCGTGACCTTGAGCTTGCCAGCCTCGGTGTTAACCTCGGAGACCTTGCCATCAAAGTCGGTAAGCGGGCCATCGGTGACGCGGACGGACGTGCCAACCTGAATATCAACCGAGGTGCGCTTGGGCGAATCGCCCTTACCGGGACGACGAGTCATCTTGTTGTACTCGTCGCGGGAAAGCGGAGCGGGCTTCCCGTTGCCGCCTAGGAAACCGGTGACGCCGGGCGTGTTGCGAACACACGTCCACGCATCGTCATCCATCTCCATGCGAACCAGGACATAACCCGGAAAGATCTTAGAATCCTTGGTCTCGCGCTTGCCACCCTCTTTGATCTCGGTGACGCGCTCCATAGGAATCTCGATATCAAAGATACGGTCCTGCATGCCCATGGTCTCGATACGATGCTCGAGATCGGACTTGACGCGGTTCTCGTATCCAGAGTAAGTGTGAACGACGTACCAACGCTTAGACATGGTTTAGCCCCTCAATCCAGAGAACAGAGCAAGAGCCTCGCCAAAGCCAGCATCGAGCAGAGCGATGACGACGCCGACGACGATCAGAGAAGCGCAAACGACGACCGAGTAGTTCACGAGCTCCTTCTTATCGGGCCACGTGACACGCTTCATCTCGGACTTCACCGAAGCGAAATACTTCTTGGTGCGGGCGAAGAAACCAGGCTTCTCGTTCTTCTTGGGCTTCGCAGCCTTCTCGTTCTTCTTGGCAACGGCCTTCTTGGCCTCAACCTTGGAGTTGGCGGCAGCGTTATTGGCAGGTGCCGGCTGCTGAGCCTTCTTCTTGTTCTTCTTGTTGGCCATTTGGGTTACCTCCGCGCAATGCGCTTATACATGAGTAAACCGTAAGCCCCCAATTGGGAGCTTACGGAATAATGACTGGCACGCCAGGAAGGACTCGAACCCTCAACACTCGGTTTTGGAGACCGATGCTCTACCAATTGAACTACTGGCGTATATGACTAAAGACTAGCGAGTCTCTTTGTGCAGCGTGTGGTGACGGCACCAGGGGCAATACTTCTTGATCTCCATACGATCAGGCATGTTCGCCTTGTTCTTGGTGGTCGTATAGTTGCGGCGCTTGCACTCAGTGCACGCAAGAGTAACTAGAGTACGCATGTATCCTGAACCTTTCATATCCGCCCCGTACGGGCACGAGATGGTACTTTATCAGCTCTATGTAAGTGCTGTCAATGAAAACCTCGAATCAATTGGTTCTCGCTGAATCCATTCATATTTGGAACACATCAATGAAGCCAGCGAGATCTAATCGACGGTGTACCCAGAACCATTATCGATCCTCTGGACACCAGCAACGGCTCAATATCCATTGCAGAAAAGAACCCGGCACCCATATAAGTGCCGGGTTCTCTAAGTCAGCTATATCAGAGAGCTAATTTACTCAATGATCGTGGAGACGATGCCCGAACCGACGGTGTGGCCACCCTCGCGGATAGCGAAGCGCAGGCCCTCCTCCATGGCGATCGGGTGGATGAGGTCGCCCTCGATGGTGATGTGGTCACCAGGCATAGCCATCTCGGTGCCCTCGGGGAGCTTGACCGTACCGGTAACGTCGGTGGTACGGAAGTAGAACTGAGGACGATAACCATCGAAGAACGGGGTGTGACGGCCGCCCTCCTCCTTGGTCAGAACGTAGATCTCGCCGGTGAACTTGGTGTGCGGGGTAACCGAACCGGGCTTGCAGAGAACCTGGCCGCGCTCGATGTCCTCACGCTTGATGCCACGGAGCAGCAGACCGACGTTGTCGCCAGCCTCGCAGAAGTCCATGGACTTACGGAACATCTCGATACCGGTAACAACGGTGTTCTGGGTATCCTTGATGCCGACGATCTCGACGGGCTCGTTGAGCTTGAGCTCACCGCGCTCGACACGGCCGGTAGCAACGGTACCACGGCCGGAGATGGTCATAACGTCCTCAACGGCCATCAGGAACGGGAGGTCGTTGTTACGAGCAGGCGTCGGGATGTACTCGTCGACAGCGTTCATGAGCTCGCGGATAGCGTCCATCCACTTGGCGTCGCCCTCGAGAGCGCCCAGAGCGGAACCACGGATGACGGGGATGTCGTCGCCGGGGAAATCGTACTCGGAGAGGAGCTCACGGGTCTCCATCTCGACGAGGTCGATGAGCTCGTCATCGTCAACCATGTCGCACTTGTTCAGGAAGACGACGATGTAGGGAACGCCGACCTGACGGGCGAGCAGGATGTGCTCGCGGGTCTGAGCCATGGGGCCGTCGGTAGCGGCGATGACCAGGATAGCGCCGTCCATCTGAGCAGCACCGGTGATCATGTTCTTGACGTAGTCAGCATGGCCCGGGCAGTCAACGTGAGCGTAGTGACGGGAAGCGGTCTCGTACTCGACGTGGGAGACGGAGATCGTAATGCCGCGCTCGCGCTCCTCGGGAGCCTTGTCGATGTTCTCGAACGCAGTGAAGTCAGCCTTGCAGCCCTCGGTCTCGGAGAGAACCTTGGTGATGGCAGCGGTCAGCGTGGTCTTGCCGTGGTCGACGTGACCAATGGTGCCGATGTTAACATGCGGCTTAGTGCGCTCAAACTTCTCTTTGGCCATAAAGCCCTCCTCTTAACAGGTCGTCCCCGGACGGGACTTTGCCTTTATACCATAGTGGCTTCTCAACATACTATTGAGAAGCCACCGTGTTACCTATGGTAGCGGTGACTGGATTCGAACCAGTGACGCCACGGGTATGAACCGTGTGCTCTAACCAACTGAGCTACACCGCCGGATGGAGCCTGCAACCAGACTTGAACTGGTGACCTCTTCGTTACCAACGAAGTGCTCTACCGACTGAGCTATACAGGCACTTGACGGGTGGGAGCTATAGGATTCGAACCTATGTAGGCAGAGCCAACGGGTTTACAGCCCGTCCCCATTAACCACTCGGGCAAACTCCCAATCGTTCAAGTATCCGCAGGTTCTTTGGTCTTTTGGACCGCCGCCCCCGCGAACGAAGAAGATAATACGATGCAACCTTGGGGGCTGTCAACGAAAACCTCTAGATACACGGTTCCGGGCGTATCTATATAGCCGTGACCTGCGGTTTTGTTGAGTTTGATTATGTGGAGTGATGAATTTGGCAATGCCGGCGTCATTTCCCAAGGGCACACTTTCGCGTGATGGAGTATGGCTGCAGTCTCGACCCTCGATAACGGATCCCTTGCGCTTATTACATAGGTCGTGATCGGCCTTCACCGGCACAATCGAGCGTGGATTTTCTCCCGTTTGACATCGAGCGTGGATAATCTCCCACTTTTGGCGCGTTTCTGAGGCCAAAGTGGCAGATTATCCACGCTCATTCTCTAGGCGGGAGAACTATAGAGCCGAACTACTCGGGCCAGGCCAAAGTAGACCCATAGAGCGGCTCCCCCTTGGTGCAGGGGTAGCGACTCAAGTAACACGACGATAGCAAGTCGAAGAAATAAGTCATGGCATATTTCGAATAAACGCCTAGTCGGTCAATTCCGTTTCCCGCATTACCAAGACGATATACACGGTCAAAAGACCTCGATTTGTCATCGTTGCTAAACGCAGTAATTAGAATCTTCCTGCCCGAACGGCAATCAAGATACTCACGTGCCTGTGACGCAAATAGCCCGGAGACCGATACGAGAATTATCAATGACTGCGAAACGTCTCCCATGTTTTTCAATTCCGCGACGTTAGCCCCAGCAACTATGCGAACTATCTTGCCCGCATAAAACATTTCCTGCTGAAATCGTACGAGATTGGCGCTCACATTATTGGTGCACCAGATTTCAACGTTTTTATGGCCATCAATTTCGTCGGCAAGGTGCTTAATAGCGATATCGGACACGCCGCTTTCAACCTCAGCGAACATCTCGATCATGCGAACGTCGAGCTCTGCCCTGTACTCCTCGTAGCCAAATTCCTCCTCTCGATGGCTTAAGTCGCTTGGAAAGACTGATTGAGTAAATGATTCTTTCAAATCGCTAAGAGACTGGTAGCCCAATCGATTGCAGAAACGACGAACAGCGGAACGGGTCACGAATGCATCGCGGGTTATTGCGGCAACATTGATTTCGCTCGAACGCCTAATGTGAGCGATGAGATATCGAGCGATGGCGGCATCGTTTGACCCAAACTCGCTGTTGATGATTGAGCTAATGCGATTGAGCACATCGAAGTCATTGATATTCACGTGATCCCTCTTTCCGCTCTCCTCGAAATCATGGTTCATTTATTGAATCAAACAGCTTTGGTCGTTCTCCTATGATTCAAATCAGTTGACGTCATCTTAATCGTAATTCCGCCACACGTATCCACCGTGTTGAATGATGGAAAGGGGATTCATGGACAACGTGAACAACATGCCGTTTCTCTGGGGTTCCGCCACGGCGTCTTATCAGTGCGAGGGTGCCTGGAACGAAGACGGCAAAGGCCTTGGCGAGTGGGATTTCTTTAGCCACACAAGCAATAAGAACATCAACCATGTTGACGGTGATGTATCTTGCGACTTCTACCATCGCTATGAAGAAGATATCCGCATGATGAAAGAAGGCGGACAAAACACTTATCGCTTCTCTCTTTCATGGAGTCGAATCATCCCCACGGGTATCGGCGAAGTGAATGAAGAGGGTATCGATTTTTATAATCGGGTCATTGATTGTTGCCTCGAAAATGGCATAGAGCCCAACGTTACGCTGTTCCATTACGATCTACCATTCACGCTTGCTTGCAAAGGCGGATGGCTGAACAACGACATGGCAGAGTGGTTCTGCAAATACGCCAAGATTTGCTTTGAGCGCTTTGGAGACCGCGTCAAAATCTGGGCTACCGTTAACGAGCCGCATTTCTACAGCTACTGCGTAAACATGTTGGGCAACTATCCCCCCAATCGATCGCTCGACGTTCAGTCGTACATGCAGTTTCAGTACAACCTGATGCGCGCGAGCGCACTCGCAGTCCGAACATATCGTCAAATGGGCTACGACGGCATCATCGGCGCCGTCCACGATGGCGGCGTTGTCGAACTCGACCCGGCAACCGAGCACCCTGATGACGTATTTCGATACGCAGACTTTTTCGCCAATCGCATGATTCTGGCACCAGCGCTTCAGGGTCAACTGCCGCCAGAAATGGACGAAATCCTTGAAAAACTTGGCGTCTCGCTCTATCGATCCCCAAATGACGTAGAAGAATTCAGAGACGGTAAAGTCGATTTTATTGGACTCAACGTGTATTGCCGAGAGTATGTAACCGACTGGCACGGTGGAGAGCTTGCCGTTTCGGCGAACAATAAGGGCGGTTCGAGCAAAAAGGTCGAAGGAAAATGCATTGCGCCCTTGTTTGAAAGCGCCCGCGACAGCAATGTTCCCCGCAATAAATGGGGCCGCGAAATACTCCCAGGTTGCATGTATTCAACCATCATGGATGTCCACGAGCGCTATGACGCGCCCCGCATCTTTATTACGGAAAACGGACATGGCGCCTATGAGCAACCAGACGCAGACGGAATGATCCACGATGATGACCGCATCGAGCTTCTGGGCCAGTTCATCGAGCACATGATGAGGGCTAAGCGCGACGGCGCGCGCGTTGAGGGCTACTACCTCTGGTCGACGATGGATCTGTATAGCTGGATCAACGGCTACGAAAAACGATACGGACTTGTCCATATCGACTTCGAGAACAATCTGGAGCGCACCCCCAAAAAGAGCTGGTATTGGTACCGAGACCTTATCTCGAAGTATCAGGAGCAGGAAGGTTAGGAGAAAGAGATGAAATATCAGGCAATGTCCGAAACAGTCCTAAAGGCTGTTGGCGGCAAAGAGAACATTACATCGGTAACTCATTGTGCGACGCGCCTTCGCATCGACGCACGAGACACCTCGATCATCGATCTCCAGCTCGCCAAATCGGCCGATCAGGCGCTCGGGGCAGTAGTCAGCGGTGGCCAGCTTCAGGTGATCATCGGCCCCAACGTCACCGAGGCTTACAACGACTTCCTCGACTTCGCGGGAATCGAAGTCGGCGGTGGCACGGTTGC
Source organism: uncultured Collinsella sp. (assembly GCA_959605475.1). Taxonomy (GTDB): domain Bacteria; phylum Actinomycetota; class Coriobacteriia; order Coriobacteriales; family Coriobacteriaceae; genus Collinsella. Next base: position 568 of record CAUHFS010000050.1, on the reverse strand, counting down.
CGACGATGCCCAAACCGCCAAAGACCTTGCAGAAGGCATTAAAAGCGGTAACACCGCCATGGGCTTGATTGAGAAATTCGGGAACGTCTCTGCACAGGTATTCATGCCCATCGTCCCGGCGCTCATCGTTGGCGGACTCATTCTTTCGATCAAGAATCTCCTGGTCAATTATTGCGGATTGAGCACCGATAGCGGAACCGCCCAGGTCCTGTTGGCGATCTTTAGCGCTTCGTTTAGCTTCTTACCCGTTTATCTTGGTTATCAGCTCGCGGCCGTCATGAAGATGCAGCCCATCATGGGCGCATTGCTGGGCGCGATCATGATCAGCTCGTCCATTAGCGGTGCCGAGGGTCTCGACTTTCTTGGTATTCCCATCCCGACGAACGACTATTCGAGTACGGTAGTGCCCATCGTACTGGGCGTTGTATTCATGTACTTTGTCGACCGCGGCCTTCAGAAGATCATTCCCGACGTTACCAAACTGTTCTTGAAGCCGCTGCTCACCATGATCATCGTCGTGCCCGTCGAGCTTATTATCCTTGGCCCCGCCGGCAGCATGATGGGCTAC
>CAUHFS010000049.1 GCA_959605475.1 uncultured Collinsella sp. | reverse complement strand
CCATCTATTTGATCTTGACCCTGATCGCTATCGCATTGGGTTTTGGGGCCGCGTATGTCGTTGGCGTTAAGGGCTCGACGCCCGAGACAGCAATGAACGAAGAGGTGGAGCAAGAGCAAAGTTTGGGTGCCGACGGTATTTCCGAGTCCGATCAGGCAGCCATTGATGGCGGTTCGTCATCTGCTGAATAGCCGATTCATCGTTTATGCCCAAGGCGGGCGAGCCGGGAGACTGGCTCGCCCGCTTTTTCATCGTGCTAGTGCCTCTTTGTGGCTGACCTAAGGCGAGCGAACCATATGGCTGCAACGCCCGAGGTCAGGAGTGCGGTGATGCATGCGGCGACGGTAACAGACCCCGTTGCCGGCAGGTTCTGAGGCAGGGCGCATCGTTGGATGACGCGGTCCTCATCATGCGCCTCGAGTTTATCGCCACCGCCGTTGCGACAAAGATCGACGCGCGCGCTGTTGGCAAGTGCGGTTTGGGGCGTATAGGACGACGTTGCCTGCATATGCACGACTGCGCCTCGGGCATCCGAGTTAAGGGCCGCCTTGGCATCGTCAAGATCGTCGTGCTCGTCTTTAAGGTCATCCCGGGTCCAAGAGCCCGCCTCGCTTCTGGTTGTAAAGTCGGCGGCTACCGCACCGTATTCAAAACGGATGCCCGTGATGACGGCGTCGTCTGTAAGATCAATCTCTTTCGTATCGAGCGTGACGGACTTGTCCGTCGGGATATCTGCTTTCCATAGGTGCCACCCGTCGTAATCGACGAGACGCACATCGTCGCCCAGCAGCTTTGCAACCTCTTCCGTTTCGAGCCAAGGATTGCGATGCCCGTCGTCAAGCGTTGCATTGACCTGCTTGCCCGTATCGCCTGTTCCTGCCGGAGACGTTCGATACCACACGTTGCACAGCCCGTTTAGATCACCGACCGCAATAGGGGTTTCAACGGCAACAAGTTTCGCTGCACCATCTTTGGCGCATTCAAGGTCGTCGGTGATGGTTAACTCGTCGACCCAGGTGCTCGACTCATTTTTGGCGTCGATGGTATAGGAGAAGGCGCCTGGCGTATTGGCCCGTGCTTTGGCTCGGTTTTTTCCGTCGCCGTTGGCAACAAGTTTGCTTACAACTGGCTGTGCAATCTCTTGGCGCTTATCGACGCTTCCCCTGATCTCGATGGGGGCATCCTTCATGGCCATGGTTTGAACTTCTCCCGTGGCCTTTACTTCAAACGTTATCTCTTCGGCGAGGTCGTAGGTACGCGGGGACATCGTTTCGCGCAGGGTGTAGGTGCCGGGTGAAAGGTGCTCAATGTGGTGCGGTTTGTCGGATGAAGTCCAAGAATCGATTTCGTTGCCATTGGAGTCGCAGAGGACAAGTTCGGCACCTGTCACTTCCTGACCTCCGCACGCGTCGACTTTGGAGATATCGATCTTGGTGTAGTCGTTGGAAACGTCAAGGTGCACTTCGATCACGGGCGTTTGCTGGTCAGCGTACGACAACTTCACAGTGTGTGGGGTCGGGTTGAGCAGATAACCTTCGGGCGCTTGTGTTTCGACGACCTCGTAGGTGGCGGTACCGCATCCCAACGAAAGATGGTCGACTCGCGCATGCCCCCGTTCGTCGGTTGTAACGGTGGCGACGGTTTCGCCATCCAGGGCGACGATGCTGCCGTCGGTTCGCACGATGTCGCCGTCAGCGCGGATGTCAAACGTGGCTCCAGCGAGGGCGCGCCCATCTACAGCATCCGTCTTAATGATTTCGATGCTTCCGGTTGCTGCGTCGTCATAGAACGAGGCGACGGCGACCGGCGTCAGATTTCTGTCGGCGGGAATCGTTATTTCCAGGTCTTCTCCGCGCAGATACGGTTCCTTGGCCGATGCCTCGTGCACGTAGTATGTTCCGGGATTAAGTGATTCGGGCAGCGTGACGGCTCCGGCTGTATCGGTTGTGAAGGTATTCATTACATTGTGGGCCGGATACCAACATGTTTGCGAGACGGGCTCGTGGTGGCTATCGAGCAGCTGGAACGTAAAACCGGCAAGTGGTACGGTGCCGCCGGTTTGAGCATCGCGCTTTACGATTTGAAGGTGTGTCGATAGGGCATGGTTGTCAATGATGTACTGAAGCTCGGCGCCGTCTGTGGACTGCTCTGCTGTGATGGTCCATTCCCCTGCTTGCTTAAATCCTTCAGGGACCGTTTCTGCAACCTCGCGAACGGTGTAGCCCGCGCGGTCGTAGGGAATGGCACCGTGGGCGCCGGCGGGTCGCTTGCCTATGCCAAACCATGCTTCGGGCTGGTCTTTGGTGGAGGCAAAGCCGTAAACGTTTGTGGTCAACGTGCCGACGACTTGTTGGGAGCTATTGCTGACAACTTCAAAGACGACGCCTCCCGCCGGCTGCTCGAGGCCGGACTCATCGTTATCGCCATGGTCCTTAAACTTCGAGATTTCAAGGTCAAAGGCGATGGGGATGTTGGGAATACGGCTTTCGAGCTCAACGATGCCCGTATCTCCGAGCTGCTCGGCACCGACGGTGTAGCTCCAACAGTCGTTTGAAATCAGGTAGCCCTCGGGCGCTTTCGATTCGTAGATGGTAAAGGTACCCAGAGGAACGTCATTGAGGATCGCCCGTCCGTTTTCGTCGGTCGTAAGGGTGCGAGTCCAGCCGGGGGTTGATTGCGAGACGCAGGTGAATTCAGCGCCCGCAAGCGACGCCCCAACCTGGGTGCCGGCATCCGTGGCGGCATCGACTTTTGCAATACGCAAGGTGATGGTGCCGGGCTGCTCGTTGACAGTGACATGCTCGCCACTGTTTTGTGTGGTGAAGGCTATTCGGTCGCTTCGAGGGATATAGCCTGCCGGGGCTTTGGTTTCGACCAGGTAATATGCCGTATTGGGCAAAGGCGTTGCTTGTGCACGCCCGTTTTCGTCCATCTGGATAGTGCCGACACGTGTATCGCCCACACTTTCAAAGATATCGAAGGTTGCGCCACCGAGTCTGTAGGTGTCGTTGCCGGCGGTGATGTCAGCCTGGGACGATTGTTTTTGAAAAGATACGGAGACGGCGGGCAGAACATAGAGCATGTCCTGGTGTCGACCCTCACCCGAGACCGGGCCGTGATAACGCCTGGCTCGATGTGGGGCTGCCTTAATGGATCCGGACTTAGCGCTGTCGTAGAGCCAACGTGCAGCCGCTACGGCCTCGGCGTTTTCGTAAAACCTACCACTCCTGGCAACTCCCTTGCTATTTGTATACGAATAGGTGCCGTCGGGGTGCGTGGTTCCCTTGAGCATCCACACGGCAATCTGGGTGGCGGCACGGGCGAGATCGGGCGACAGGTTGTGGCCGCCAAAGGATGTATTGGAGGGGTATCCGTGACAGACGATGGCGGCAAATTCGTCATCGAGCCATGTCCAGCCCTGGTTATATGTACGCCATGGCCCTCCCGGCTTGCTGGGGCCGGGGCAGTCTTGATTCATGCAGTACGAAATTGAAGTGTCCTGTGCCTCGTATTTACCGACACCGAAGGGACCGCAGCCGTCGCTTATGGTGCGGAAATTAAGAGTGTCACTCCCGTCGACGGCGAGTGCGGACCCTGGGGCCAGGCAGCCGATCAGAAAAAAGAGGAGCAGGAGCAGCGGGCCTGTTGCGATTGCGCTGTGGACAGAGTGCGTGGGTGCGTTGGACATGGCTGCTCCTTATCCCTCGTGCGCCGCACGGGGAGGCCGCGGCGCTTGGGATGAGGCTACCGTCATGGTTCATGCGGGTAAGTACCAGAAGCTGACCAAAAGCTTGCCCGATTTCTGACAAATCGAGCTCAAATACAACAATCAGATAAAAGTGCAGGTAGAAGATGGTAAGAAAAGAAAGACAGAGGTCCTCATCTCCACAATTGGCGCGGTTTTCAAACGATTCTCCACAGCTAAAACAAGCATCGACACCCTTGTATCGAACAAGACAACCGCGTTATACTAGCCAACACACAAGCGGGCATCGCCAAGTGGTAAGGCATCAGCTTCCCAAGCTGACACTCGCGGGTTCGAGTCCCGTTGCCCGCTCCAAAAAAAGTAAAAGCACGACACCGTTCCGGTGCCGTGCTTTTTTCAATAAGGTGCCGGGACTCGAACCCGCCAGGGTGCGAGCGTTAAATAAACGCGAAGCGTTTATAGCGAGCAGGCAAGGTCGCCGATAGGCGACCGCAGCCGGTGCGTATTTGCGAAGCAAATACGCAGACGTCCCGCTGCCCGCTCCGCCGAGCGCGGGAGACGCGGGGACGGCCAATTCAACAAAGTCTTCCCCACCGTCTCCGTGAATCCGAGGGGATCGCCCGCAGCCGGTGCGGATTTGCGAAGCAAATACGCAGACGTCCTCATGGCCGCTCTATGCTACAAAATGTTAGGTTAATGCCTACTGCCCATACTCGCACCCGCGCACGGTACAATGGTTGGGTTACGACCAACGTGCCAATAACCAAAAAGGAGCCGCTATGATCGATCGCTATACCCGCCCGGAGATGGGACACATCTTCTCCCTCGAGAACAAGTACGCCATTTGGCAGGAGATTGAGGTCCTGGCCTGCGAGGCTCAGGCGGAGCTCGGCAAGATCGGTATTTCCAAAGAAGAGGCCCAGTGGATTCGCGACCACGCCAACTTCGAGAAGGCGAAGGTTGACGAGATCGAAGAGGTCACGCGCCACGATGTCATCGCCTTCCTGACCAACATGAAGGAATATATCGACGCCGATGTTCCCGAGGGCGAGCCCAAGCCTAGCCGCTGGGTTCACTACGGTATGACCAGCTCCGACCTGGGTGATACGGCTCTGTGTTATCAGCTTACTCAGGCGTGTGACCTGATTATCGAGGACGTCAAGAAGCTCGGCGTGATCTGCAAGCGTCGTGCCTTCGAGGAGCGCAATACGCTCTGCGCCGGCCGCACCCATGGCATCCATGCCGAGCCGATGACCTTCGGTATGAAGTTTGGCTCTTGGGCATGGGAGCTCAAGCGCGATTTCGATCGTCTTGAGGATGCTCGCAAGAACGTTGCCTTCGGTGCCATCTCCGGTGCCGTCGGCACCTACAGCTCCATCGAGCCGTTCGTCGAGGAGTACGTCTGCGAGCACCTGGGCCTGGTCCACGATCCGCTGTCTACGCAGGTCATCAGCCGCGATCACCACGCCTACCTTGCCGGCGTGCTTGCCACTACAGCGGCCACCTGCGAGCGCATCGCGACCGAGGTCCGCAACCTGCAGAAGACCGATACGCTCGAGGCCGAGGAGCCTTTCCGCAAGGGCCAAAAGGGCAGCTCCGCCATGCCGCACAAGCGCAACCCCATCACCATGGAGAAGGTCTGCGGACTGTCGCGCGTCGTGAAGGCCAACGCTCAGGTCGCCTTTGACAACGTTGCCCTGTGGCACGAGCGCGACATTTCGCACTCCTCCGCCGAGCGCGTCGCCCAGGCCGATAGCTTCATCGCACTCGACCACATGTTCCAGTGCCTCATCCGCGTTATCGACGGTCTGCAGCTGTATCCGGCCCGCATGATGGCCAATCTCAACAAGACCCGCGGCCTCATCTTCTCCTCTAAGGTGCTCCTCGCCCTCGTCGACACGGGCATCACCCGCGAGGACGCCTACGCTATCGTGCAGGAAAATGCCATGGCCACCTGGCATGAGGTGCAGGATTGTGTCTCTGGCCCCACCTTTAAGGAGCGTCTCGAGGCCGATCCGCGCTGCACCGTCAGCCAGGAGAAGCTCGACGAGATCTTTGACCCGTGGGACTTCCTCACCCGCATCGATACGGTTTTCGATCGTCTGGAGCAGCTGAACTTCGAGTAGGTTCATCCTAATCTGACCGTTTGCGGACGCATTTTAACCATTGGCGCCTTGCCCACCCGGGCGGGGCGCTTTTTGGTTCCTGCTGCAGGTTCCGGTTCGGCGTTACGGATAATGACCCCTCTGTGTATATCGATTCAACAGGCGATTATGCCGGCATCGATATCTATATCGCTCACGAGGCATGCAAACGTGCGGGCATCAAACCGCAATTCATCGACATATCTTGGAGCGACCGCAATCGCCTGCCCAAAAAACGGTAACGTCGATTGTCCGTGGTGTGATTACTCGCCCTGTTATCGCGAGGACAAGTATTACTGGACTGAACCGTATCCAACCGTGAACGTCTCGGCTGCCACCAAGCTTGAAGCATCAGAGGATGTTGAATCGGTGCTTGCGATAATAAGTCGGCTCAGGCGGGGATAATAGACGTTTGAAAATTCTTTCTGAGAGGGGATCTCAATGATTAGTTTTGACTACAAGCCTCAGGGCGTATGCGCTCGCAATATCCACCTCAATCTTTCTGACGATGGCAGCAAGGTGCTGGGCGTCGAGTTTACCGGCGGCTGCGATGGCAACCTCAAGGCCATCTCCAGGCTAGTCGAGGGCGCTCCCGCCGATCGCGTAATCGAGGTTCTCGCCGGTAATACCTGCGGTATGAAAAAGACCTCTTGCGCCGATCAGCTTACGCGCGCTATCGAGGCCGCTCGCGCAGAGATCGCCTAATGAGCATCGCTGATCGCTTTAAGAATGGAATAACGCGTCGAGGTTTTGTGCTGGGTGGCGCCGCTACCGGTGCTGCTGCCGTACTGGCCGGTTGCTCGAAAAAAACGGGCACGAGTGATGACACCGCTGGCGAGCCGCAGGTTATCAAGGACGATTCGAAGATTGTCTCGATCACTGATGAGTACGAAGCTGTTGATATCGATCTTGAGCCCGCGGCCTCGTGGACGCTGCCGCTGGGCACGCTGCTGTACTACTGCGATGGCGACTACGCTGCCGCGATGATGGCGCCTGCTTCTGCCCTGCATGCCAATACGCTTGGTGTGCTCAACCTGGGCGATGGCTCGCTTACCACACTTATCGAGGATCCCATTGAGGGAACCGGTTATGCGTTTTACGACGTTCGCGCGGGTGATGGCGTGTTCGCATGGGTCGAGATGAACTTCGCCAATGCGTCTTGGAAACTCTATGCGCAAAACCTTGCAGGCTCCTCCCTTACCGGCAACGCTGTCGAGCTCGACCGCGGCGGCGAAAACTACGATCCGCCGCTCTTCACAGCGTATGGGTCGTCGGTCATCTGGTATAAGATGCCTTCGTCCGGCGGCACCAAGACGAGTAACGATTCGTACTGTTACCGTCAGGCGCCCAGCGAGTTCAAGCCTGAGACTATTTGGAAGTCAACGGGCCGCTTCGCATCCGCCCCGCGTGTGAGCGACGGCATCCTGACCATCTCGCCCCGCGTACACAATGATGAGGGCGTCTATTACGGTATGACGGCGATCGACCTGACTGACGGCAACAACACGAAGCGAGCTCAGCTGGTGCTTCCTTCGTCGGTTTCGCCTTTCGAGGCCGTGTATATGGGCGACACCTTCGTGTTCTCCATTGAGGCGACGTATAGCGGTGTGGGTAGCCTGGGTAATATGGGCACCTATATCGGTAACGAGGGCGGGCCGTACCTCTTCCTTTCGCGTGAGCCGCTCGCGTGCGCTGCGGGAAGGAAAAATAAATACCTGGTTAAAGTTCAGGCGTCGCATTTTCTGATTGACACTTCGGCTAAGACCTACGGCTCGCTTCTGTCGCCCGATCGAGCCTTGGAGTATGGCGATTATCCTGCTACGGCGGGTAAATCGAATTCGTTCTTAACGTACGCAACGGTGCGTAACAGCCAGGGAATTCCCGAGACGGTTGCTGCTCGCTTGTTCTCTCTTTAGTCTCCGAGGGGTTAAAAAGGCGTCGACAGGGGAATAAGCGCGTTGTGACTATGAGTACCGCCCGCCGAGCTATCGCACCCATGCGATACCCGGTGGGCTCAGGTGCGTTAAAATGAGCTTGTTCTTAGCTAATTGAGACAGGGGGGGCCGTGTTATGGCTTCAGATGCAAAAAAGATTCTGCTGGTCGAGGATGAGAAGGCAATCCGTGACGCTGTCGCTGCCTATCTCGAGCGCGAGGGCTATTGGGTTGTGGGCGTGGGCGACGGCCAGTCCGCTATCGAGGAGTTCGAGAAGCATCAGTTCGACCTGGTCGTGCTCGACCTCATGCTCCCCAAGATTCCGGGCGAGCGCGTTTGCCGCACCATTCGCGACACCTCGGATGTCCCCATCATTATGCTGACAGCCAAGGGCGAGATCGAGGACCGCATTATCGGCCTCGAGCTCGGTGCCGACGACTACCTGATCAAGCCGTTCTCGCCGCGCGAGCTTGTCGCGCGCGTGCGCGCCTTGTTCCGCCGTGCCCACCAGGCCGATGAGCCGGCCGTCGAGGTGCTCGACTTTGGCGATCTGGTCATCGACATCTCGGGCCACAAGATTTTGGTCGAGGGCAAGGAAGTCGACCTGACGGCTTCCGAGTTCAAGCTGCTTACCACGCTTGCCCGTCACCCCGGCCGCGTCTACAACCGCATGGAGCTGGTCGAGAAGGTGCTCGGCTACGACTTTGAGGGTTACGAGCGCACCATCGACAGCCACGTGAAGAACCTTCGCGCCAAGCTGGGCGACGACCCCAAGAAGCCCAAGTGGCTCTACACCGTCCATGGTGTCGGCTACCGCTTCGAGGCTCCGACCAAGACCGATAAGTCGGACGAGAAATAAAGGAAATCACATATGACACCTGCGCGCTTTGAAATCGGGCAAAAGCATAAGCAGGAGAACGAGGCGGGTTCCAAGGCTAGTTGGAACACGCCTCGTTCCGATTCACGGCCAACGATGAGCTATCCCTCGCGCATGGCCCTGGCTTTTGCCCTGACATCGCTCATGACGGTATTGGTGCTGGTGGGCGTAGTCTCCGTTGTATGGGGCACGGTTTTTACGGATTACACGCGCTCCAATATTGTCGAAATCGCCAATTCCGCTGCCGAAAAGTTGGCAACGTCATATGAGGAAAATGGTTCTTGGACCGCGGGGGAGCTGCGTACGGTCGCGACATCGAGTTTGGTGTCCGACGATCTTGGTATGCAGGTTGTCAATAAAAAGGGCGTCATCGTCTACGACGACTCGTGGCCCTCGGCAAGCGCTACTGCCGATGTACGCGATAATCAGGCGACAACCGACGGTACGAGCGGAAAGAAGGCGTCGCACAGCCCAGTCTCGTCTGCTCCCACCGATTCCAATAGTGTTGCCAACGTTGAGATCGTGACGTCCTCCGGCGAGCACGTGGGTCAGGTCAAATTGTGGGCGATTGGCTCCGATGCCCTGCTCACCAGGGCAGACTCAGCATTCAGAGAGAAGACCTTTAACGCCATGGCCCTTGCCGCGGTTGTGGCCGTCTGCATCTCGGTCGTTATCGGAGCGCTCATGTCGCGCATGCTCACCAAGCCGATTCATCGTATTACCAGCACCGCCAAGCAGATTCGCGATGGAGACCTGTCCGCTCGTACGGGCTTGCGCGGCGATGATGAGATCGATCAGCTGGGAGAGACCTTCGATGAGATGGCCACCTCACTCGAAAAGGATATGAAGCACGAGAAGCGCCTAACCTCTGATGTTGCCCACGAGCTGCGTACGCCGCTCATGGCCATGCTTGCAACGGTCGAGGCCATGCAGGACGGCGTGTATCCCACCGACGACGAGCATCTGGAGACGGTCGCTTCCGAGACGCGTCGTCTGGCCCGTCTGGTGCAGCAGATGCTCGACCTGTCGCGCATGGAAAACAGTACCGCGCCGCTCAACCTGGAGCCGGTGGATATGGTGCCGTTTGTGCGTTCGATTGTGAATGGCCAGGAGCGCCTGTTTGCCGACCGTGACCTGCGTTTGCGCTTTGCAGATGAGACGCAGGGCCACGATGACGTTGTCGAGGCAGATCCCGACATGATCACGCAATGCGTCATCAACCTCTTGAGTAACGCCATGCGCTATACCCCCGAGGGGGGTTGGGTCGTGGTGTCGGTGCTCAGCGACCGCAAGCACGTCGATATCGCGGTTTCGGATACGGGCATCGGTATCGCCAAGGATGATTTGTCGCGCATCTTCGGACGTTTTTGGCGTGCCGACGCCAGTCGCGCCCGCGAGGCGGGTGGCCTGGGCGTGGGCCTCGCCGTGACCAAGCAGATTGTCGAGCGTCATCACGGCTACATATCCGTGGAGTCGGAGCTTGGAAAGGGTACGACTTTTACGATTCATCTGCCTCGCGAGCACACGGCGGACGCGGCATCTACTACAATGGAGCACTAGCTTTTCGCTACTCGGTGAAGGAGGGGTTTCGTCCCTGCCGTTCCGAGTTTGCGAAAACGTGCGGGAAAGAACCCGCATTACTGTCGTATTTTGGTAAGGAGTGACTCACGTGACAACGATGGAGCGTCGTCCGGATTCCCGTGGCAAGGTTCGTGATATCTACGATGCCGGTGAAAACCTGCTGATGGTCGCCACCGACCGCATTTCTGCGTTCGACTTCATTCTTCCCGACGAGATTCCGTTTAAGGGAGAGGTGCTCAACCGCATCTCGGCATTCTGGTTCGATAAGTTTGCCGATATCGTTCCCAATCACCTCGTTTCCATCGATCCGGCGGATTTCCCCGAGGAGTTTGCCGAGTATCGTGACTACCTCGCAGGCCGCGCCATGCTGGTCAAGAAGGCCCAGACGATTCCTATCGAGTGCATCGTCCGCGGCTATCTGACCGGTTCGGGCAAGAAGACCTATGACGAGAACGGCACCGTCTGCGGCATTCAGCTGCCCGAGGGTCTGACCGAGGCCTCCAAGCTTCCCGAGCCGCTGTTCACGCCGTCCACGAAGGCCGAGATCGGCGACCACGACGAGAACATTTCGTTCGAGCGTTGCTGCGAGATCGTGGGTGAGGACATCGCCGCGCAGATTCGCGACCTGTCCCTCAAGATTTACAAGGCTGCTGCCGAGTATGCAGCGACCCGTGGCATCATCATCGCCGACACCAAGTTCGAGTTCGGTGTCATCGATGGCAAGGTTACGCTGATCGACGAGTGCCTCACGCCCGACTCCAGCCGTTTCTGGCCTGCCGCCAGCTACGAGGAGGGCAAGATTCAGCCCAGCTACGACAAGCAATTCGTCCGCAATTGGCTCAAGGCCAACTGGGATATGACGGGGGAGACCCCGCACCTGCCCGCCGAGGTCATCGATGGCACGTCCGAGCGCTATCGAGAGGCCTTCCAGATCATCACGGGCTCCCAGTTCACAAGCATGAAGGAGAACGCATAAGTGAGTACCCGTAGCGCCACGAACAAGCGCACGCAATCCCACGAGGTTACCGGGGTTGCGCGCAAGTCCGCCGCATCTGCTAAACCCGCCCGCCAGGCAGCGAGCTCCGTTCGCGTCGTGCCGGCTTCGTCTAAAGCTCGCCGCAAAGAGCTCGAGAAGGGTGAAAACCTGGAAGGCCTTTCCAAGGAGGAGAAGCGCGCCCGCAAGGCCAAACAGCGTGCTCACGAGGATCGTATCTACACGGTGTCGAATATTCTCCTCAAGCAGGACGAGGACTACACCAAGCGCCGTCGTATCTGGTGGGCCGTGCTCGCCATCGGCATGGTACTCGTCGTGGCAATTTGGGCTTCGCTCTACTTCGCTCCCGGCGGCACGGTGTCCAGTCCCGTCCAGATGGTCGGCATCGTTTTGTCCTATGTCATCATTCTGGGTGATTTTATCTACGACTTCGTTCGTATTCGTCCCCTGCGCAACATGTACCGCACGCAGGCCGAGGGCATGTCCGAGAACAAGCTCAACGCTCTTATCGAACGCTCGGCTGCCGAGGAGGACAAGAAGGACTCCAAGAAGAAGTAGCGTTTGTATCCATACATATCGCTAAGATATAAGGCGCGTCGTTTTTGCGGCGCGCCTTTTTACTGTTCTATAGATAGATGGAGTGGCACATGATTCGAGCTGCCCTGACGGTCGAAGAGGCTCTGGAGGGCATGAAGGCCCTGGAGCCCAAGATTAAAAACTACGCGCGCCTGGTCGTCCGCAAGGGCGTAAACGTCAAGCCCGGCCAGGAGGTCGTCGTTCAGTCTCCGGTCGAGTGCGCGCCGTTTGCGCGCGTGGTGGTCGCGGAGGCCTATGCTGCCGGCGCCGGCCACGTGACGGTCATTTGGGCCGATGATGCCGTGACGAGGCTCACGTACGAGCATGTCGAGAAAAGCTATTTTGAGCAGACACCCGAGTGGAAGCGCATGCAGCTGGATTCCTTGGCCCAGGATGGTGCCTGCTTTGTCTTTATCGAGGGTGCGGATCCTGCGGCCCTCAAGGGCATCGATCCAGCCAAGCCGGCCGCGGCATCCAAGGCGAGGAATACGCAGTGCAAAGTTTTCCGCCGTGGGCTGGATTACAACATCAATCCGTGGTGCATCGCCGGCGCTCCGGTCGTGGCTTGGGCGCGCGAGGTGTTCCCGGGAGACGCCGATGAGGTTGCAATCTATAAGCTGTGGAATGCGATTCTGCACACCGCTCGCGCCGATGGCCAGGACCCAGAGAGTGACTGGGAACTCCATGACGCCGCATTCGAAAAGAACCTGCGTTTCCTGAACGACAATCGTTTCGACTACCTGCATTACACCGCGGCAAATGGAACCGATCTGACGATTGGCATGACGAAAGGTCACGAGTGGGCCGGCGGCAAGGGCAAGACGCCCGATGGGCACCCCTTCTTCCCCAACATTCCCACCGAGGAAGTCTTCACTTCGCCCGATCGCATGCGCGCCGACGGTATCGTGTACTCGGCCATGCCGCTCATTCACCACGGCAATAAAGTCGACGATTTTTGGATTAAATTCGAGGGCGGCCGCGTGGTGGACTACGACGCCCGCGTGGGCAAGGCAACGCTCGCAAGTATCATCGATACTGACGAGGGCGCTGCTCACCTGGGAGAGGTCGCGCTCATTTCCAAGAACACGCCGATCCGCGAAAGTGGTGTTCTGTTCTACGATACGCTCTATGACGAGAACGCTAGCTGCCATCTCGCGCTAGGTGTCGGTTTCCCCGAATGCATCGAGGGTGGGTATGACATGTCCAAGGAGGAGCTCCTGGAGCATGGCGTTAACGTCTCGAGCACGCACGTCGATTTTATGATCGGCACGGACGACATCGATATTACGGGCATTACGCCTGATGGATGTGAAGTTGTGATTTTCCAGAACGGCCAATGGAGTTGGGAATAGTCCCAGACCGTGGTACAATGCCACCCGCGGGCCGTTAGCTCAGCTGGCAGAGCAGGGGACTTTTAATCCCAAGGTCCAGGGTTCGAACCCCTGACGGCCCACCATAGAATAGAAAAGCGACTGGCGGATGCCGGCCGCTTTTTTGTTGCCGCGTCACGGGTTCGAACCCGTCGGGGCGTGGAGCTGAGTAAACGCGTGAGCGTTTGCCAGCGCAGCGCGCAAGGCGCGAAAGCGCCGCAGCGACCGCCTGCGGAGCAGGCTGAACCCCTGACGGCCCGCCCAAAGGAAGGAAAACGAAATGAAAACAGATAGATACGGAATTAGCGGCAGCACATTAAAGATAATAGCGGCCATCTCGATGGTTCTCGATCATGTAAGCAGGATCGTCCTGACCAATGGAATCATGACTCACGCATCGTACAATCAGATATCAGACGAACAATGGGCGATTCTAAGCGAGGCTTCGGATGTGCTTCATGTTCTTGGCAGAATTGCATTTCCCTTATTTTGCTTTTTGATAGTTGAGGGATTTTTGCATACTCATGACATAAAGAAGTACCTGCGAAATATGCTTGTCTTCGCAATCATTGCGGAGACCATATACGATTTCGTTCAAACCGGGCAGCTATTTGACCTTCGGCAACAAAATGTTATGTGTGAGCTCCTGCTTTCCTTGGTCTTTTTGATTATTCTGGAAAAGATACAAAGTCTTTCAAAATGGAAGAGGCACATCGCAGAAATTGCTCTGATTGTTTTGACAGCACTGGCAGCTGAATACACTAAACTAGATGGCGGCGTGTATGGCATTCTGCTTGTGGCTGCGTTCTATTTATTCCACGACAGCAAGGCCAAGATGTTCTTTGCTGCAGTATGCGCAGTGCTCCTTTCGTCGTGCCATATAGTTGGCGGCGGATTTGAGTTTGCTACAGCTAATGTATTTAATCCTGATGTTGCCGCCGCGGTCGTTTCGTTGCTGCTCATCAATCTTTATAATGGCAAGCGAGGGCTGAAGCTGAAATATTTCTTCTACATTTTCTATCCGGCACATCTTGCTCTGCTTTATGGTGTCTCACTTATTGTTTTGAACTGTCTTTAAAAACTCTCAAACAAATCTCTGAAAGCAGAAACAAATTGACCCTAAGACTGCTTGTGAATTTCCGGAAGACCTGAGAGATGTGAGGATAGACAACGAGGGCTGCAGAAAGATGCTTCTCAGTTCTCCGGCGGATCGACGTATCTGTATGAGGGTCACTTCCACACACTCATTAATAACAGTGATAAACACGGCGGATCCTCAAAACATGAGGCTGCGGAGGTCGAACGATGCTTCGAAAGCATGAATGGCAGCGAGAAAATGAGTTCGGAAACACCCTCTAGATGCTCCAGCATAGAATAGAAAGCGATCGACTCCGGTTGGTCGCTTTTTTGTTGCCGGTGCACGGGTTCGAACCCGAACTTCTCTATATATAAGAACGCTTGGCGAACAAAACCTGCCTTTTACCGACGGGAAACAAATAGCTGATGCTTTTGGAGTAAAGTGGCGCTCCAGAGATGACCGATGCCTTAACACCTATAAACCAGCTGGTCATCGCCAATATCAGAAGCTGCTGCTTCGAATACGGCCTCAGCGAAGCAACTGAGGGTTCTATTCATTTGTGAACAAAATATGGAGTGCGCGATTCCCACCCGCGGGGGCCCTCCGGTCTGGCAATATATCTCCTTGCCGCGCGGCCCGGTCGA
>CAUHFS010000048.1 GCA_959605475.1 uncultured Collinsella sp. | reverse complement strand
CGCGACCAAGTCGTCCAGAATTAACACGGTATCTTTAGAGCTGATAGCGTCGGCATGGATCTCAATTGAATCGGTGCCGTACTCGAGCTCGTAGCTCTGGCTTACGGTCTCGCGCGGCAGCTTGCCCGGTTTACGTGCGGGAACAAAGCCGGCGCCAAGGGCTACAGCCACCGGTACGCCAACCATAAAGCCGCGAGCCTCGGGACCCACGACCTTGGTGATTCCCATGCCGGCAAAGTGCTCGGCGAGGGTATCGGTCATGGCTTTGAGCGCCTCGGGATTGCCAAAGAGCGGCGTGATGTCTTTAAAGATGACTCCGGGCTCGGGATAGTCGGGGATGTCGACGATTTGAGATTCGAAGTCGTACATTGCATGACCTTTCAATGGGTTGCCGAAATTTCGGCAGCGGTTATTTGCCCGCCGTGGCGGTACCGGAGTGCGAAGGGGCGACGACCTTGAGCGGCTTTACGAGAGAATCCTCGTGCGAAGCCGGCGTGGCTATCTCTTCGTTTTTGGCTTTGGTGGACTCGGAGCGAGTGATTTCCTCATCGAGTGCATCGATGTCGGCGTCCTCGACCACGGCATTGAGAGACTCAAAAACGCGGTTCTTGAGCAGCGCAGTGTGCACACCCTCGGTCAGGTCGTGAAGCTTCTTAAACGCACGTTCGAGCTTGGCGTCGCGCTCGTCATCGGAGGTATCCATTCCGAGCATGCTCACGAGCACCTGCTCAAACATCGAGGACTCGCGGTTGGCGGAAGACACGTACTGACGCAGGTTGCGGGGCTCGATATGGAAGCGTGACAGCTCGGAGCAGTAGCGGATGATTGGAAAATCGCGACCATCGACGAGCTCACGATTCTGCGGACTCTTGATGATGCGAATGAGGTCGTTCTCGGCGAGCGAGCGGATAAACGAAATCTCGACGCCCAGCATATCGGGAATGGTCTCAATGGGATGCAGCTTTTGCTTAGTCTCCTTGGGCTCCGTCTTGAGCGGAACATCGGACAGCAAGCCCACCTCGTAAGCGAGCGTTGACAGGTCCGTGGCGTTTTCCAAGCGCTGCTTAATCACGTTGAGCGGCATGTAGCGGGTCTTCTGCAAATGCAGGATGACCTCCAGGCGATCAACGTCCTCCTTAGAGTATTGACGGTATCCCTTAGGCGTACGATGAGGGGTAATGAGCCCCTCATCTTCTAGAAATCTAATTTTTGAGTTCGAAAGATCGGGGTATGCGCCTCGAAGTAGGTTGACGACTTGGCCGATACTCAGATAGTTGCGTTCGGCCATGCCCTACTCACCGGTTTCGATGCGCTCCGGCGTGCTCTCGTGGTAGATGAGCGTAAACGTACCGATCTGGACGGAAGAACCGTCGTGCAGCGGGGCTGCATTGACGATGGCACCGTCGACCCAGGTGCCATTGAGCGAGCCCAAGTCCTCGATGCGAGCGCCGAGGCCCTCGCGGATAATGCGCGCGTGGCTGCGCGAAACGGTCATGTCATTGAGGAAGATGCCGTTCGCAGGATCGCGGCCGATGGTGGTCACGTCGTCCTCGAGCTCAAAGGCGGCACCAGTCTGCGGACCCTTGACGATGGACAGAACGGGGGCGGTGATGCGCACGTTGGCCATGAGGTCGGGAACGGTGACGTCGCTTGAAGGCACGCGGAATACGCAGGTAGTGTCAGCAGTCTTATCATTCTGAGGCATATTGTTAACCATGTTGTCCATGACAACCCCTAACTTATCGCGGACGTGCCGCAAATAATGAACCGTACGTAATCATACCCCAACGAATCAGTCTTCGATTTCGGGGTTAAGAAAGTCGATGTCCTCGTCCTCGGGATGCGCGAGAGCCTGTTTAATGGCTACACAGCCCTTAATGGAGTAGATGACAGCGGTGAGCATGGAGAAGATCACACCGCCATACACAAAGAAGATGCCGAGGGGCACCGAGCTTCCGTTAAGACCAGGGAAGGCCGTGAGGGTTGAAGGTAAAAGGTGCAGGCCGTCAACAACGGGGAACCCGAGCAGCATGAGCGAGAAGCCGGTCATGAGCAGCGCAGTGGCAATCTTTCCGGGAAAGACGACATCGATGGGGCGACGGTGATAATGACGCACGATAAGCGTGCCGATGCCCAGATAGATGTCGCGGCCAATAATGAGCGCGCAGACCCAGATGGGCAGCTCTCCGCGGACCACCAGGCCAAGTACGCCGGTGAACAGCAGCGCACGGTCGCAAATGGGATCCATGACCTTGCCGAGCCACGAGACCGTCTTAGTCATGCGGGCGATCTGACCGTCCATCCAATCGGTGGAGGCGGCAACGGCGTAGATAACGATGGCGATGACGCGGTTGTTATCCGTCACAAACAGGTACAGAAATACCAGGGTGAGGATCAGGCGCGTAAAGGTGATGAAATTGGAGATCGTAAAGATCTTATTCGACGGGTAATCGGAAGTGCCGATAAGCTCCTTTTTGATCTTCTTTTTGATGCCCACAGGACTCCCCCGCTGGTTAACGACAAAACTTTCGCTACTATACCCGTTCCGGCGATGTCTATCCAGCGTAAGCATAGAGAGTCCAGACATGAGGAAGGCGCTTTTGGGCGGCGGTGGATTTCACATTCGTGTACATCAGCCTCCAAACATGCCGAAAAATGTCGGTTTTGGAGGGTGATGTACACGTTTTGATTCGGTGATTACATCGATCGGGAAAGTTGTTGCCTTAAGCAAATTAATCATGATGTGCGGGTCGAGAAGGGTTGGCGCCAAAAGAACCCAACGGCCGTTATGGCTTCGTTAGAAACGCGCCCCACCATGGATGGTGAACCCGAAAGGTAAGGCGCGCGGGCACGGTGACTCGGCCCGCGCTCCCGGAAGAGAAAGGATAAACCCATGGGTTACATGCTCGAGACGCGTGGGCTCACCAAGCGCTTCGGCCGCGGCGACCAGGCGCAGGACGCCGTGGCCGATGTGAGCCTTCATATCCGCGAGGGCGAGGTGTACGGGCTGCTCGGTCCCAACGGCGCCGGCAAGTCGACAACGCTCAAGATGATCTGCGGGATGCTGCGGCCGACGGCCGGGGAGATCCTCTTTGCCGGGCACGCCTGGCGCCGCGAGGACCTCTACGCAATCGGCAGCCTCATCGAGGAGGCGCCGCTCTACCCCAACCTCACCGCGCGCGAGAACCTGCGCGTGCGCACCACGCTGCTGGGCCTTCCCGAGAGCCGCATAGATGAGGTGCTCGCCGCCGTGGACCTCGCGGACACCGGGAAGAAGCGCGCCGGGCGCTTCTCGATGGGCATGCGGCAGCGCCTGGGGCTCGCACTGGCGCTGATCGCCCGGCCACGCCTGCTCGTGCTCGACGAGCCCACCAACGGCCTCGACCCCATCGGCATCGAGGAGCTGCGCGACCAGATCCGCGGCTTCGCGGCGGCGGGTACGACGGTGATCGTCTCGAGCCACATCCTCTCCGAGGTGCAGCAGATGGCGGACACCATCGGCATCATCTGCGGGGGGCGCCTCGCCTACGAGGATGCGCTTCGTCCCGGGCAGGACCTCGAGGAACTCTTCATGAGCTTCTGCCGGGAAGGGCGACGAGCGCGCGGGGAGGTGGCGGCATGACGGGCGAGAAAGGCGGCCTGCTCGCGGGCCTGCGCGCCGAGGCCCTGAAGTCGCGCCACGCGGCACCGGTTCGCCTGGCCGTGCTCATGGCGCTGCCGATGCCGCTGCTCGGCGCGATGCCCTACCGGGGCGTGCAGATCTTTAGCGCGTGGAACTACTGGTACGCGCTCTTCCTGCCCGTGTCTCTATCGCTTGTGGTGGCGTGCGTCGCGCGGGCGGACGCTCGCACGCGGATGCGGGGGCTTCTGGGCCTGGGCTTCCCGCTCGGGCGAGCCTGGTGGGCCAAGGCGCTCTGGTGCCTCGCTCTTTGCACGCTCTCGAACCTCGTGGTCTTTGGCATCTACCTCGCGGGATCGGCGTTCTCCTCGCAGGGTCTCACGGCCGCGGGCACGCTCACGATGCTCCTCTGCGCGCTCGCCAACACGGTGACCGCGGCGTGGATGATCCCCGCAGGGCTCTTCCTCACGGCGCGGCTCGGCATGCTCGCGGGCATCTTCTGCCCGCTCGCCGCGCAACTCGTAGGTGGGTTCGCCTGGTCGTTGGTGCCGCTGCCGCAGCTCTTTCCGCCGTCGGCGAACATGGTCATCCCCACGAGCTTCATCCCCGTGCTGCCGAGCGGCGAGCCGCTCGCGGCGGACATGGCGCTCGGCGGGGCGCTCGCGGCGGACGGCATGCTCACGCTGGCGGGCCTTGCGGTCTGCGCGCTCGCGTTCGCCGCGCTCACGGCGGCGGGCGCTGCCTGGTTCGCGCGCTCCGAGGAGAGGTGATGGCCATGACACGACTCTCCGACCCGACGCCGCGCATGACTCTCTCGCGGGCCCTGCTCTCCGAGGCCCTGCGCCTGGCGCGCTCCCCGCTCTCGGCGGTGCACCTCGCCTGCGGCCTGGCAGCCGGTCTTGCCTGCGGCGAGTACTTCTCCGTAACCCGATGGGACCCGGCGCTGGGCGCGGACGCCTACGCCCAGTTCCTCGGCGCCCTCATGCCGCTCATGTCCGCCATCGTCTGCGGGCTCGCCGTGGACGAGGAGCGCGCTGCCGGGCGCCTCACCAACCTCACGGCGGTCCCCTCGCGAGGGCGCGCCGTCGCGGCGAAGCTGCTCGCCCTTGCGGCGCTCGGCGCGGGCGCGCTGGCCGTGGCGCTCAGCGTGTTCGGGGGCGCGCTCGCCGTCGCCGGACGCCTGCCGCTCGGGCCCGCTCCGCTTGCGGCCGCCTGGGCGGGCATCGTGCTGGGCAGCTTGCCCCTCTACGCGCTGGGGCTCGGCGTGGCCCTGCGCCTCGGCCGCAACGCCGCCATCGGCGGCGGCGCGGCGGGGACGCTCCTCGCGTTCTTCTCGGTGGGCGGACTTGCGCACGGCCTCATGACCGGCGAGCTCACCGGTGCCCTGGCGACGCCCCTGAGCTGGGTGCCGCTCGCCTGGCCCGCGCGCCTGGGGTCGCTCGGGGTTGAGGCCTTCATCGACGCCGTACGCGCGGCGGGCCCACTCCTCACGACTGCGCTCGCTGGCCTCGTGCTCACCCTGGCAGCCGACGCCGTCCTTCTCGCCTGGTTCTGCCGCTTCGAGGACGGGAGGGCAGATGCGTAGGAGGCCGCTCGCCGCCATGCTCGCCCTCCTCTCCGCAGCGCTCCTTCTGGGCGGGAATGCCCTGCTCGACGCCGGCTGGGGGTCGGCGCTGCGCTCGATCGCAGACCGCGTGCTGCCCAACCCTGAGATCGCCATGTGGGCGCCCGCGGCTGCGCGCAGGGCTCTGGACCGCTGAGCGCGGCGCTAGTACAATTCCGACGAGAGTTTCAGGAGGTCAACATGGCGAGGATACTGGCAGTGGATGATGAACGGGCGATCCTCGATGCGCTCGCGCGCGTCCTCGGCCGCGACGGCCATGAGGTCGTCAGGGCGGCGGACCCGACGGCGGTCCCGGGGATGGACCTCTCGCGCTTCGACCTCGTGCTCTGCGACGTCATGATGCCGGGGCTTGACGGCTTCGAGCTCGTGCGGCAGATACGCCCGGACTTCGACGGCCCCATCGTCTTCCTGACCGCGCGCGTGGCTGAGGAGGATGCCGTGGCCGCCTACGGCCTGGGCGCCGACGACTACGTCCGCAAGCCCTTCGGGGCCGCGGAACTGCGCGCCAAGGTCGCGGCCCATCTACGCCGTGAGCGCCGGCCGCGCTCGCACGCCCTCTCCTTCGGGGAGGTGCGGATCGACCTCGGGGCGCGCGGCCTCGCCGTGGGCGGCGAGGCCGTGCCGCTCACGCCCACCGAGTACGCCATCTGCGAGTACCTCGCCCGCCACCCCGGGCAGGTCATGAGCCGCGCGCAGATACGCGAGGCGGTGCTCGGCTGGGAGAGCGACGCCGACGACGCGGCCATATCCATGCAGGTCAGCCGCGCCCGGAGGAAACTCTCCGAGGCCGGCGCCGATCCGATCGCGACCGTCTGGGGGATGGGGTACAAGTGGCAGCTCTGAAGATCGGAGCGCGAGGTCGCGGGGGCATGCCGCTCTCCTTCGTCATCGCGCGCTACTTCGCCTACGCGTTCGCGGCGGTCGCCACGGCGTGGCTCGCCTCGTTCATGGTGCTCTCCGTGGCGATCAGCGCGGGCTTCGTCTACGAGGCAAGCTGGGGGCCGGCCAATGCGCGCGAGGTCGCGGAGGGCCTGGCACGCGACGGCGTCTGCGGGCAGCAGGACGTGCCGACGGCCTACCGCTACCTCATCCTGAACAAGGACGGATACGTGCTGATGACAGACCTCGAGGGCACGCGGCTCGAGGATGCGACGGAAATGGCCAGTACGGCACTCGCCGCGGATCCGGGCACAGTGGAGATCGAGGGCGGGGGCTCGGGCTTCACCTACGCTGCGTTCCCGCTCAAGGGCGGCGGGGCCTGCGCACTCGTCAGCGAGTACCTGCCGCAGTGGGTCTCGCGCGATCTCGCCAGCCTGCTTCCCAACCCGCAGAACCTCATGCTCGTCGGCGCCGCTGTGGGAAGCGCGCTCGCGCTCGCGCTCGTGGCGCGTCGTGCGAGCCGCGTGATCTCGCGCAAGATGGCGCCGCTCGCGGAGGCGGCGGGGCGCGTCGGCGCGGGAGAGCTCGACTTCGCGGTCGGCAGCACCAATGTGCGCGAGGTGAACGACGTCCTCGCCGCGATGGACGCCATGCGGGCCTCCCTCGCCGAGTCGCTCGAGGCCCGCTGGGCCGCGGAGCGGGGGCAGCGCGAGCAGATGACGTCGATCGCCCACGACCTCAAGACGCCGCTTACTGTGCTGCGCGCCAACGCCGACTTCGTGGCGGAGGAGCTGGAAGACGAGAAAGACGCCGACCTCGCGGCCGCCGCGAGCGACATAGCCGGCAGTGTCGAAAGGCTCGACGACTACGTGCGCCTGCTCATCGAGGCCTCGCGCGGGTCCGGCGGGGCGGAGAGGGCCCCCATGCGGCCGGCCGAGCTCTGCGAACAGGTCCTCGCCGAGGCCGCCCAGATCGCCCGGGCGCGAGGCGTGACGCTCAACGCGGCCACGGGCCCCGCTGTCGCGGGCGCGCCCGAGGCCCTACTCGACCGAACCGCCCTGGCGCGAGCCGCCGCGAACCTCGTGGCCAACGCCGCCGAGCACGCGCGCTCGCGCGTGGCGGTCTCCTGCGACGTCGCGGGCGGACACCTCGTCATCGAGGTGGCCGACGACGGACCGGGCTTTTCTCCCGCCGCCCTCGAACGCGGCTGCGAGCGCCTCTTCACAGACGACTCGTCCCGCTCCTCGCGCGACGGAGGCCGCCACTACGGGCTCGGCCTCCACGTCGCCTCCGAGGCCGCGAGCGCCCACGGGGGCTCCGTCTTGCTCGCCAACAGCCCCTCGGGCGGCGCGGTGGTCACCATCGCGGTCCCCCTGTGCGGGATCTGACGATTTCCTCGATGTCTACCTCGACTGCGATATGTCGCTCGCCGAGGCCGCGACGAGATGGTGTTGCGTCTGCCCCATTTGGTGCTTCTAGCTCAAATTTGATCTGATGTAAGGCCCGTGCAATCCTGCATGGGCCTTTCTTTTGGCAATTGCTCGACCGATTCGTGGCTTGAAACACAAATTATCGAGTTAAGGAGACATGGGGTCACACAGCGGCTCTCAGAGCGCCCGCCGCACTCCCCCGCCATTACCCTGCGGCGTCCTCGTATAGAGCCCATCCCGCTTGGCGTTTCGTTGCAACGGCCCACTTGTCCACCGATCAAGTGAACTACTGGAATAAATACAGCGACACGCTTGTCCGTTATAGTCGCTATATCTGTGTTAATCGCCGCGATAAATACAGCCTGTACTCGGCTGCATACCAGCTACGCGTATGTAGATTCATATCGCGTTAATAAATCGGCTCAAGCGTGTGCAAAACGCGCAAGCAGCCGCAAAAGGCGATTATCGCGCAGGTAGATTTTTGGCACCCTGTTGATTAATCAAAATTAAGCAATTGCTTAAAACAAAAAAGGTCAGGCACTAGGTGCCTGACCTGCAAACTTCTGGTCGGGACGACTGGATTCGAACCAGCGACCCCTTGACCCCCAGTCAAGTGCGCTACCAAGCTGCGCCACGTCCCGAAGCTTTTGTTTGTTGCTCTGCTCTCGCTCGCAACAGGGAGTATATTAACCCGAAACTTTAGACTTGTGCAAGAACTTTTTTACAAATTTTGAAGCAAGTCCAAAATTGTATCTGCGAGCTGGGGTTTTGTTAGAACGGGAAGTTCTTGCGTACCCGTTGTGCTCACAATCCAGGCCTTGTTGGTATCGGTTCCAAAGCCCGAATCGGCGCGTGAGACATCGTTGGCGATAATGGCATCGCAACCCTTGCGGTCGAGCTTTCGCTGTGCGTACTCCAGGACGTTATCGGTCTCGGCCGCAAAGCCGATCACGCACCGCTCCCCCTTCTGGCGCGAAAGCTCAGCCAAAATATCGACCGTCTCGACCAGTTTGATGCGATCCAAGCGCTCGTTGGCCTTTTTGAGCTTATGGTCCGCAGGGGATACGGGGGTGTAGTCGGCGACAGCGGCCGCACAAATGGCCACATCGGCCGTCTGAAAGGCGCTGAGCGCTGCCTTCAGCATTTCAGCGGCGGTCTGCACGCGCACGCACTCCACGCCGTGGGGAACGTCGAGCGATGTCGGTCCCAGCACGAGCGTGACGGCGGCACCGCGACGTGCGGCCTCCCCCGCCAGGGCGATACCCATCTTGCCCGAAGAACGGTTGCCAATGAAGCGCACGGGGTCAATCGGCTCATGCGTGGGGCCGGCGGTAATGACGATGCGCTTGCCCGCCAGGTCTTGTTGCACGGGATTGAGCACCTCGCAGACGGCCTCGACGATGTCCTCGGGTTCGCTCATGCGCCCCGTGTCCACGTCGCCGCAGGCAAGGTAGCCACTGCCGGGTCCCACCACGTGGACGCCGCGCTCGCACAGCGTGGCCATATTGGCCTGCGTGGCCGACGCCTTCCACATGCCATTGTTCATGGCCGGCGCGATAACGACGGGCCGCGGTGTCGCAAGCAACGTTGTGGAGATGAGGTCATCGGCGATGCCGTTGGCCATCTTGGCGATGATATTGGCCGTCGCGGGCGCCACGACCACCAAGTCGGGCTCCTGCGCCAGCGAGATATGGTGGATGGGGTCAGACGGGTCGTCGAATAGCCCAACCGCGACCGGCTCATTGGTGAGCGCGCGGAAGGTGAGCGGCCCCACAAACTCAGTGGCATGCTCGCTCATGACGACCTTGACGTGCGCGCCGCGCTTTTGGAGCAGGCGCACGATATTGCACGACTTATAGGCGGCGATCCCGCCGGTAATGCCCAGCAGGATCGTTTTTCCCTCAAGTTGCATTGAATTGTTGGGTGCCGCCATCGTTTAAGCTTCCTTGCTCGGGAGCACCAGCAGGCGGTGGCAGTACGGGCAGTGCGTAATCTCGCTACCGTCGTGGTTGAGGTCGCTCATGGACGATGCCTGCAGCGCGGTGTGGCAGACCGTGGGGATGTTGCCCTTGATGGTCTCGACGGCCAGGCCGCGGAACTGCTTGAGCAGACGTTCGTAATCGGTGAGCACGTCGGTCGGCAGCGTGGCGGCAAGCGCGGTGCGCTCCTTGGTGGCGGCATCGATCTGAGCCTGCAGATTGGCAGCCTTGGCGCGGGCAGCCTTGGTATCGGCCTTCACGCCCTCCTCGAACTTGGCGATGATGGCCTGCGCGCGAGCCTCTCGGTCAAGCGCTTCCTTATGGGCGACGACGACGTCCTTGCGGGTGTGCTCGATCTTGTCCAAGCGCTTGGCCAGGGTGGCGAGCTCGTTCTCCAGGTCCTGAACCTCGCGGTAGTCGGAGCCGTCCACGTGGCGCTTCTTGGCGGCCTCGATGGCGTTGTTGGTCTGAATCTCGGTGGTGTTGAGATCGTCGAGCTCAATGTCCAGATCCTTGCGCTGGGCGTAGAGCTTGGTCATCTCGGACTTGAGCTTCACATAGGTCTTGCGCTTGGAAGCGAGCTCCTTGAGCTCCGGCATATTGGCAAGTTCGCTCTTGTTGCGGGCGAGCTCCAAATCGATCTGTTGCAGCTTGAGTAGCGTAGCGCCGGCGCTCATAAGTTCTCTCCTTTTGTCACAGTCCACCATTGGCAAGGGTTCAGTATTTTAATCGCATGACGGGGGTCGACCCCGGCGTCAACTGCAGAGTTCATCAATATATCAACGAACGGCTCTTCGGAGCGGTCGTGGCCGAGCAAGATCACCGGCAGCCCGCGCAAGGCAAGGTCTTGCGCCACGTGGTAGCCCGCCTCGCCGGTTACGATGACATCTGCGCCCGCGGCGATGGCGAGCTCTCCAAAGTCTCCCAGGGAGCCGCCCAAAATAGCGACGGTACGGCATGCGTGCTCGGCTTCGCCCCACACACGCGGGTCGCTGCCGAAGGCCGTAGTAGCACGGGCGGCAAGATCGCGCAGCGTGCACGGGTCGTTGAGCGTCGCAAGCGCGCCCAGGCCGGTGGCCTCGGGGTCGTCCACGTGCTCCAGCGAGCTCATGGGCTCAGCGCCCAACAACTCACTCAGGCGAACGCGCGCTTCGTGCGATCGGTCCAGGTTGGTGTGAAGCGAGATGATGCTCACGCCGCAACGAGCTGCCTCGTACAACGCAGCGCTGCATTGGGGACGCGATACATCCGCCGGGCAAAACGCCTCGGGAGCCTTGATATAGATGGGATGATGCGTCAGCAGCACGTTGGCGCCGGCCTCGAGAGCGCGGTGCACGTTATCCTCGGTCGCGTCGAGTGCGCAGGCAACACTGGTGATCTCGGCAGCGGGATCTCCCACAGATAGCCCTACATGATCCCAGCCCTCGGCGTCCGCTTTGGGGTAGCGCGCCAGCAGCGCACGTTCAAGCTCGGATAGGATCATGCGGCACCTACGATCGAGAGCAGCGTCTGGGCGAACTCATCCAGGTCGACAGGATTCACGCGGTCATCAAACGAGATGCGCAGTGCGCCCAGCGCCTGCTCGCGACCAATGCCCATGGCGCTGAGCACGTGGCTCGGGTCCATGTTGCCGCTCGAGCAAGCTGATCCGGCCGAAACCTCAAAGCCGGCGGCGTCGAGCTTAATGATGAGCTCCTCGGAGTCCATGCCGTCGACGTAGATTGAAACCATACCCGGCAGACGATCGGCCTGCGCGTAGTCGCCCATGGTGGCGTGAATGCGCGGGTGGGCCGTAAGCGTGGCGTAGAGCTTGTCGGATAAGGCCTGCAGCGTTGAGCGCTCCTGGGCAACATTCGGCAACAGCGCGGAAGCGGCAGCGGCAAAAGCCAGCTGCGTGCGCAGGTCCTGCGTGCCGGCGCGACGACCGGCTTCCTGCCCGCCGCCAAAGATGCGGGGGCGCAACGGCGTGCGGGTCTTAACGTAGAGCGCGCCGGATGCCACGGGGCCGCCAATCTTGTGCGCGGCAACGGTCATGGCGTCAACGCCCAACTCGTGCACATCGAGCGGAATATGCAGATACCCCTGGATGGCATCGGTGTGGAACAGGGCACCCGTGGCGTGCGCGGCGGCGGCAAGCTCGCGGATGGGTTGCACCACACCGGTCTCGTTGTTGGCGACCATAATGCTCACGAGCGCTACGTCGTCGCCCAACAAGTCGCTCAGCGCAGCGGGCTCTATGTAGCCCGCGCGGCAGGGCTGCACCAGGTCGACGGTAAAGCCGGCAGCACGCAGCAGCGGCAGATTGTCCAGAATCGAATCGTGCTCGATGGCCGAAACGATGACACGATCGCGCTTGCGGTCGCGCTGCCGAGCGCCCTCGGCAAGACCGAGGAGCGCCAGCTGGTTGGCCTCGGTGCCGCCGTTGGTCAGTACAATCTCGGACGGGCGGACGAGTGCGCCAAAGCTGCGGGCGATCTCGCGACGTGCGGCCTCCAGACGCGCAGCGGCCTTGCGGCCAAGCGAATGCAGCGAGTTGGGGTTGACGCCGGCAAGCTCGTTGTCGTCGTACTCGCGCTGCGCAAGGAGCGCCTCGGCGCGCATGGGCGTCGAGGCGGCATAGTCAAGATTCACGGGTATGCGGTTTTGACCTGCGGTCATAAGGGTTTATGCCTCCTGTGCGGCCTCGTTGCCCAACTTCTGCAGCAGTGCAACCTCGGCGGCGGGATCTTCGGACTTAAATACGGCGGAGCCGGCTACGAGCACGTTGGCGCCAGCTTTGACAACCTCAGCGATATTTTTGGAAGAGATACCGCCATCGACCTCGATCAGGGGCGACACGCCGTGGCGCTCGCACATGGCCTTGAGCTCGTGGAGCTTATGCAGAGTGCCCGGGATAAAGCTCTGGCCGCCAAAGCCCGGGTTCACGCTCATGAGCAGCACCATATCGACGACGTCGATGATGCTCTCGAGCACGCACACGGGGGTGGCGGGGTTGAGCACCACGCCGGCCTTGACGCCGCGCTGCTGCAGATGCGTGAGCGTGCGGTGCAGGTGCGTGGAAGCCTCGTAGTGCACGGTGATCATGTCGGCACCGGCGTCGGCGTACCAATCGACCGTCTCGTCGGGGTTCGTCACCATGAGGTGCGCGTCGACCGGTACATCGGTGGAGCGCTTGACGGCCTTAAGGATGTCAACGCCAAAGGTGAGGTTGCCGGTAAAGTGACCGTCCATGACGTCGAAGTGCACGTAGTCGGCACCGGCGATCTTGTCGAGGTCGCCCTTGAGGTTGGCCATGTCGGCCGAGAGGACGGATGGAGCGATTTTAATGGAACCCATGGTAGTAGCCTTTCTGCGCTAGTCGGTGAGTCCGTAGAACTCTTGCGATGGGACGCGGTCGGTGAGAATCTCGAGCGCCCTATCCAAAGTAACACCGTTGTAGAGCGTTTGCTCCACGGCAAAGGTGAGCGGAATGTCTACGCCCAGTGAACGGGCGAGCTCGCTGACGCTGCGGGCCGCAACGGCGCCCTCGACCACCATGTGCGTGCGCGCCTGGAACTCGTCGAGCGACACGCCGTGGGCAAACTCGTAGCCAAAGGTGCGGTTGCGCGAGTGCTCCGAGGTGCAAGTGGCGATGAGGTCACCCATGCCGGCAAGACCCATGCAGGTCATGGCTTGACCGCCGCGGGCGTGCACCAGACGGCTGATCTCGGCCAGGCCGCGCGTCATGATGAGGGCGAGCGTGTTGTCGCCCGCACCGCTACCGGCGGAGATGCCGCACACGATGGCGATGACGTTTTTCATAGCGCCGCAAACCTCGACGCCGGTCATGTCCTGCGACAGGTAGATGCGGAAGGCCGTGGATAGGAGCAGGTCCTTAAAGGTCTCCCCTACCTGCGGATCTTTGCTGGCGATGACGGCGGCCGAAAGTCCGCCGCGGCAGATTTCCTCGGCATGGTTGGGGCCCGAAAGCGCCGCCACACGCCGCTCGTTGCCGATCTCGCTGGCGATGACCTCGCTCATGAGTAGGCCGGACTCGGGCTCAATGCCCTTGGTGAGGCAGAGCGCCGGGGTATTGGCGGCGATAAAGGGAGCCGCCTGGTGGCACACGCTGCGCAGGTGCGTCGAAGGAACGGCAAAGATGATGGCCTCGGCGCCGTCGAGCGCCTGGGTCAGATCCGTCGTGGCATCAACGTTGGTCGGTAGTTCATAGTCCACTAGGTAGCGAGGATTACGGTGCTCGACGTTAATGCCGGCGGCCGTCTGCTCGCTGTGGGCCCACATGGTCACGCGCTCGGCTCGCACGGCGGCAAGGCTGGCGACGGCGGTTCCCCAGGAGCCGGAGCCAATCAGCGCAACATTCATGACTCTCTCCTACTTATCGTCGGGTTCGGTGACGCGCTTGGTAAACGAGAGCTTGGACTCCTTACCGCACATGAGCTTTTTGATGTTCGCGCGATGGGCCCACACCACGGTGATGCCGATCATCGCCATGCAGAATTTGAGGCCCAGGCTGCTGTACGGAAAGACCGCGCAGGCGGCGATGGGAAGGCCGATGGCCGCGGCAAGCGAGCCCACCGACACAAACTTGGTGATGGCAACGGCCACGATAAACATGCCCAGCAGCGATAGTCCGATGGGCCAGTACCAGGCGAGGATGACACCCAAGCCCACGGCGATACCCTTGCCGCCATGGAAGTTGAGGTAGGGCGAGAAGATATGGCCCCACACCGCTGCCAGGCAAATGACGCCGAGCATCCAATCGCCGGGGGCTCCGGGCGCCATGATGCTTACGGGGAAGCCATAGCCCAAGTCGGCAATGAGCGGACGCGCGATAAGGACGCAGATGGCGCCCTTAAGGCAGTCGAGCAACAACGTGAGCGCGGCCACCTTAGGGCCGGCCACGCGCAGCGCATTGGTTGTGCCGATGTTGCCGGAGCCCGCCTTGCGAATGTCCGTGTGGTTGAACACACGGCCCAAGATCAGGCCAAACGGAATCGCCCCGATGAAGAACGAGACCACGGCGCAGATGGCGGTCAGCAGAATCGGATTATGCATCCTTCTGTTCCTTCTTCCTAAAGAAGAGTCGAATGGGCGTGCCGGCAAAATCGAAGGTCGAGCGCATGCGGTTCTCCACGTAGCGCTGGTAGGTGTCGTTGACCAGGTCGCTGTGGTTGACGAAGAACGTAAACGTCGGCGGGTTGATGCCCGTCTGAGTCACGTAGTGCATGCGCAGGCGGCGCTTGCCGTCCACCACGGTGTGGCCGAACTCGCGCAGGTCGGTGAGGAAGGTGTTGAGGCGCGAGGTAGTGATCTTTTGCGAGCGCGTCTTCTCAGCGGCGTCGACCATCGCCCAGATCTTCTCGACGCTGCGGCCAGTGAGGGCAGAGATGCGCAGGTACTGGGCCCAGGGAGCCATAACGCCCAGACGGCGGTCGACGGTCTCCATGCAGGCCTCGCGCTTGCGGTCGTCGTCGAGCAGGTCCCACTTGTTGAGCAGGACGACGATGGCGCAGCCGCGCTCGATGGCCAAGCCCATGACCTTCTGGTCCTGCTCGGTAACGCCAACGGAGGCGTCGACGACGAGCAGCGCGCCCTCGCACGCCGCGAGCGAGCGCGAGACCTCGTAGTTGAAGTCGACGTGGCCCGGCGTGTCGATCAAATTGAGCGTGTAGACCTGCCCGTCGGCGGCGGTGTAGTCGAACGTGACGGCACGGGCTTTGATGGTGATGCCGCGCTCGCGCTCCAAGTCCATGTTGTCG
>CAUHFS010000047.1 GCA_959605475.1 uncultured Collinsella sp. | reverse complement strand
ATCCTCAACCGGGTCGCGATCCTCAAAACCGCCCGTCATGTCGACGACATGCATGATCAGGGCCGTACGCTCAATGTGGCGCAGGAACTGGTGGCCTAGGCCCTTGCCCTCGCTCGCGCCCTCGATCAAACCAGGAACGTCGGCAACGACGTAAGAATACTCACCGGCACGCACCATGCCGAGGTTCGGCACGAGCGTTGTAAACGGATAGTCGGCGATCTTGGGACGGGCGGCACTCATGCGCGCGATAAGCGAGGACTTGCCCACCGAGGGGAAGCCCACGAGTGCGGCATCGGCCATAAGCTTCATCTCAAGCTCAATCCAGTGCTCCTCGGCCGGTTCGCCCAGCTGAGCGAACGCGGGCGCGCGGCGCACCGACGTCACAAAGTGCGTGTTGCCCAGGCCACCGGCACCGCCGGGCGCCACGACAACGCGCTCGCCATCGTGCACCAGGTCAGCAATCTCGAACATCGGGGTCTGCGTCTCGGGGTCGAGCTCGCGCACCACGGTGCCCATGGGAACCTTCAGGATCAGGTCCTCGCCGCTCTTGCCGTTACGACGGGCACCCTGCCCGTGCGTGCCGCGTTCGGCGCGGAAGTGATGCTTAAAGCGGTAATCGATCAGCGAAGACAGCTGAGCATCAGCCTGGATGACGACATTGCCGCCACGACCGCCGTCGCCGCCATCGGGGCCGCCCTTGGGGACAAATGCCTCGCGCCTAAACGACATGCATCCGGCTCCGCCGTCGCCGCCGCACACGTTAATGCGGCTGATATCGGTGAACTGTGACAACAGAATCGCCTCCTACAAAAAGAGGGAGACCCTTGAATCCTAAAACTCAAGTGCCTCCCACATATGTGCTCTATGAAGGGTGAATTACGCGTTCGCGAGCGGGCGTACGCTGACCCTGTGCTTGATACCCTTGTGGAACTCAACGGTACCGTCGACCAGCGCGAACAGCGTGTCGTCCTTGCCACGGCCAACGTTCTCACCCGGGTGGATGTGCGTGCCGTGCTGACGGACGAGAATCGTGCCCGTGGTTACCGTCTGGCCGGCATAGCGCTTCGTGCCAAGGCGCTGACCGCGGGAGTCACGGCCATTACGGGAGGAACCGAGTCCTTTTTTGTGTGCCATTGTGTATACCTACTCTTTCGTTACGAGTGTAATCTACTCGGCGACGGGAGCCTCGGCAACAGCCTCGGCCTCTGCCTTGACAGCCTTCTTGGCGCGGGACGTAGCCTGGACCTTCACGATCTTCAGCTTGGTGAGCTGCTGACGGTGACCCTTCAGACGACGATAGCGCTTACGCTTGTGGAACTTGAAGACCAGCTGCTTCTCGCCCTTGAACTGCTCAACGATCTGAGCGGTAACCTTGGCCTTGGCCAGCTTGTCGGGATCGGTGACGATCTTCTTACCATCGTTGAGGAAGATGACCGGCAGGGTGACCTTGTCGCCCTCATTGCCCTCGATCTTCTCGACGGTGATGACATCGTCGGTGGCGACCTTGTACTGCTTGCCGCCCGTGTTAACGATTGCGTACATGTTTACTTGCCCTTCATGCATCAGTTAGTGCAACAGCCGAATATAGTAGCAGGCGAAAATACCCCCGTCAACGAGTATGTGGAGCAAATCCACAAGTTCGCACAGGTATGGGGCTGACGAGTCGGCCCTCGTCGTCCTCGCATGCTTGATTCTGACGCTCGACATCGTAGGAGCAGATGGTCACGAGGTCTTGCATACCGGTGGAAACAATAGGTGCATCCACGCCCGGGGTCAAGCCCTGCAACAAAACATCAGCAGCGGAAAGCAAAATTTCCGGACGCATGGAGCCCTCGTTGTCGGCATGGGTGTCGAGCATGAGCACCAGATGGTCCGGACGCTCCCCAGCCGTGAGCTCATAGCCCACGAGCGTGTGATCCAAATCCAAGCGCTTGCTCTTTTTGCCGCGCGCGTAGTCGATGCCATGGTCGGCGCGCAGCGTGTCGATCGCACGACGCACCTCGTCGGCGCTTACGGGCGCCTCGGGATCCAAGTGCAGGTCGATGCGATACGACAGACGCGTGAGCTGCGCCGTCAACGCCGGCGTGCGCACGTCGATATACGCCGCCTCGATGGGCGCCAGATCGGCCGGTGACGCCGCAGCCAGGCGCCCAAACGCCTCGTCGAGCGCCACGAACTCGGTCATAAACAGGTCATACCACTCGCAGGTCGACGACGTACCCACCGGTAGCGCCGAAGAGAAGCCCACGCGCATGTGCGGAGAGAAGCCCTGCGTGACGGCATAGGGAAGTCCCGCACGGCGCACGATGCGCTCAATGGTATGGATTACTTCGAGATGGCCCAGGTACTTAAGGCGATCGCGCTTGCCATAGCGAACACGAAGCCTAAAGAGCGTGGGGTTGTCGGTCAGGCGCTCACTCATGCGCGATCACCCATCAATACATTCTTGACGTGGAGCGTGGGGCAGATTCCGCAGCCGGTGCACGACGTGCGGGTGCAGTCGGGAGTCGTGACACCCTCGAGCGAGCGACGGTACTGGCGCTCGAGGAAGCCGCGCGTGCAGCCGGGGCTCACATGCTCCCACGGCAGGCGCCAGTCCAACTCGTAGGGCAGGTGCACGAGCTCATTGAGGTCGATGCCGTTTTTGGCAGCAGCCTCCTTCCAGTTATCGAGCGAGAAATGCTCTACCCAGGCGTCAAAGCGAGAGCCCGAGCGCCAAGCGTCGATGATGACGGGCGTCATGTCACGACCGGCGCGGGACAGCGCGGCCTCGATGAGCGAGGTCTCGGCATCGTGGTAATGAACGCGGACGGCACGGTTGCGAACGCTCGTGATGAGCAGCTTCTGGCGACGCTTGACGTCGTCGTAGTCGAGCTGCGGGCACCACTGGAACGGCGTGGCAGCCTTGGGGATAAAGACCGAAACCGAGATCGACACCGAGATCGAGCCGCGACGAGCCTTGGGCACCACGGAACGACCGAGCTCCAGCACGTGATCGGCCAGATTGGCGATGGCCACGATGTCCTCGTCGCGCTCGCCGGGAAGGCCCATCATAAAGTAGAGCTTCATGCGGTTCCAGCCGGCCTCGAAGGCCGCCTTGGCCGCACGGTCCAGGTCCTCCTCGGTCACGTTCTTGTTAATGATGTCGCGCATGCGCTGGCTGCCGGCCTCGGGCGCGAACGTCAGGCCGCCCTTCTTTTCGCCGGCGACCGACTCGGCCATATCCACGCCAAACGAATCCAAGCGCTGCGACGGAATAGACACGCGAATACCCGTATCTTCCAGGCGACGGTTGAGCCTGTCAAGCACGTCACGAATGCAGGAGTGGTCGGTCGTGGAGAGCGAGGTCAGCGACACCTCGTCATAGCCGGTCTTTTCCAGACCCTGAATCACCGACGAGACGATCTGGTCGGCCGAACGCTCACGCACCGGGCGATACGTCATGCCGGCCTGGCAAAAACGACAGCCGCGAGCGCAGCCGCGCAGAATCTCGATAGACAGGCGGTCGTGAACCAGCTGCGCATAGGGCACGCACGACTGCGACAGCGGATTCGTGGCGCCGAAATCCTCGACGACGCGTTTGTAGACCACGGTCGGCGCATCCTTGCCCTCGCGCGGCACGGTGTAGCCGTGCGGCGAGCAGGGCTCGTCGTGACGAACCTCATAGAGCGACGGCACGTAGTTGCCGGCAATGGATGCAAGCTGCTCAACAATCTGCGCGCGCGGGACTCCTTCGTCGCGCAGGCGGCGATGCAGCTGGCAGGTCTCGAGCAGCGATTCCTCGCCCTCGCCGATGAGGATGGCATCGAAGAAGGCCGCGTACGGCTCGGGGTTGTACACCGAGGGGCCGCCGGCGATGATGATGGGGTCGTCTTCACCTCGGTCGGCCGCTAACAGCGGAATGCCAGCGAGATCGAGTGCCTCAAGGAAGTTCGTCACCGCCATCTCGTGCGGCACATGCAGGCCGACGATATCAAACGAAGCGACCGGCGCTGCACCCTCGAGCGAGAGCAGCGGAATGCCTGCCTCGCGCATAGCGTCACCCATATCGGGCCACGGCACATAGCCACGCTCGCAGGAGATGCCCTCGGCCTGGTTAAGGATGTTGTAGAGGATGGCGATACCCTGGTTGGGCAGACCAACCTCGTACACATCCGGGTAGATCAGGCAGCAACGGTAGTCGGCATCGGCCTTGGAAAGCGTGCCCCACTCGTGATCGATATAGCGACTCGGCTTTTCGACCTTGGCGAGCAGCGGCTCAATTAAATGAAAACAGTCTTGATACGGAACGCGCAACGGAAAACCCCTAAGCAGCGAGATCGGACGCGTCTTGGTAGGACGCCATAGGACGGGTAGCGCCCGCGACCGTGGTCACCAGATCGCGAACGCGGGAGAACGTGGCAGTGACCACCTCGTTGGCACGGCTGTAGTCGACATCGCGCTCGTAGAGCGAAACGAGCGCACGGCCCATGCCATAGGTGCCCGCGGCAGCAGTGAGCGCCTTGACGGCAAACCCAATATGCGGCGTCTGCTTGACGAGCGCGCGGGTGACCGCGCGGATCACAAGACCGCCGACAAGCACGCCCGCGACCTCGTAGCCGCGCTCAGGCTTAATGCCGCGTCCAAAGACGGCAGCGAGCTCAAAGAGCATGCCCACCTGCGCCAGCGCCATAACGGGATAATCGGCGCCCGGCAAAAACACCAGCGCACCGGTCGCCATATTGGTGAGCGCGCACGAGGTGATGATACGATTGGCCGCCGCGATGCGCATGAAGGCAAAGTTCGCCGCAAAAGCCGTTTCCTTTTCGGTGCGATCGAGAATCCAGCGGGCAAGCGTCTCGAGCAGATACGTCTTATCGGTTGCCGCTACCACGCCGAGCACAGGCGTGGACTCCTCGATAAACGGCACCTCCACAGCAGACTCGGCAAGCACGCACACGGGGGCGCCGGCGATCACGAGCTCCTGCACGGCACTCTCCAAGCGGTCGGAGCCGCACGAGAGCACCAGCACCACATCGGTATCGGTCTTTGGAGCAATTCGCTCCTCCCCCAGGCGCTCGACGCGCACAATGCCCGAGGTCGTCTGCGGTACAAAGGCGTCACGCACCGTCTCGGCCAGAAAGCGCGAGGCGGACGAATCCAAATAGACCGAGACGCGCACCGGCGTATCGGAATCCTTCTTAACGGACGCGCCCATCTTAAAAGCGCGGGTCAGCTTATCTACGGGAATTTTCATAGCAAACCCCTCCAGCGGTTACGCGGCGCCCGAACGATGCCGCCATATGGATTGTACGATACCCACCGTCAGCAGCTGAATCATCATCGAAGACGAACCGAAGCTAATAAACGGTAGCGGAATACCGGTAATCGGCATCATGCCGATGCACATGCCGATGTTTTCGAAGGTCTGGAACGCCCACATGCCAACGATGCCCACACACGATAGGCGCAAGAACAGCGACTCACACTTAAGGGCGACGCGAATCGTCGAAAAGATCAGCAGCACGTAGAGGCACAGGAGCAAAAAGGAACCGCAAAAGCCAAAGGTCTCGGACAGGAAGGCGAAGACGAAGTCGGTGTGGAACTCGGGCAGAAAGCCGCCGGCCGACTGCGTCGCATGGCCCAAACCCTTACCAAAGAAGCCGCCCGAGCCAACGGCGATAAGCGACTGCTGCAGGTTGTAGGCATCGTCCGAATCGGCATTATCGGGGTCGATAAAGACCGTCAGACGGTTCATCTGATACTGCTTGATGAGCACATCGTGGCCGAGCAACGAATCAAAGACCGAATCGAGCGCCAGGACGAGGGCCACCAGGCCCACGAGCAGGGCCAGGGTCGACAGCACCCATTCGCGGCGTGCACCGCTCATGCAGATGACGATGGCGCCCGAGACCAGCACGACCAGGCCCGAGCCCAGGTCGCCCATGGCGACGACGGCCAAAAACGGAATGGACAGCATGCCGCAGAGCTTGACGTAGTCGCGAACGGTATCGATGCGGCCGTTATACTGCGAGCCAAGCGTGGCGATAAAGAAGATGGTGATGAGCTTGGCAAGCTCAACCGGCTGGAATGTCAAGCCGATACCGGGAATCTTGATCCAGCCCGTCATGCCCAGACCGCCCGTATAGGACAGGCCCGGAATCTTGGGCGAGAAGATCACAATCAGGTCGATGACGAGCAACGCCGTCGAGAAATTGGAAATACCGCGCAGATCGGTACGCCAGACCAGCACCGCCAGCACCGCTCCGATGCCAATTCCCAGCAGATGGCGTGAGAACGAGGCATCGGCCTTAAACTGCGAAGCCGACCAGATGATGATGGCACCGTAGGCAACGAGCGCCACAGTAGCCACGAGCACGCCGATATGCACCTTTTGGCGAAACGTGCCGCGCGAGGCCGAAAGTTGCTTGTTGACGCGGTCCAGGCTGCTGCGAGAGCCGGTCTTGGTTGAACGGAACAGATCCGCCGGAGAAAAATCCATCGCAACCTCCTATCGAACCGAAGAATCGCCCGAGGCCGAAGAGGTATCGGGCTCGTCATAAATCACGCCGAGTACATCGCGCACGACATGCATCGCGGTATCTGAGCCGCCGCCGCCCTGCTCCAGGACAGTAGCGATGACATACTTGGGGTCATCGGCCGGTGCATAGGCGCAGAACCACGCGTATTCGTCCTCGCCGCTTTTCTCGCCCGTGCCCGACTTGCCGTATACCTGCGGCGTCAGGGTGCCAAAGTGCGCCGCCAGGGACGTCGATGCCGTGTAAATCACGTCGTGCATGCCGTTGCGAACCAGAGCCAAATCCGAATCGCTGTTGATCTTGGCCTCCAAGCGCTTCTTCTTGCCCTTGCCGTTGTACTTATAGGCATCGCCGTCGCCATCGCGCGACACGGCAGATAAAAACACGTGAGGCACGTACTGTTTACCGCCGTTGGCAAGACCCATATAGGCGCACGCCATCTGCAGGGGCGTCACCAGGATGTCGCCCTGGCCGATAGCAATGTTGGTCATATCGCCGGCATTCCACTTGCGGTCCTCGGCAGATGCGTCGGTGAAGTACGACTCTTTCCACTCGGCATCGGGAATACGGCCCGCGCCCTCACTCGGCAGATCGATACCGCAGGTCTTGCCTAGGCCCCAGCGACGAAAGACCTCCTGCAGGCCCTCGGAATGTTTCTCGTCATAAAAGAACGCCTTGCCCATGTCGTAGAAGACGGGGTCGCACGAGTTGGCGATACCCGACTGCAGCGTCATGGTGCCGTGGCCGGAATGCAGCCAGCAGTACTTGCCCCACGACTTGCCCAGACCCGTCCAATAGCCCGTGCAGTTGGTCGTCTGCCCCGACGTGTAGGTTCCAAACTCAAGACCGGCCAGTGCCGAGAGCGGCTTGATGGTCGAAGCCGACATGTACTGTCCGCTAATGGCGCGGTTGAGCAGCGTGTGCGAACCCTTGTCATCATTGAGCTCGGTCCACACGTCATTTGAGACGCCGCCGATAAAGACGGACGGATCGAACTTGGGCTCGCTCGCCATGCCCAGGATCTCGCCATTGTTGGGATCGAGACACACCACAGCACCGTTGCCGGCATTGCTGTAGCCAGTGGTCTTGGCAAGCTCGATGGCGCTCGCCAGCGCCGTCTCACAGGCCTGTTGGATCTTAAGGTCGAGCGTGAGCTTAATGTCGGAGCCGGCCTTCGCGGGCACTGCGCCGGCCTGACCGGTCACATTGCCCGAGGCATCGACCTTGACGGTCTGCTCGCCACGAATACCCTGCAGCAGGTTTTCGTAGTAGCTCTCAACGCCCGCCTGGCCCACGATATCGCCCGACTGGTACGTGATCTTGCCAGCAGAAGCATCATCATCGCCAGAGGTTTTCTTATTCTGGGCCTCGAGCTGCTCGGAGGTAATGGTGCCGGTATAGCCCAAGATATGGCATGCCGTCTCGCCATATGGATACTGGCGCTCGGTACGCTCGGCAATCTTGACGCCCGGGAACTCGCCGGCATGCTCCTGAATATAGGCAACCGTGGAGCGACGGACGTCCGTCGCGATGGTATGCAGGCTCTGAGCGCCCTCTGTATTGTCCTGAATATTGCGAAGGACCGCCACGTAAGGCATTCCAAGCACGTTGGCAAGATGGCGAACCAGAACCTCATCCTCCGCAAGGTCGCGGTAGGCCACGACAGCAAGTGAGGGACGGTTCTGGACAAGCGCCACGCCATTGCGGTCAAGGATGCGACCGCGCACAGCGGGTGTGGTAACGGTGCGAGTCTGATTACTATTAGCCTGCTTCTCGTAATAGTCCGACGAGACCATCTGCATGCCCCACAGCTTGACGGCAAGTGCCGCAAACATCGCGCCCACACCCGTGGTGAGGATGGAAAAGCGGCCCTTAAAGGCGGTCGCCGCGGTATTGCCCTCGCCCTCGGTGGCGCGCGGGGCCGTTCCATGCTGCGTATCGTAGGTAAAACGGGAATCGCCACGACGCATGATGACCAGCGCGACCACGATGGCCACAACCAGCACGATACCGGCGATAATAACCGTCAACTGGGAAGACATCTATGGGCCTCCCCTATTTGAGCTTGCGGGTCTTGGGCTTAAAGCGCATACCCGTCTGGCGTCCGCCACGCGCGGAGAATCCATAGCCGGACTGCGGCACGACGCCGGACATCAAAAACGGAATGGCAACCAGACCCGTCAGGATCGAGGACGGCAGTGCATGGCCGAAGATCGCCACGACAAAGCTCGTCTCCAAACCCATAAACAGCAAGATGATGCTGTAGATAACATTAATGACGAGCGCGAAGGCGCCCACGGTGACGCCGCGCGCACTCGGGCTACCGCTCGTCTGACCGACGGCACTGTGCACCAGGGCAAAAGAACCCACGGTCAGCAGGAGCGACATAACGCCTACCGGCACGGCAGCGGACAGGTCATAAAACAAGCCGCTGCAAAAACCGCACACGACGGCACGGGTCGGGTCGCCCGAGAACACGCTTAGGCACACCAGGATAATCATGAAGTTGACGCGACCGCCCGCAATGGAGATCTGCGGTGCCAGGCCTGCCTGCAGCAGCACGCACACGATGGCGGCGATCACAAACGTACGGGAGCTCATCCCCTGCTCGTGTAGATCCATGGACATGCCCCCTATTCGCTCG
The DNA here is from genome assembly GCA_959605475.1 of uncultured Collinsella sp. GTDB lineage: Bacteria > Actinomycetota > Coriobacteriia > Coriobacteriales > Coriobacteriaceae > Collinsella. Next base: position 6,719 of record CAUHFS010000047.1, on the reverse strand, counting down.
AGCCAGAATCGGTCGTCTCGGACGTGTCGGAACTGTCATCCGAACTCTCGTCCTTCGTCTTGGTCGCAGCATCGCGCGACGTTCCCTGCGGCGTGCTGTTGGCCGTGCTCACGTCCTCATCCGAAGCCGACTGTTCGTCGGTCAGCGAGGTAATGACCAGCACTTCCTCGTTGTTCTCGGCCGTGGTCTGAGCGCGCACCACAATGGTGTAGTACACGTCGTTTGCCGATTTCTCAACCGACGAGACGGTGCCAAGCGGAAGGCCCTTGGGGAACACGCCGCCAATGCCCGAGGTCACGATGATGTCGCCAACCTTAACGTCGGAGTCGACGCTCACGTACTCAAGACGCAGCGTGCCGTCAGCCTGACCCTGCAGCATGCCCTGGGCGCGCGTGTCCTGCACCATAGCGGACACGCCCGAGTTCTCGTCGCCAATCAGGCGCACGGTGGACGTCTTGGCCGAGACTTCGATAATCTGGCCGATAACACCGGCAGAACTCGTCACGGGCATGTTGATGGTAAGGCCGTCCGCAGAACCCTTATCGATCGTGACGGTCGAGGTCCAGGCATCGCCCGAGGCACCAACAATACGAGCTGCGGTCGATTTGAGGTTGTAGGTCGACTGCAGGCCGACCAGCCCCTCCAGACGCTCGGCGGTCTTTTGAGCCTCGGAGAGCTCAGCAACCTTAGAGGTCAGTTCCTCGTTTTGCTTCTTGAGCTCGTCGAGCGTGTCCTGCGACGCCGTAAGGTTAGAGAACACGTTGCCGATCGCATTGAAGGGAGCCGCCACAGCCGAGCCCACAAAGCGCACCGGCGAGGTAATCGTCGTCACGCCCGAACGCACGGCATGAATCGGCCCGGCCTCGCCCTCGCGGATGTAAAACGTGAGCAGCAACACCGAAATCAGGCTGAAAACAATCAACGGGCGCATACCCGTTGATTGTCGCTTGGTATTCAGATTTGTGGAGAAACCCGAAGATCGTGCCAAATGGAATCCACCTTTTGGAAATTAAGCATTGGTCTGGACGAAGCCACCATCAAACGCATTGGCCTCGAGCACGCGGGCACAGCCGTTAACGACGTTATCGAGCGCCGTGGGGCTGACGTTGACCGAAACGCCGGTCTCATCGCGCAGGCGCACGTCGAGACCGCGCAGCAGCGCGCCGCCACCGGTCAGCAATATGCCATAGTACATAAGGTCAGAGGCAAGATCGGGAGGCGTAGCGTCGAGGGCGTCCTTGACGGCCTTGGCCATCTCGTCGAGCGGCTTGTTGAGCGCGCGACGGATCTCCTCGCTCTCGATGCGCACAGTCTTGGGCAGACCGGTGATCACGTCGCGGCCGTTGACCTCGACGTCGAGCTCGTCCTTGAGCGGCACGGCGGAGCCGACCTTGATCTTGATGTCCTCTGCCGTACGCTCGCCGATGGCCAGGTTGTAGGCATCGCGAACGTGCGTGAGGATGGCCTGATCGAACTCGTCGCCAGCAATACGGATGGACTGCGAGACGACGATGCCGCCCATAGCGATAACAGCGACCTCGGTGGTACCGCCGCCGATATCGATGACCATGGAGCCGGTGGGTTCCTCGACGGGCAGGTCGGCGCCGATAGCGGCGGCCATAGGCTCTTCGATCAGATAGGCCTGGCGGGCACCGGCCTGGATCGTGGCCTCAAAGACAGCACGTTTCTCGACCGACGTGACACCGGAGGGAACGCAGACGACAACGCGCGGACGCGGAGTCCACGGATAGCGCTTCTCGGACGCCTTGTCGATAAAATAGCGAAGCATGGCCTCGGTAACATCGAAGTCGGCGATAACGCCGTCCTTCAGGGGACGAACGGCCACGATGTTGCCGGGCGTTCGGCCGAGCATGCGCTTTGCCTCGATACCGACCGCCAGGATGCGCTCGTCGTTCTTGTCGATGGCGACAACAGAGGGCTCACGAATGACAATGCCCTTGCCGCGCACGGAGACAAGCGTATTTGCGGTGCCGAGGTCGATGGCAAGATCGCCCGCATAGCTACCGAAGAACATATCCATCAAAGAAAACAACGCAACTCCTGATGTGTTGGATGATTGCTGGAAAACTACTAGCTCATCATACTAGCGCAAGCCCGGCACCTCACTTGCGGTGAAGCGCCGGGCAAAGCTAAATCCCATAAGGTCACTACTGGTTGTCAGCAGCCGAGAAATCCATATCGAGCGAGGAAACGGCCCAGCCGATATGGTTGTCGGAGCGCACGAATTTGACGGTGTACTCCTGCTCGCCGCCCTTGGACAGCGATGCCTTCACTTTGGCGGTCGTCTCAGTCATGGACTGATCCATGCCCTCGACGGACACGGTGGCACCCTGCGGAATCGAGGAGATGATCATCGACTTAGCGTCCTCGGACAGGCTCGAGGCCAGGCAAGACTCGGCCTTTGCGGTGTCACCGTCGCCGGCAGCCTGGAACAGATCGGTAACGACAGACTCCTGAGACGGGAAGCCAAAACCGCGCGTGTAGGCAAAGCCCAGACCGCCCGCGGCGATCAAAATGAGCAGAAGCAGCACAATGAAGACTTTGAGACCCGTGTGGCGATGGCGGCGACGAACCTTGGCCTGTTTACGATCCTGACGGTCCTGCTGGACCATCTCGGACTCGGACAGCGTAAAGAAGCCGGTGTCCGAGGGATCGGGCATAAACTGACCGGTCGCGCCCGTAGGATCGAGCGGATCGACGGCAGGAGCATCCATCGCGGGCGCCGGAGCCGTGGCCATAGCCGTTTGGGCAGACAGAGCGGCAAGCGAATCGTGCACGCGGGCAAGCTCGTCGGCCTGCTCGGAGGTGAGCTGGTAGATGCCATCGGCAGTGGCGGCGTTAAAGGCGTCGAGTGCGTCGGAGGGACGGCCGGCGGCAGAAAGCGCCTGACCCATGCCGGCGTTGAGCGCACGCGTGTCGTCGCGGGGGCCGGCAAAGTCGATAGCCGTGCGGTAGGTCTCCACGGCATCCGCCGGACGGCCGAGCTTAATGAAGCAACGACCGAGCTCGCCGAGTGCGGCGGCAGGAGCCGGATTGGCGCCGTCGATGGCGGCCTGACGGAAGGCAGTACCCGCGTTGGCATAGTCGCCCGACTGGAACAGCGCGTTACCCAGGCCCAGATAGGCCTTAAACGGCGTGGCATAGGAAGCATCCTGCGTAGCAGCAGAGAACGCCTGGGCGGCCGTCGTGTAGTCGCCCACGGCGGCGAGCGCCTTGCCGCGGTTGGTGAGCAGCGCGCCGCGCTTGCCGTAGGTGCCGTCGTTGAGGGCGGCGGCATAGGCCTCCGCGGCCTCGGCATACATGCCCAAGTGCATCAAGGCGTTGCCACGAAGGTGATCGGCCTCGCCCATAATCTCATCGGGAGTCTTTGCCGCCCCAAGCATCTGGGCTGCAGCGGAAAAATCACCCGCGCGGTAAGCGGCGCGGCCCTGTTGGATCAGCTGGCTATTCAAGGAAGTCCCCTTTACTCGTGAACGATCTCGACATGGACGATCTCGTCGCCGGCACGCAGCTGCGAAATCACATCGAGACCCTCGACCGTGGTACCAAAGACGGTGTAACCGGAATCGAGGTTATGCTGGGCACCCAGGCAGAAGTAAAACTGCGAACCCGCGGAATCGGGGTCCATGGAGCGTGCCATGGCAAGGGCTCCATCGACATGGCTGTTGCGCGGATTGGTGGCAAACTCGCCCTTGATGCAGTAGCCGGGGCCACCGGTACCGGGCATGCCGTCGGGGCCCTCAAGACCGGCAGCGACGTCGGCGCCGGACATATCGCGGGTATTGGGGTCGCCACCCTGAATGACAAAGCCGGGCACATAGCGATGGAACTTAAGGCCATCATAGAAACCCATCGTGGAAAGCTCGCAGAAGTTCGCGACATGAATGGGAGCGCCCTCGCCGTCAAACTTGACCTTGATGGTACCCTTCGACGTCTCGATTACGGCGCACTCGTCGCCGGCAAGCTGATACTCGGGCGTGTAGAGCTCTTTCTTAAAACCAAACATGTGGTTCCTTCCTCGTGCATTTAAAGCATATTTGTACGAATTGTAGCAATAAGCACAGGCTTACATCAATTGCGCACGTAGGTTATGCCGACTATGGCGAACTAATTTTAGGAACGCTGCTGCGGCTTCCAGGAACCCACATTGGCGTCGTACTGGTTCAGCGCGCTGTTGCCGCCCTGCGCGATGGGCGCCAGGATCTCGCTTTGGTGGGAACTCATCGACTCGCCATCGGGAATGGCCAGCGAGATATCCCAGCTCTGGCAGATCACGTCAACGCGCTCATACATCCACTCGGCAAGCTGCTTTAGGTGGGCGATGTCGTCCGCATAGACCGTATCGTCCTGATACTTAAGGTTGTTGAGCTCATCTTGCGTCTTTTTGATCTGGTCGCGCAGGGCGTAGGCACTCTGCGACAGCTCCTGACGGGTGGACAGCGGCGTTCGAAGATAGCCGTTGTTAAAGGAATCGATGACCTCGCCGATCTGGTCCTCGTCACCGTAGGACACGATGGTCTGATACAGACCGTCGAGCCTGGTATAGAGCTGATCATCGGTCAGCACGGTTTCTTCCTGGACCACCTCGGCAGAATCGTCCTGCTTGGTATCGTCCTCAGTCGCCTCGCCCTTTTGGCGCGTAGGGAAGGTGGTTTGTGCAGCTTGGCCAAACTGGTCGTAGAAGCCAGGCATGACACCCATGGGATCGGTCGTCACGAACCAATAGGCACCGCCGCAAACGAAGGCAAGGACCGCGATGACGATGAGCGGCTTGGGGATATGACGCTTATGCTTGTGATAGGCGTCCTCGTCGGGATGCACCTTACGCTTGGGTTTTTGAGGATCGTCGTGCAGGGAAACCGGCGTGGGAATATCGACCTTGGGGATACCGAAATCCTTATCGAAAGCCGGCAGCACGCAGGTCTCATTGGGGTCGGCGGCGTCCGAAAGCACCGCAGCGGCAGAGGCCGGCGCATGCGGCACCTCGGTATCGATCTGCTCTTGCGTTAGACGCGGAAAGCCCGCCGTGCGGCCCGCTGCCAGGTCGGATGCGGCCGCGTCCTCAGAGAGGATACCCGGAGCGGGGCGTCCGCATTTGGGGCACGTACGATCATGCGGAGAAAGACGGGCACCGCAGCCCTCACAGAACACGAACTCGGTGTGCTCGGGGCCATCGCCCGGACCCACATAGGCGTTGCAGTAGGGGCAGAACGAGGCGCCGTCCTCGATAGTCTTAAGGCAATGCGGGCAGATCACGGCATCCTCTTTTCGAAGCAATTCAAACAATCGAGGTTAGAGCATAACATCGCCACGGCCCCACAGGAACAAGGCACCAATTCAACATCGGCAGGGCGCGTAGCTACTTATTCTTCTTGCTTGGCATCGAAACTTTGATGCCTTGGGCGGACTTGGTCACGCGAGAGCGATTGGCTCCGGTACCCTTCTTTTTCTTGGGCTGGGCCTGGATCACGCCCTCGAGTGCGCGGGCCTCGGCCTCACGAACGGTGCGAGCTTCGCGGCGCTGCGCCATGTCGGCGGCGACGCGCTTGGCAAAACGCTCCGCCGTCGAACCCGTCGAGCTCACCTTGCCGCCACCGCGACCCAGGCGGACGCGCACACCGCGGCCAAAACCAGTTGCGGCATGACGACGACGCGGCTTGAGCGAATCCATCATCGTGGCGAGCTTAAAGAACACCGAACAGGTAAAGACCACGATGACAGCCAAGATAACCATCTGGCCCATCGTCAGGTTGGCAATAGACAGCAGCTTCGGGAATCCGATAACGCCCACCAAGATGCCGGCGACTACAAACACAAAGAGCACCACACGTAAGGGCGTGAGAGGCTGCGAGATGCGCCAGATCAGGCTGACGCTCGCCGCGCACGACGTAAGCAGGCACATCGTAGACAGCGTGAGCTGGCTAAAGCCAAACACGCGCGCCACAAAGATATCGAGCGCCGCAGCCAAAATGACCGCAATCGACGCCGGCAGTGCACGCTTGAGTACGTTAGTCAAAAACGACCCCTTCACGCGAGCATTGTTGGGCTCCAGGCCCAACACAAAGCCCGGCGCGCCGATGCAGAAGAAGTTAATGAGCGTCATCTGGATGGGCTCGAAGGGGTACGGCGGCAGCGCGATGCACAGCGCCGCCAGGCCCATCGAGAACAGCGTCTTGGTCAAGAACAGCGAAGCCGAACGCTGCAGGTTGTTGATGGATCGACGGCCCTCGGCCACCACGGCGGGCATCGAGGCAAAGTCGTTGTCGACGAGTACGATCTCGGCCACGTTGCGCGCGGCATCGGAACCGGCCGCCATGGCGACGGAGCAGTCGGCCTCCTTGAGCGCCAACACGTCGTTGACGCCGTCGCCCGTCATGGCCACGGTGTGCTCGCGGCGCTTGAGCGCCTGCACGAGCTCGCGCTTTTGCTGCGGGGTCACACGACCAAAGACATGGTAGCGGTCCACTGCGGCATCGAGCTTTGCCGGCGTATCGAGCGTCGTGGCGTCCACATAAGCGTCCGCTCCCGGCACGCCCACCACGCGCGCGATCGACGACACCGTACGCGGGTCGTCGCCACTGATCACGTTGAGGGTCACGCCCTGCTCGTTAAAGTAGCCGATGGTCTCGGCCGCCGAGGTACGAATCTCGTCGCGGATGGTCACAAAGCCCACGGGCTCGGCCTCGCCCACCATATCG
>CAUHFS010000046.1 GCA_959605475.1 uncultured Collinsella sp. | reverse complement strand
ACGAGCCGGAAAGCACTTAATGTGCTTTCCGAGCGAGCCCAGGACCTGACCGAACGAAAAACTAATCCGCGCCGCCCGGCCAGGTCCGACGAGCCACGTTACCGAGCCGCCAGGATGGCGTCGATGAGCGTCAGTACGCCCCCGTCGTTGTTGCTCGGAATGCGCCACTTGGCGTGCGCGTTCATGTGCTCCTCGGCATTGTCCACGATAAAGCTGTGACCGACGCGCTCCAGCATGGGGATGTCGTTGTAGGTGTCGCCCACGGCGGCAGCATCGGCAATATCGATGCCCAGGTGCTCGCACAGGTGCGCGACGCCGGCGCCCTTGTCGACGCCCAGGTTCATAAAGTCGATCCACTCGCGCCCGGCGTTGGTGACGTAGAGCTTGTCCGAGAACTCGGGGCTATAGGTCTCGCGGAAAGCGGGCTCGGCGTCGTAGCCGGGGAAGAAGATCGAAATCTTGTTGGACTCGAGATCAATGCCCTCAAAGCTGTCGACGTAGTTGATTGTGTTGTAGTAGACGCTGATCTCGTCGTGGTATTGATGGTCGCGGGCAAGTACGTAGAACTCGTCGAAGCAGCACAGGACGGGGACAGCGCGAGGATCCTCCGAGGCACGGCTCAAGACCTGCTGATACAGCTCCACGTCAATATTGCTCTTATAGATATAGCTACCGCGATAGATCACGCACGCTCCGTTATCGGGACAAAAAGCGAGGCGGTTCTTAATGCCCTCGAACATTTCCTCGAGCTTGGGGGCGGGACGTCCGCTGGCGGGGCAGAATACGATGCCTGCGTCGGCGAGCTTGTCCAGGCGTTCGTCAAGGCCTTGCGGCAGCACGCGCTCGTCGGTCAGCAGCGTCTTGTCCATGTCGACGGCGATGAGCTTAATGTTTCCGATATTGGCGTCCGATTCGTAAGTTTGCATAAAAGCGAGCCTTTCGTTTCGAAATTGTTTCAGACGTTATAACCATCAACTCGTAGTCAGGCGTATTTTCGCAGGATTGGCGCGCGTTTGCATCATCATTCACAAAGTAATGAAAAAACTTTTCAGAAATTTGAATTTGTCGCTTGCGCAGCGTGCACTTTATCGTAATATAGCGAACATCGAAAACGGAGACGGCAGAAGAGCCGTTTACCGAGGAAAAGGTACCGTTTACGATATTAGAATTGCGCCCGGCGGTAGGTGAAAGGAGAGGCAGATGCAGTTCGTAAAGATCATCACCACTGCAGACAATGCCATCCGACGCCAGCGCGCAATTTCCCGACGACGATAACAATCGTCTCTGTCCGCATGGGGCGAATTGCCTCAACAGAGTCATTTTGAGGTCGTTGGGTTTTAGCACGACATTGCTGCATGTTTCTAGGGCATGTATGTGCTGATTTTTGCTATTTAACCTGATATTGCACGGTTTTTGACCTCAAAGTGACTTGCAACTGACCGATGTTCTAATTAGCTACCAAGGGCGAAAGGAAACAGCCATGAGCAAGGAAAAAGTCGTTCTCGCATATTCCGGTGGTCTTGATACATCCGTATGTGTCAAGTGGCTCCAGGACGAGAAGAATCTCGATGTCGTTTGCGTCTGCGGCAACGTGGGCCAGGAGGAGACCGGCCTGGATGCCAAGAAGCAGAAGGCGCTCGACCTGGGCGTTCTCGATTGCCAGGTGCTCGACCTGCGCGACGAGTTCTCCGATGAGTTCCTGACTAAGGCCATCGCCGCAAACTCCATGTACGAGAACAAGTACCCGCTGCTCTCCGCCCTGTCTCGCCCGCTGCTCGCCAAGAAGCTCGTCGAGGTCGCTCACGAGTTTGGCGCGACCTACGTCGCCCACGGCTGCACCGGCAAGGGTAACGACCAGGTTCGTTTTGAGGCTGCCGTCAAGGCCCTCGACCCCGAGCTTAAGGTTATCGCCCCGGTTCGCGAGTGGGATCTGAAGTGCCGTCCCGATGAGGTCGCCTATGCTCACGCCCACAACGTGCCGGTTCCCGAGGGTGCCAACGACAACCCCTATTCCATCGACGACAACCTGTGGGGTCGTGCCATTGAGTGCGGCCACCTGGAGGATCCCTGGAATGAGCCACTCGACGACGCCTGGGTTATGACCAAGAATCCCGAGGACACGCCCGATACCCCGACGTATATCGAGATTGAGTTTGAGGCCGGCAAGCCCGTCGCCGTCGACGGCAAGATGATGAAACTCTCCGAGATCGTCATCGCCCTCAACAAGATTTCGGGCGACAACGGCTTTGGCCGTCTCGACCTGGTTGAGGATCGTCTGGTGGGCCTCAAGAGCCGCGAGTGCTATGAGGTTCCCGGAGCCCTGACGCTCATCACCGCCCACAAGGCACTCGAGGACATTTGCGTCGAGGGCGACCTGCTCAAGACCAAGATTAAGCTCGAGCAGGATTGGGCCACCGCCGTGTACAACGGCCAGTGGTACAGCCCGCTCAAGAACGCGCTCGACGCCTTTATGGCCGATACCCAGAAGTTCGTGACCGGCACCGTCCGTCTGAAGTTCTTTAAGGGCAATTGCCATGTCGTCGGCCGCAAGAGCCCCTTCAGCCTCTACGACTACGGCCTGGCCACCTATGACCGCGACACCACGTTTGACGAGAAGGCCAGCGCCGGTTTTATCGAGATCGATACGCTGTCGCTCAAGACGTGGGCTAAGGTCCAGGGTCCCAGCTCTGCTGCCGCCCAGGCTTAAGTCTTCCTTTCCTTGGTATCCGCGCGGCCCATCCGCGTGATACATAACGGGCGCATGGGGTCCCTACCTTTCGTTATGCTTGCTGACACTTCTTAACATCGGTGGCCCCTACGTTCCGCCCGCATATATGATGCCGCGTCTGCGGCTGAGTCCGAGCCCCGCCGGGGTTGTCTGGCGGGGCTCCTTCTATCAATTTGGCAGCTCTGCGCCTATATATATATGAGGAGTATCCATTATGTTCAATGCTTTCGCGCATGCTTTACTTGCCCTCGCGCCCGAGTTCGATGCCGCAAAGGTCGAGGACGTTCCTATGAGCCTGAAGGCCTGGATCGATGGTTCGCAGGGCAACATTCGGAGGGAGACGTTGGGCGCCAAGTGCATGGCGCGTCACTTCTTTGCAAATTAGCTACATGGTCCCGCGCACGGCGGGGAATGTGTAAAACTAGCGGTTGAAAAATCGCTTTAGCGATATGGCGCATTGCTTTGGGCGCTTGTTTTGGTATTTGGAGAAAGGGGACGGTTCCATGGCTCTTTGGGGCGGTCGTTTTGAGGCGGGCGTGGCCGAGGTCACGCAGGAGTTTGGCGCGTCGCTGCCGGTCGACAAACATCTCTATAAGCAGGATATCGCCGGCTCTAAGGCGCATGCTAAAATGCTGGCGGCCCAGGGCATCATCAGTGCCGAGGACGAGCAGGCGATTGCCAAGGGCCTGACTGGAATCGAACAGGATATCGATGCCGGCAACTTCACCTTCGACATCAACGACGAAGACATTCATATGTCCATCGAGAGCGAGCTGACGCGTCGCATCGGCGAGGCCGGTAAGCGCTTGCATACCGGACGTTCGCGCAACGACCAGGTGGCGACCGACACACGCCTGGGCGTCAAGGCGCTGGCCAAGGAGCTCATGGAGGCCAATCTTGAGCTGCGCCATGTGCTGGTGGATGCGGCTAAGAAGTACGACAAGGTGATTCTGCCGGGCTACACGCACATGCAGCATGCTCAGCCCGTACTGCTGTCGCATCATCTGCTGGCGTATTCCTGGATGTTCGCGCGCGACTTTACGCGCCTGAAGGCCGCCTTTGATGCCGCCGACAACTGCCCGCTGGGTGCTGCCGCGCTTGCCGGCACGAGCTATCCGCTCGATCGCCAGATGACGGCTGCCGAACTTGGCTTTGCGGGTGTGATCCCTAATTCGCTCGACGCTGTTTCCGATCGCGATTTCCTGCTCGATCTGCATTACGCCGGCTCCGTTATGGCTATGCACCTGTCGCGTCTTTCCGAGGAGATCGTGCTGTGGTCGAGCTCCGAATTTGGCTTCATCACGCTTTCCGACTCCTACTCCACCGGCTCGTCCATCATGCCGCAGAAGAAGAACCCCGACTTTGCCGAGCTTATCCGCGGCAAGAGCGGCCGAGTCTATGGCAACCTGGTGCAGCTGCTCGTGACCATGAAGGGCTTGCCGCTCGCTTATAACAAGGACTTGCAGGAGGACAAGGAGGGCGCGCTCGATACTGCCCATACGCTCATGCAGTGCCTGTCTGTTATGGCCGGTATGATTTCGACCTGGACCGTTAACGAGGATGCCATGGCGCGCGAGTGCGGCGTGGGGCACCTTGCCGCCACCGATGTTGCCGATTACCTGGCCAAGCGTGGTCTGCCGTTCCGCGAGGCGCATGCCGTGGTGGGCCATCTGGTCCTGATGTGCGAGAAGCGTGGCTGCAATCTTGAGGACCTGCCGTTTGAGGTGTTCCAGGAGGCAAGCCCGCTCTTTGAGCGCGATATTACCGAGGCGCTCGACATCCCCTCAATTGTCGCCGCGCGTACGACCGAGGGCGGTACCGCCCCTGCCGCCGTCGCCGTGCAGCTTGAGCGCGCCGAGGCACAGCTCGTGGCCGACGAGGGCGTGTTTGGATCGCTGACCAAGGTCGTCGAGATGGGCCACGGGGTAAAGTAAGGGTTTGGCCGAAGCCGTTTTTGCCATTTATTGAGGAATCGTTTTTTGCTTTACGGGCGTCTGCTGATGTGGGCGTCCGTATTTTGTTGCTATGGGGGAGGGGCTTGTCGAGAAGTTCTGTAGGACCTTTGGGCAGGTTGTGAAGGGGGTACGTTCGCGGGCGGCAACCGACCGTCTGCTCTGCTCGATGCAGTTGATGGGCAGTCGGATGGTACTCTAATCGAGCTTCGAAACAGAAGTGACACATATGGAGCGCTTTAATAAATTGTAGCGTTTCAAGAAACAGCTTTTTGTTTAACTGCAGCTAAAACTCTGTTACGATGCAGTCCAGGCGGGTGCCGGAATGGGACTTGGGCACGCGCGAACCTACTTGAAAGGCTACCTTATGGCTATCGAGAAGACCTTCATCATGATTAAGCCCGACGCGGTGCGCGATCGCAAAATCGGCGAGATTGTTGCTCGCATTGAGCGCAGCGGCCTTGTCATCGAGCGCATGGAGATGACCACGCTCGAGCGCGCTACCGTCGAGGAGCACTACGCCCATCTGGCCGACAAGCCCTTCTTTGGCGGTCTTTGTGACTTTATGACGAGCGGTCCGGTCGTCAAGATGGTCGTTTCCGGTCTCTCCGCTGTTGCTAAGATGCGCACCCTCATGGGCGCTACTAATCCGCTTGACGCTGCTCCTGGTACCATCCGCGGCGACTTTGCCGTCGATGTCAACGCCAACGTGATCCACGGTTCCGACTGCCTGGAGAACGCCGAGATCGAGATCAAGCGCTTCTTTGGCTAAACCAGCTTTGACTCCTTAAAGCTGTTAGCGTGTGGCTTGGGCGCCGCGGAACTCCATCCGCGGCGCCCTTTTATTCCATAATCTACGAAGGGGCCCGCTCGGTCATGAGTTCCGAGCGGGCCCCTGCTGTTAGCTTGTGGCACTGAGTGGTTTAGGCCTCGTCGACGACCTTGAGGCCGCGCGTGTGGTCGATCTCGTTGAGGAGGTTAACGCGACGCTCGTGACGACCGCCCTCAAACTCGGCGTCGAGCCACTCGTCGACAATCATCTTGGCGAGCTCGGAGCCCACGACGCGGGCGCCAAAGGCGAGCACGTTGGTATTGTTATGCATGCGGGAGAGCTTGGCGCTGAAGGGCTCGGAGCACACGACGGCGCGCACGCCCTCTACCTTGTTAGCAGCCAGGCTGATACCGACGCCGGTGCCGCAGATCAGGATGCCCAGGTCGACGTCGCCGTTGGCAACGGCCTTACCCACCTTGTAGCCGGCGATGGGGTAGTCAAAGCTCTCGGAGGTGTCGGTGCCAAAGTTCACGACCTCGCAGCCGCGCTCCTTCAGGTGCTCGGAGATGATGTTCTTGAGCTCGACGGCGGCGTGGTCGTTACCGATACCGATCTTCATGGATGGTTCCTCTCTGGTCTGTGCGGCGCAAATGCTAAAGGTGTTTACCGCGTTCGACTGCATGATAACGCGACTCTTGCGTAAACGCTCGGGCGTTTTTTGGTCAAACGCTTTAGCATGCAACAAGATCGGCTTCTCATGAATAATGCCACCAATTTGTGCTCGAGCGCCGTCCGCCGGAACCATGGTTGCGGTTTTTGATGCATTGTTATCAAATAAAGGAACTAACCATTCTTGAGAGCCCAGCCCGTTATGCAAGCAGGAGATACCTATGCCTACCGATTCCATCCGTGATGCCGCGTTTTGCGATGTTTTGAACCGCGAGCTTGTCTGCGCGCTCGGCTGTACCGAGCCCATTGCCGTTGCCTATGCAGCGGCGCTGGCGAGCCAGACGCTCGGTTGCGAACTCGATCATATGGATGTTGCCTGCTCGGGCAATATCATCAAGAACGTTAAGAGCGTGACCGTGCCCAACTCGGGCGGTATGCACGGTATTGAGGCCGCGGCCGTGCTGGGCGCCGTGGGCGGTGACGCCAAGAGCGCGCTCGAGGTGCTCGAGAGCGTTAACGACGAAGACCGTGCTCGCGTGGCCGAGCTCCTCGCCGACGCCGACTACTGCGATGTGTCGCTTGTCGAGGGTGTGCCCAACCTCTACATCAAGGTGACTGCGACGGCCGGGGGCCATACCGCGATCGTCGAGATTACCGATCACCACACCAATGTCACGTGCCATACGCTCGACGGTATTCCGGTATGCGGTAAGTCGGCGGGGGAGTGCGCCGCCTGCGCCGAGCGCGTTGTGGCCGAGCGGGCGGCAGATAGCGCCGACACGCCCATGTCGATTGAGTCCATCATCGACTTTATCGAGGACGGTGACATTGAGGACGCCCGCGCTGCCGTTGAGCGTCAGATTGAGTTGAATGGCGCGATCAGTGCCGAGGGCCTTGCGCACGCTTGGGGCGCCGAGGTGGGTCGTACGCTGCTGGGTGCTCGTGCTGATGACGTCGCCTGTCGTGCCCGTGCCCGTGCGGCCGCCGGGTCCGACGCCCGCATGAACGGTTGCGCGCTGCCGGTCGCCATTGTGTGCGGCTCGGGCAATCAGGGAATTACCTGCGCATTGCCCGTCATGGAGTATGCCGAGTACCTGCGCTGCGACCATGAGCGCCTGGTGCGCGCCGTGATGCTGTCCGATCTTATCGCCGTGCATATCAAGAGCTATATTGGTGCGCTCTCGGCGTTTTGCGGTGCTATTTGCGCCGCGTGCGGCGCCGGCGCTGCGATTACCTGGCTGTGCGGTGGCACGCGCGAGCAGATTGGCGCGACGGTCTCGAATACGCTTGGCAACGTGGGCGGCATCGTGTGCGACGGCGCCAAGGCGAGTTGCGCGGCTAAGATTTCGGCAGCCGTGGACGCTGCGATTCTGGGTCACGATATGGCTATGCAGGGCCGCGGCTTCCGTGCCGGCGAGGGCCTCATTCAGGATACCGTCGAGCAGACAATCGCCAGCATGGGCTACGTGGGCCGTGTGGGCATGAAGGACACCGACGTCGAAATCCTCAACATCATGATCGGCAAGACTCAGGTCTGTTAGTTACGCGGTTTTACCAAACCGCGTAACCAGTCGACGCTGCAAACGCCCCTAAGCGGCAATCTGCCTTTCAATCGTCGGGCATGGCCAGAAGGCCTATGCCCTCCTCTTTCAAGGCACATTGTTCGCTTAGGGGCGTTTTCGCTGACTTATGCTCAACCTGCGGCGCTATTTTGTTTGGTGGGAGGGGTCCTATGACAGTTCGTCGGCCACTTGGTGCTCGTAGAAGGCTTCGATTACGGCGTTAAAGTCGCGGGCGAAGTCTTCCATGGTTCCGTGCCAGGTGGCTCGGCCGGGTTTTCCCTGGCCAACATAGGCAGTTTGAATGCCGCAGGCGGGACTGGGGAAGTCGCGCTTGGGATCGTTGCCCACCATAAGGACCTCGTGCGGCTCGAGTCCCATCACCTGAAGCTGCTCTAGATAGTAGGTGGCATCGGGCTTGCAGCGGGTGGTGTTTCCCATGTGCGTGACGAGTTCAAAGGGGGCGTCGGCCAGGTCGCCCCAGCCCATGCGGCACTCGATGGCTCCCTGGGGAAAGCTGGGGTTGGTAAAGAGCGCGCAACGCAGTCCAGCGTCCTGTACGGCCTGGAGCGCGGCGTGCGCACCCGGCATAGCGTGAGCGTTAATGACATCGTCGTTCTTGTACGGAAGAACTTCGCGGTCATAGTAGGTAAACGCCTCGTAGATGAGGGGATCGGAGAGGCAGATCCCGCATCGGCGCTCGACCTCTTCTTGGTAAAACTCAAGATTGGTGCGGTTGTCCGTGCCGCTGCGGCGATTGGCGTTGAGGTCGACCAGGATGGTGCCGAGGCGTGCCATCGTGCCACCGCGGCTGCGGCGCCCGATATCCGCGAGCATCGAAGAGACATCCTTAAAATAGCGAAGGATGAACGCGTTGAGGTTGATGCTAAGAAGCGTTTCGTCCATATCGAAAACGACTGCTTTGAGCACGCGGGCACCTTTCTCGAAAAATCGATCTAGAATCGTTGGCTCCGGATACTTTACCCCAAAGCCGAATGCCTGGCTGGTTATCGTCAAGTTGCGGAGACGTGTGTTCATAAGATTACGAAAAAGTCTCCACACGAGTAAAAAATCGCAGTTCACGCTTGAAATCGAACTCATTTCCCCGTAACCTATACGAACGTGATTGCATAAGCGTCACATTAGTATCTGTCGGCTCCCGAGTGTTCCTAAACGTTGTGTGCTTGTCGCACCCTTCTGTAGGTCCTAGCAATCGGGGCCCCGTAGTTCGAAAGGGGTCCACCTTTGAGTGAGATTCAGAACTCGTCCATTTTCTCTCTTGACGATGTCAATGAGGAGGAGATGAACAACCTCATCGACGGTACGATTACCGACTTTGATGAGGGCGATCTCGTTAACGGCACTGTCGTTAAGATCGAGCATGACGAGGTGCTCGTTGACATCGGATTCAAGTCCGAGGGCGTTATCCCGGTCCGCGAGCTGTCCATCCGCAAGGACGCTAACCCTGCAGACATCGTTGCACTCGGTGATCCCATCGAGGCTCTGGTTCTCCAGAAGGAGGACAAGGACGGTCGTCTGGTCCTGTCCAAGAAGCGTGCCGAGTACGAGCGTGCTTGGAACCGCATCGAGGAGAAGTTCAACTCTGGCGAGAACGTCGAGGGCGAGGTTATCGAGGTTGTCAAGGGCGGCCTGATCCTCGACATCGGCCTGCGTGGCTTCCTGCCCGCTTCCCTCGTCGACCTCCGTCGTGTCAAGGACCTCACCTCCTACATGGGCACCCGCATCGAGGCTCGCGTCATCGAGATGGACCGCAACCGCAACAACGTCGTCCTCTCCCGTCGCGTCGTGCTCGAGGAGTCCCGTAAGGCCGAGCGCTCCGAGATCCTGTCCAAGCTCAAGTCTGGCATGCGTCTCCAGGGCACCGTTTCCTCCATCGTCGACTTCGGCGCCTTCGTCGACCTCGGCGGTATCGACGGCCTCATCCACATCTCCGAGCTCTCCTGGAACCACGTCAACCATCCTTCCGAGGTTGTCAAGGTCGGCCAGGAGGTCGAGGTCGAGGTTCTCGACGTCGACCTCAACCGCGAGCGCATCTCCCTGGGTCTCAAGCAGACCACCGAGGATCCGTGGCGCGCACTGGTCAAGAAGTACCCCGTCGGCGCTATCGTCGAGGGCACTGTGACCAAGCTTGTCCCGTTCGGCGCTTTCGTCGACCTGGGCGAGGGCATCGAGGGCCTGGTGCACATCTCCGAGATGGCCAACAAGCACGTCGATCAGCCTTCTCAGGTCACCCACGTGGGCGACAAGGTTCAGGTCAAGGTCATGGAGATCGACCTCGACCGTCGTCGTATCTCCCTGTCCATGAAGTCCGCTGCTGAGACTCTGGGCGTCGAGATCGAGGTTACCCCGCTGCCTTCCGAGAAGAAGGACGAGGAGACCGACGCCGAGTAAATCGGTTTGACGATCACTTGTTTTAAGGGACCCGTCCGCAATGGATGGGTCCCTTTTTGCATTTGCTGCTGAGGCGCGCGATGCTGCCCGTGCGCAATGCTGCCCGGGTTGTCTGTTTGCTATTGGGTTGTCGGTGCATGAAAAATGCCGACATCCCGCCTCGGGGAGGAGGCGGGAACACACCGAGTAGACGGAGGGGTGCGGAGCGCGGTCGCGTCTCGACTGACGACGTTGCCCATCGACAGGACCATTGTAGCGCATGGCGGTTCTTGGTTTATCGTGTCGAGCGTTTGCGTTGTGCCATTGCCTGCGGCAACGGTGTGTTACACTCTTGCACTGCTGAGTGGGCCAGACGGTCGCGCGATGTGCTGCTTGCAGTACGCGTGAGGAAAGTCCGGGCTCCAGAGGGCGGGATGCCGGCTAACGGCCGGGCGGAGTGATCCGACGGAAAGCGCCGCAGAAAAGAAGACTCCCACCTGCGCCGCAAGGCGTAAAGGGAAAAGCTGAAACGGTGGTGTAAGAGACCACCAGCGTCGTGGCAACACGGCGGCTTGGCAAGCCCCATCCGGAGCAAGCGCGAATAGGAACGCTATGGGCCGGCCCGGCCCGCGTTCGGGTAGCGTGCGTGGAGCTGCACGGTAACGTGCAGACAAGATAAATGACCGTTCACGACAGAACCCGGCTTACAAGCCCACTCAGCACTTTGTTGACGCTGCGAACCCGTCAGCGCGGCAATCTGCCTTTCAAGCCTTCGGGCATGACCGTAAGGTCCATGCCCTCGTCTTTCAAGGCACCTTGCTCGCGCTGACGGGTTCTCGCTTTCGTTGACGGATTCATCGGCGTCGTCATCCTTGACGTCTCGCTGTTTTTGCCTGGTCATCGGCGTCGCCGTTCTATTTACTGGGGTTATTGGTACGGCCTTTGCCGTATTATTGAGGCTGTTTGTTGCTTTGCTTGTGAGGGGCTTTGTTGGACAGCTATTTTACTCTGCAATCGAATATTGAGGCTTCGGGCGAGTTTGTGGACCGCAAGAGCCGGTTTATTGCCCAGCTGGTCCATATTGAGTCCGAGGATGAGGCGAATGCCTTTATCGAGGCCGTTCGCAAACGTCATTACGACGCTCGACACAATGTTCCCGCGTGGATTTTGGTCGATGGACGCGAGCGTCAAAGCGATGACGGTGAGCCAAGCCGCACGAGTGGGATGCCGACGCTCGAGGTGTTGCGCGGCGCGGAGCTCAAAAATGTTTGCTGCGTAGTGACGCGCTATTTTGGCGGCACGCTGTTGGGGCCTGGCGGCTTGGTACGCGCCTATACCGCGGCGACGCAGGCGGCGGTGGCCGCGGCTCAGGAGGCCGGGCAGATCGTCGAGATGACAAGCGTTGTGTCCGTTGACGTGCATGTGGCCTACCCACAGTATGAACAGGTGCTTCGTTTGGCGCAGGATTCGGGTGCCAAGGTTTCGGATACCGATTACGCGGATGCTGTGACGATTCATTTGGTGTTTAAGGCTGGGGAGCAGGAGCCGTTTTGCGCTAAGATGCGCGAGCTTATGGCGGGGCGCGAGGAGATCGAGGTCGGCGCTCCCGTATTTGCCGAGTTCTAACGGCGACGGCCGGCGTGCTTTTGGATGGATCCCAAGCGCGCCGGCCGTCGTTTTATGTTGCTGCCGTTTACTCGGCGAGCTGCTTTAGAACATCGCAGGCGATCTCGATGGCATCGTCGATGCAGCCGGGGCAGCTGCGGAGCGGACCCTTATCCGATCCGATGCCCTTGAGCGTGCCGCAGACGGTCGTCGTGTTCTTCTCGCCAAAACGCTTGGCGATCTCGCGCGACAGCTTGTAGGTCTTTCCCTTGGTCTTGGGGTTTTCCATGCCGTCGCTCATTACAAAGCCCATGATGGCCACGGCGCCCGAGATGGCGCCGCAGGTTTCGGTCATGCCGCCCATGCCGGCGCCAAAGCCCTCGGTGAGGGTAAAGGCGACCTGGGGGTCGAGTCCGACGGCAGGCGCGAGCGTGCAGGCGACGGCCTGGGCGCAGTTAAAACCACGGGCGTGGTATTCGGCGGCCTGAGCCTGACAGGCGGCGGCGTCGAGCTGGGTAGTATCGATTTGCTTCATCATTGTCTCCTTGGTCACGGTGTACCCGCCTATGGTACCCGTGACGGTGCATGTAATCATCGAGAGCTTCATGTGTACCTCATTTTTATCTATCGAGCAAATGCCCAAGGCTTGAGATAAATACCCCTGATCAATTTGTCCCACAACCTACCTTTGAGATGGGTTGAGAGGGGTGCAGGGTAGCGGTATCGTGAACCGAATAAAACGTAACCCAGGCAAGGGAGCTAGATATGAGCGAGCAGACTATCGGTACTACATGTGTTCAGGGCGGCTATCGACCGGGCGACGCAGAGCCGCGCCAGGTGCCCATCTACCAGTCCACCACGTGGAAGTACGACACGTCCGAACACATGGGCAAGCTGTTTGACCTGGAGGAGTCGGGCTACTTCTACAGCCGTCTGCAGAACCCCACGTGCGATCTGGTTGCCGCCAAGATTTGCGAGATGGAGGGCGGCACCGCTGCGATGCTCACGAGCTCGGGCATGGCTGCGAATTTCCTCGCGATCTTTAACGTGGCCGGTGCCGGCGATCACGTGGTCGCGAGCTCTGCCATCTACGGCGGTACCTACAACCTGCTCGCCCATACTATGGAGCGCATGGGTTTGACCTGCACCTTCGTTGCCCCCGACTGCACTGATGAAGAGCTCGAGGCAGCCTTTGAGCCCAATACAAAGCTCGTCTTTGGCGAGACGATCGCCAACCCCGCCCTTGCCGTGCTCGATATTGAGCGCTTTGCCAAGGCCGCACATGACCACGGCGTGCCGCTGATGGTCGACAACACCTTCCCGACGCCCGTGATGTGCCGTCCCTTTGAGTGGGGCGCCGACATCGTTACGCACTCCACCACCAAGTACATGGATGGACATGCTGCTTACCTGGGCGGCGTGATCGTCGATCATGGTCAGTTTGACTGGATGGCTCATGCGGACAAGTTCCCGGGCCTCACCACGCCCGACGAGAGCTACCACGGCGTGACCTATGCCGAGAAGTTCGGTCGCGAGGGCGCCTTCATTACCAAGGCCACCGCGCAGCTCATGCGCGATCTTGGCCCCATGCAGAACCCGCAGGCGGCGTTTTTCTTGAACAGCTCGCTCGAGAGCCTGCATGTGCGCATGCCGCGTCATTGTGAGAACGGCCTGGCCGTTGCCAAGTTCCTGCAGAGCCATCCCAAGGTACGCTTCGTGAGCTATCCGGGCCTGGAGGGCGATAAGTACTATGACCTGGCTCAGAAGTACATGCCCAACGGCACCTGCGGCGTTGTGAGCTTTGGCTTTAACGGTGGTCGCGCGGCAGCCGAGACCTTTATGAAGAGCCTCAAGCTCGCCCAGATCGCCACGCATGTGGCCGACGCCCGCACTTGCTGCCTGCATCCCGCTAATGCCACGCATCGCCAGATGAACGATGAGGAGCTCATCGCCTGCGGTATCTCCGCCGACATGGTGCGCCTGTCGTGCGGCCTCGAGGACACGGCCGATCTGATTGCCGACCTTGAGCAGGCGCTCGAGCAGTGCTGGGCTAGCTCCGTTCAAGGTGCCGATGCTAGCAGAAAGCTTCGGTGACCTTTCGTTCCGATTCCGTAGGCGGGACCCCAATCGCGACTGTTCGCAGGCGATTGGGGCCCCGTTTTTGCGTTGCGCCACTCGAAAGGATGGATATGGAGAAAACTGCAGAGCAGCTGCGCCGCGAGCATATTGCCCTAGAGGGCGACACCCATGGCAAGAACAAATGGGCGATTCTATTTACCGTGCTCTTCATGACGTTTATGGTGTGTCTGGATTCGACCGTCGTGACCGTGGCGCTGCCCGTGATGCAAAAGGAGCTGGGCGTGGGCCTCGATCGC
Organism: uncultured Collinsella sp.; assembly: GCA_959605475.1. Classification (GTDB taxonomy): domain Bacteria; phylum Actinomycetota; class Coriobacteriia; order Coriobacteriales; family Coriobacteriaceae; genus Collinsella. The sequence continues at coordinate 3,011 of CAUHFS010000046.1, read as the reverse complement.
ATTCAGCTGGTGAGCTCGGTGTATCTGCTTGCAACTTGCGTTGCTATGTTGCCGTTTGGCCGTCTGGGCGACGTGCGCGGCAAGGTGAATGTGTTTCAGCTGGGCGTCATCGTCTTTTCGGTCGGTTCGCTGCTGTGCGGCCTTTCGGCCTCGCTCGAGGTTCTTATCCTGGCACGCATTGTTCAGGGCGTCGGTTGCGCGGCGGCCATGGCTAACAACATGGGTATCATCACCGAGTCGTTTCCGGCGCGCGAACGAGGCCGTGCCATGGGTATTCTCGCGACCTTTGTGGCCCTCGGCATGATGTGTGGCCCCGTGCTCGGCGGCATGCTGGTGGCAAGCTTTCCTTGGGAGAGCATCTTCCTCATCAACCTGCCCATTGGCGTCATCTCGTTTATCGTGGGGCTCTACACGCTGCCGCATGTTAAGCCGGAGGCCGGCGAGCGCCCCATGTCCCTGATCGAGGCCGCTCGTCGCTGCTTTGCAAATTCGGCCTTCACCATCAACCTTGCCTGCATGCTCATCGTGTTCGTTGGCATTGGCGCATCCGAGTTTATCCTGCCGTTCTATTTTCAGGACGCCCACGGCTTTGGTTCCGACATTTCCGGATTGCTCTTTTTGGCGCTGCCGATGGTGAATGCCTTTATCGGCCCGCTTTCGGGTACGGTTTCGGACCGTGTTGGCTGCGAGGGCCCCACGGCGGTCGGCCTAGGCGTGTACGTATGCGGTCTTTTTGCGGTAAGCACGCTCGACGAGCACTCTTCCATCCCTGTGATCGTGTGTTGCGTCGCGTTTATGTCGTGCGGTACGTCGATTTTCCAGAGCCCCAATAACTCGCTGTATATGGGCTCGGCTCCGCGCGAAGCGCTCGGCTTTGCGGGCAGCCTGGGTAGCCTTGCGCGCTATGCGGGCATGGCGCTGGGTATTACGACAGGTTCGCATATCCTCTATGGGCAGATGAGCGTGGCGATGGGCGAGGCCGTGACCAGTTTTGTTGCAGGCCGTCCGGATGTGTTCCTGTTTGGTTTCCGTTCGGTGTTCTATGTGTTGATGGCTGTGGCCGCTGTGGGCTTTGCGCTCGCCATGGTGCGTTTGGTGAGGATGCGCGCCCGCCATTAGCGTGTTGGGAGGCTGTCTGCCACGATTCGCGCCCTCCCAAAAAGACTGGTTTGTGGTGCGATGCGGCTTGTGGGGCGGGCGGGGGTCGGTCCGTGGTAGACTATCGAACAACGTTTATTAATCGCGCGGTATCGTTGCCGTGAGAAGGGGTTGCGACATGCAGGAGCTTGAGGATCGTATTCGCCATGACGGCATCGTAAAGGCCGGTAACGTCCTTAAGGTTGATGCCTTCCTCAACCACCAGTGCGACGTTGAGCTGTTCGACCACATGGGCGCCGAGTGGGCCCGTCTGTTCAAGGATGTCGAGATCAACAAGATCCTGACGATTGAGGCTTCGGGCATTGGTATGGCTTGCATCGCGGCTCAGCATTTTGGCGGTGTGCCGGTGGTCTTTGCCAAGAAGGCGCAGTCCATCAACCTCGACGGCGAGCAGTATGCCACGACCATTTACTCCTTTACCAAGCAGAAGGAGTATCCGGTCATCGTGGGCAAGCGCTTCCTGTCCGAGGGCGACAAGGTCCTGATCATCGACGACTTCTTGGCCAACGGCTGCGCGCTCGAGGGTCTTATCAAGATCTGCGAGGCTGCGGGTGCCGAGGTATCCGGCATTGGCATTGCGGTGGAGAAGGGCTTCCAGGGCGGTGGCGATAAGCTCCGCGAGCGTGGCTTCCGCGTTGAGAGCCTGGCCCGTATCGCCGATATGGACTGCGAGACCGGCGAGATCACCTTCGCCTAAGCGCGCAACACAAGCGATTGGTATGCGATGTGACAAAGGGACTGTCCCTTTGTCACATTTTTTTGTATGAGGGGAGGTATTGATATGGATGAGAACAAGATGGGATGGTGCGAGTATGCGCGCTATGCCGCGATGGCGGCCGAAGAGTTGGCGCGCGATTGCGAGGTACAGGTGTTTCGCGCGACGGGTCCGGGCGGACAAGGCGTGAACACGACGGACTCGGCGGTGCGCATGAAGCACGTGCCCACAGGGATTACCGTGACGGCGCGCGAGAGCCGCAGCCAGTTCCAAAATCGCGCGAGCTGCCTGCGCAAGCTGCACGCCGAGCTCGAGCGACGCGGACATCCACCGCGTCGACGTGTAAAGACCAAGGTGCCCCAGCGCTCTCGTCAGCGCAGACTCAATGACAAGCACTTCAATGCCATTAAAAAGGCCAACCGACGCAAGCCGGGCAGCGACGAGTAGTCGTTTGTTCCACTGGCCTTGCTAGCGGGTAGGGTGCCAAACTTGGAGGGCGCTGCCGAGGACGTCGACCTCGATGCGCGAGGCGTCAACGGGCTCGCCGTCGGCCTGGATGGGGTAGTCGGGCTCCTCAAAAGTTAGCTCGGCATGGCGGCAGCGGCGCATGCGAACCGGTGGCAACTTGGTATGGTGGCCGTCCTTGCCGAAAGGAACATAGGCAGGGCTACCGCGCGAGGGACGGGGCCGCAGGCGTAGCAGACGTCGAGCATGCCGTCGCAGGGGTCGGCATCGGGGCAGATGCGATAGCCCGAGCCATAGGTAGGACCAAGCTGAATCGCCATGATGATCGCCCTCACGCGCTCGGCGGGCGCGCCGTCAAAGCTGACTGTCATGGGGTAGTTGCGGTAGCGCAGGCCAAACTGCTCAAGTCCCGAAAGGGTGTAGAGCGGCGCGCCCGTCAAGCCGGTCTTTTTGCGCAGCTCGGTGGTGCCCAGGCCGATGGCGGCATCGATGCCGACCGAAAGCGTCTGGTCGTAGTACTCAACGGTAGCCTCGCCGCTGCCGCTCGCAGGGCTCCACGAGCGAATGCGCCCGATGTCCTGACGCTGCAGCTCGCAGGTGAGCAGCGCGCCATAATCCTTGCCGGAGAAATCGTCGATGCCGAGCGTCTGGGCAAAATCGTTGCCGGAGCCCA
>CAUHFS010000045.1 GCA_959605475.1 uncultured Collinsella sp. | reverse complement strand
GACACATCGAAGAGCAGATGCCCTTCTACCGCAACGCCTACAAGCTCTCCAACCGCGAGACCGAAGTCATGCGCCTGGTTGTGCTGGGCAAATCGAACCAAGAGATCGCCGACGAGCTATTCCTTGCCGTGGGCACCGTCAAGACCCACATCCACAACATCCTGGTCAAAACCGAGCAGCAAAACCGCACGACACTCATCCTGCATTTTTGGAAGCGATAACCTACCAAATAGGGACAGGTTTATTTTGGCAGGTTTTATCTGGGCAAACGTGAAGGCCGCCGTGAGGGAACTGCTTTCCCTCGCGACGGCCTTCTAACAGCGAAAACCAAGTGAGTAGGCTTTTTGCAGAAGGCCGAGCACGCCCCAAATCGACACAGCTCTGACCTGCGGTTTTATTGGGCACTTGTCGCGGTGTGCTCGGTATATCCAAATAAGTCTACTCACTTGTATCTGAGACGCACCAGGTTGGCAAAAACCGCCGCGAAAGGGCTCCTGGTCCCTTCGCGGCGGTCATACGCCTCTGATTTTGCGACGATTTTGCCCGCTTGTTACTCGCTGTAACGGGTGGCGATGGCAGCTTGTACCATGCCGGCGCTCATGAGGTACGTCACCAGGAAGTAGCCGCCGTAGGCTGCCAGGAATATCGCACAGGTGAGGCCCACCGTGCCGCCGATGCTCATATCTCCGAACGTGCTCACCATCTCGATGATCACCTTAAGTGCCACAAAGGAGTGCGCCAGGCCCACTGCCAGCGGGAACAGGAAGAATACCGCTTGCTGCGCCATCACCGAATGGCGAATCTGGCGGTCGTCGCAGCCGATCTGTGCCAGTACACGATAGCTGCGGCTGCCGTCGGCCACGTTGGAGAGCTGCTGGATCGACAGTATCGCCGCGCATGCAACGACCAGCACAAAGCCAATGTAGATGGCCAGATAGCTAATCATGCCGTTCATCTGTGCCGCCTGCGTGTACATCTCGGAACGCGTGATGAAGACACCCCATGACCCCGGCTCCTTGCCGTCAACGAGCAGATTGTCGAGCAAGGTGTATTTAATGTTCTCGTCTGCCTCGGTCGTATCCATCCCCTGTTTGTAGTTAACGAGCAGATTGCTGGAATACGGCTGCAGGTTAAGCTGGGATAACAGCTCATCGGCTACGACCACGGTACCGGGATTGCTGCCCATCGCCGAGTTGGCGATGGCCGCCGTGTCCTTGTCCGACTTATCGGTTGCTGGCTTGAGCTCATGCCCACCCAAGGTGAGTGTATGGCCGCCGGCCATGTATTTGGTGTACAGGTCGCCCAGCTCACCGCCCATATCACACGTAAGCACGTACTGGTCGCGGCCAATGCTCACCGGCTCCTCGCCCATCATCTGGCGCAGCTTGTTGTACTGGCTCGCCGGCGTCACAAACAGGCCCATATCATCGGCATTGCTACCCTCGAGCACCTTGGGGAGCTTTTCGCCCATGGCCTTGCACATCTCGCCTGCAGCTACCGAAGGATTGGAGCCGCCAAGCGGGTAGCTCAGATACGAGTCGATCTGCACATGCTCACCGGCAACATCGGCGATATTGACCTTCTTTCCGGTCTCGTCGTTGTTGTCCGCCGACTTGCCCTTACTACTTTCTGTAACGTTATCGGGATCGATACGATCGCCGTGCCATGCAGCGTACAAATCGACCGTTGCATCGGCCAGCACCATGCGATCGGCCTCGGACGGATTGACATACTCCTTGTAGTAGTCGAGCCTATCGGGCGTGTAATAGACATACGTCTGAGACACGTCAACAGGGTTATAGCGCTCCAGGTTTTCGTTCATCACGTTGGCGATCGACATACCGCACGTCACCGAGGTGATGGCCAAAAACAGAATCATCGCGATGACGCCCATCGAAAAGCACACCGTGTTGACCTTGGCCGCAAGCTGGCGCACAGTAAACATGTTGAGGCCGCGCCAATACACGCCGCGCAAGCTCTGCAGCAGCTTGATGAGCATGCCCGAGAGTCCCCAGAACAGGGCAAAGGTGCCCACCGTAACCATAGCGGTCGTAATGCCAAACTGGCTCATGGCCCCATCCAGCTTGTCGCCCGTCTCGGTTAGCGGGAACCCATCACGCAGCAGACGGTAATAGGCCACGCCCACAAGTAGCACGCCCACGGTAAAGATGGCAATCGCGATCCAGGGGTTGCGTGTCTTGATGCTCTCGTTGCGACGCTCGGCACCCATAAGCTCGATGAGTTTGGTACGACGCACGGCGCGCAGGTTCAGCAGTAGCGTGAGCACAAACATTACGAGCATGCAGGCAAGGGTCAGGTTGAACGCATGCACCGAGAAAAAGAAGTGAAAATCGGCGATCTGCGTCTTAAAGAGCGAAGCCGTAAAGAACGTCATGAGCTGGGAGAGCCCCACGCCCAGCACAATGCCGGCGACAAAGGCGCCGACCGAAACGATCACGGTCTCGAGCGCCATGATCGTGGCGACGCGCCCGCGCCCCATGCCAAGCACCTGGTACAGGCCAAACTCCTTCTTACGGCGTTTCATGATGAAGTTATTGGCATACACCATCAAAAAGGCCATGACGCCAGCCAAAAAGTAAGTAAGGTAACCGAGCATGGTGCCCATGAGCTCGGACAGTCCCTCTTCCTCGATGCCGGCAATGTCGACCTGCATCGAGACGGTGTTGAAGGCATAGAAGACCGTGACGCCCAGGGTGAGCGTCAGCAAGTAGACGAGGTAATCGCGGCCGGCGCGGCGGACGTTACCCCAGGCGAGTTTACAGAGCATCGGAGCCCTCACCGCCCATCATGGCAACGACCTCCATAATGCGGTCGAAGAACTCTCGGCGGTCGGTGTCGCCGCGGCGCAGCTCGGTGAAGATCTTGCCGTCGCGGATAAACAGCACACGGCTCGTGTAGCTGGCGGCAAAGCTATCGTGCGTGACCATGAGCACGGTAGCGCGTAGGCGGCGGTTAAGGGCCTCCAGGCTCTCGAGCAGCAGACGGGCGCTCTTGGAATCGAGGGCGCCGGTGGGCTCGTCGGCCATGATCATGGTGGGGTCGGTGACGAGCGCGCGAGCCGCGGCAACGCGTTGCTGCTGACCGCCGGACATCTGGTAGGGATACTTGTCGAGCACCTGACTGATGGACAGGCGCGCTGCCACATCCTGCACGCGGGTCGAGATCTCCGCCGAGTTTGTACGGGCGATGGTGAGCGGCAGGGCGATGTTCTCGCGTGCCGTGAGCGTATCGAGCAGGTTAGAGTCCTGGAAGATAAAGCCGAGTTCCTCGCGGCGGAACTGCGAGAGCTTGGCCTGCTTCATGCGTGTTACGTCCTGGCCGTTGATGCGGATGGTGCCGCTCGTGGCGCTATCGATGGTCGAGACGCAGTTGAGCAACGTCGACTTGCCCGAGCCCGAGGTGCCCATGATGCCAACGAATTCGCCGCGGTTGACGGTAAAGCTGACGTCGTTGAGCGCGCGGGTCACGTTGCCCAGCGCTCCATATACCTTTTCGAGATGCGCGACCTCCAGTACCGGGGTCGCCATGTGCGTGGTTTGCATACCGAGTCCTTTCTTGCGATTAGTCTACGGCATCTATAGTCGCAAGAAGCCGAGTCGGCTACCATCGATATGGCTTACGCTTGCCTTACCGTTGTGTAAGGTACGGGTAGCTAATTTGGGACGGGGCTATTTTGACTACCTTGGCGATGATTTTTCTGGGACGGGGATTAAATAATCATTCGGTACAAAATGATTATTTAATCCCCGTCCCAGAAAAATCATCGGGTAGATCATTCGCTTGAAAGGTAGTCAAAATAGCCCCGTCCCAAATTAGCTACCCCGTCGATTGTCGTTGTTGAGAGAGGACTCCTGTTGAAGACTGTTCATGTTGCCGCTGGGATCATTCGCAAGGAAGGATCCGATGAGCTGCTTGCCGTGCAGCGCGGCTATGGCGACATGCAGGGACTTTGGGAGTTCCCAGGTGGCAAGCTCATGCGCGGCGAGACGCCCGAAGACGCCGTGCGCCGCGAGCTCATGGAAGAGCTGCAGGTCAAAGTCAGCAACCTGCGCGATTTCTATACCGTTGAGTACGACTACCCCGATTTTCATCTCTCCATGGAGTGCTACTACTGCTCGCTGGCTAAAGAGTCTGGCGAGCCCCAGAAACACGACCGCCAGCTTGATATCCGCTGGATTCCACGCACTTCACTTGCCACCGTTGAGTGGATGCCCGCCGACAAGGGGCTCATTGATGCCCTGATTGAGCTGAAGGAAGATCGACTCGAGGCTAGCAGCACTGCCAACGACGCCGAGGCCACCATGACCGACGAGCCCGCCACCAAACCCAAGCGCAAAGCCAAGCACCGCAGCAAAAAGCGTCCCAAGCCCGGTCTGCTCGACGGCATCGATACCTCGGACCTTTCCGCCGACGAACGTGAGCTCGTGCGCCGTCGCGCCGCAATCAAAAAGTCCATGAAGGGCAACAAGCGCGCCAACACCAAGCCCGAGCTGCTCGTTCGCCAGCGCCTGCGCGCAGCGGGCCTTACGGGTTATCGCTTGGAATGGAAGGTTCCCGGCAAGCCCGACATCGCCTTCCCCGGCCGCAAGATCGCCATCTTCGTCAACGGTTGCTTTTGGCATCGCTGCCCCAAGTGCAACCCTAGCCAGCCCAAGCGCAACGTTGAGTTTTGGGAGGCAAAGTTTCGTCGCAACGTCGAGCGCGACCGCGCTGCCGTGGCAGCACTCACTCAAATGGGCTGGACGCCTATAACCATCTGGGAATGCGAACTCAAAAAGGACCGCATCGACGCCACGATGGAAAAGGTCATCGAGCAGGTACGGGCTGCGGGGCCGCAGCGCTAACAGCGAGCATTCACACGCTCCGCACGTCCGCGCCACATCCACGTCACAAACCTTAGAAAGCCCTTAAGCTCAAAACCTTTCAAGAGTGTTACTCGATAGCTTTGACCTGCGGTTTCATTGTTACATCAAACCTGATTAAGCCTTTCTTTAGCGCTTCTTTGCAACAGCCGCGGCATAATACTGCCAACGCACGGAACCTAGCAGCATACCCCGTGCGCAACCTTTTGGTGGACATCGAGGAGGCCGCATAAGCATGCATTCTTCCAATGCCGTAGCACGGCAGCCATCCCTAAAACATGCAAACCTTTTCTCCTTCCCCCCGACGCAGAGAAACGGCCTCCTCGACTCCCCCACCACAAAAACCAAGCGCTCAGCCGATCAGAGCCTCAACTTACGAGCATCCTTCGAAAAGCTCCAAGCATCCCTAGACAAGGCGTTCCCCGAACAGGCAAGAGCAATCTAAGCCCATCGCGCTTTATACTGATGCCATGCGAAACATGGATCACATAGAATTGCACCGCGGAGGACGCGAGGAAGCGTTTCCCGAGACCGCCGAAGACTGGCCCTATATTGCCGAACGCGCAGAATTCGCTCGCTATCCGGGCAATTCCGTCCCCTGGCACTGGCATTCCGAGGTTGAGCTTTTCTACATGGAGCAGGGAGCGATTGACTATCGAACGCGCGCGGCTCATGAGCACGTACGCTTTGAGGAAGGGTCCGCCGGCTTTATCAACGGCGGCGTTTTGCACAGCACGCTGCAATCACCCAATTCGGCACCAGCCATTCAAATGTTGCATATCTTTCAGCCGTCGATGCTCGGCGATCCCGCGGGACGCCTTCAAAAGCGCTATATCAATCCTTTGCTGCAATGTCGAGGCGTCGATGTGCTCAAATGGTCGCCCACCAACCCCGACGATATGCCCTTTATCGATTTGCTAAAGAGTTCCTTTAACCACGACCTTCAACGGCCGCAGAACGAGATGGCGCTTCGGAATAGCTTGTCAGAGCTCTGGATTCAGATTTACGCCAAGGCCGAACCGCTCTTTTCCTCCGACAACGCCTCTTGGATGACCAGCCGCGACGTACAGTTCAAGGCAATCCTGGACTTTATCCGCGCAAACTATGCAGCCGCTGTAGATGTGCCCCAGATGGCATCTGCAGCCGGCGTAAGCGAAAGAGAGTGTTACCGCATTATCGAAGCTTGCGCAGGAACGACCCCGGCGGCATATCTGCGCGCATACCGCGTAAACCGTGCTTGCGAACTTTTGGCACACACCACGCGAACGGTCCAGACAGTCGCGCGCCAATGCGGCTTTGCGACAGCAAGCCATCTTGGCCAGGTATTTAAAGAACAAATGGGATGCACTCCTTCGAGCTATCGAGCAGCGAGGCAGAATCTCGATAGTACCAGGCAGAAATCCCGCTAGCCCTTCTTCTGTCACTGCATCAAACTTGCAGGCAAACAACAGAGAGGAGCAATCATATGAAGCACTTTGACCATATCGTATTTGACGTTGATGGGACATTGGCAGATACAGAAGAAAGCGTTCTATCATCGCTTGTCCAGATTGTCCAAGAAGAGACCAGCAAAACGCTCCCCCGACACGAGCTTGAATTTGCCCTCGGCATACCCGGCAAGGATGCCCTTGAGAAACTTGGAATCTACTCGCAGGCAACGTTGAATCGCTGGTGCCAAGTTGCTGCCAGTTTTAAAAGCACCATCAGCGTGTTTCCAGGCTTGCTTGAAGTCATCGCAGCACTCGCCAACAACGGCTGCAAACTTGGCATCGTCTCCTCACGTGCGCGCGACGAATACACAGACGAAATTGCACCCCTTGGTTTCGATAAGTATTTTGAGCACATCATCCTTGTCGAAGACACAACCGAACATAAACCCGCACCCGCACCCATGCTCGAATATCTCCGGCGTACGGGCGCGAATCCTGGCAACGTCGTCTACGTTGGCGACACCGTCTACGACGAACAATGCGCAACTTCGGCAGGGGTCAGTTTTGCCAGAGCGGCATGGGGATCACACCAAGACATCCCAAACGCCACCTACAACCTCAAAACCCCCAACGACCTACTAACCCTAACAACCAAATAACCCCCGCGCCCCACCCTTTCAGCCCCAACGCCACAAGGGCGATGACCTCGAGTAGGTCAACCTGGGAGGGACGAGGGCTTAGTTCCCCAATCTTTCCGCAGGGGGCAAAAAGCAACGTCTTATTTTTCCGACACTAACGCCACAAGGGCGATTGAGCAGAACGGTTTGGGCGGGTCCCGTACTTAGTTTCCAAAATCATTCCTCAGCGCGAAGGCCCCCGTTGTCAACGCTTCGAAGAAGCGAGACAACGGGGGCCTTCATGCGCGAGGACGTTTTGGAAACTAAGTACGGGACCCGCCCAAACCGTCCGGTGGGATCAGAGTACCCTTGCTGTTACTCTGCTTTGCCCACAGAGTTGAGGTTGGTCATGCGGATCTTAACCAGCTCGGTGATCTCACGCATGCCCTCCTTGGCCGGCTTCTTGGGATCGAAGCAGGCGGGGTTCTCGGCCATGTAGGCCATGAAGCCCTTGGTGTAGGCCTGACGCAGCTCGGTGGCGTAGTTGACCTTGCAGATGCCGTTCTTCACAGCCTCGGCAACCTGCTCATCAGGCACACCGGAGGTACCGTGCAGAACCAGCGGCACGTCGACGGCGTCGCGGATGGCCTTGACAACGGACTGCTCGATGTGCGGATCGCTCGTGTACACACCGTGGCTGGTGCCAACGCCAATGGCCAGCGAGGTGCAGCCGGTGCGCTCGACGAACTCCTTGGCCTCGGCAGGATCGGTGTAGGGGCTCTCGCCCTCAACCGCGGGACCGTCGTCCTCCTTGCCGCCAACCTTGCCGAGCTCGGCCTCGACGGGCACGCCCATGGCGCGACCAGCGTCGGCGACAGACTTGGTCAGGGCGATGTTGTCCTCGAAGGACTCGTGCGAACCGTCGATCATGACGGAGGTGTAGCCGGTGCGGAAAGCCTGCATGCAGCGGTCATAGCCATCGCCGTGATCGAGGTGCAGAGCGACGGGCACGGAAGCGCGCTCGGCGGCAGCCTTGACCATGCCGTAGAAGTAGTCCAGGCCAGCGGTCTTGATGGTGCCCGGGGTGGTCTGCATGATGACGGGGGACTTGGTCTCCTCGGCAGCGGCCAGAACGGCCATAACAAACTCGAGGTTCTCGACGTTGAACGCGCCGACGGCGTAGTGGCCGGCCTGAGCGTCCTTGAGCATCTTTTCGGTGGTAACAAGTGCCATGAGCGTTTGCTCCTCTCCCTCGCCCGCATCTGGACATCGGGCGTACGTGTCCGCAAGGCGTTTTACCTTGCGTTTTGCTGCGCTCATTGTATGAAATTCAGCGGCTCTGCATGTGCGAGATATTGAGCCCATGCAGGTCAATACAGTCGTTTTTGAAAAGTAAACGGAAGGAATTGGAGCTGAGTGGGCGTGTTCGATATTGAATTTTGGGCGTTAAACGTCTTTCTTTTATAGAAAAGATAAGTAATCGAAAGGTGTTTTCTTACTCAAAAAGAAAATGAACGAAAATAGAGTCAACACAATTCCTGCAAATTTAGCCGAGAATGGAGCAGACATGGCCCAAGCTACCAACCGTGCTTTTGCCGACGAACGCCGTACCGCCATTATGGAAATGCTCGAGCATAATGCCTCGGTGCAGGTGGCAGAAATCGCCCAAACCTTTGGCGTGTCCTCCGTCACCGCCCGCGCCGACCTGGACGCGCTCGCCGAAGCAGGCAAGCTGCGCCGCACGCATGGCGGTGCCGTATCGCTCCACAAACGCCTGACCGTCTCCACGCAGGATCGCCGCATCAATGTCAACGTCGCCGCCAAGCAGGCCATCGCGCAAAGCGCCATCGAGCTCGTCAGTGACGGCGACACGCTGCTCGTCGACTCGGGCACCACGGCGCTCGAGTTCGTCCGGCTCCTCGATCAGCGCGACGGTATCACCGTCATCACGGCCGACATTACCATTGCCGATTACATCGACGAGAGCATGCCCTCAGTCGATGTCGTCATGCCGGGCGGGGCGCTGCGCAAAGGCCATCGTTATCTGTACGGACCGCTCACTATGCAGGCGCTCCAAATGGTCCACGCCGATCTTGCCGTCATGTGCCCTGGAGCTTTTGTTCCCGGCTGCGGCTTTACGACCGACTTTCCGCAGATGGCCGAGACCAAAGCGGCTATGGTCGGTGCCGCCCGTCAAAGCGTCGCCCTTATGGACGCCAGCAAGGTTAACGGACGCGGCATGTACCGCTTTGCCGAGCTGACCGATGTCGACACCATCGTGATGGACCGTGATCCCGATGGCGCCGTCGCCACCTCAATCGCCGAGATCGTCGACAACGCCCGCCCAAATCTCCTCATCGCCGGCGCTTAAACAAAAACCACCACAAAGGTCTCCTTTGTGGTGGTTGAGCATCAAAAGTGAACGTGTCGCTACTTGGAAAGCTCGTCGGCGAGGGTCTCAATCTGGGCGCGCGATGCGTCGTTGAGCGAACCCAGGACGGTCACCTTGTTCTGCGTCAGGGTGATGTCCTTCATGCCCTCGAGCTCCTTGGTCATAACCTTGGCAGCGGCGGGCGCCCAGGAACCGGCCTCGACGAGCGCCACGGTGCGGTTCTGGTAGGCATGCTCGGCGAGCGTGTGGATGAAGGTGCTCATAAACGGGAAGATCTCGCCCTGATAGGTGATGGAGGCGAGCACCAGACGGTCATAGCGGAACGCGTCCTCAACGGCCTCGGCCATGTCGTCGCGAGCCAGGTCAAAGACGGAAACCTTCTGGCCGCGAGCCTCAAGCGCAGATGCAAGCTCCTCAACGGCAGCCTTCAGATGGCCGTAGACGCTCGCGTAGGCAATGGTGATGCCCTCGTCCTCGGGCTGATAGCTCGACCAGGTGTTGTAGGTGTCGAGGTAGTAGCCCAGGTTCTCGGTCAGCACGGGGCCGTGGAGCGGGCAGATGATCTGGATGTCCAGATCAGCGGCCTTCTTGAGCACGGCCTGCACGAACTTGCCGAACTTACCAACGATGCCAAAGTAGTAGCGGCGAGCCTCGCAAGCCCAACCCTCGGGATCCTCGATGTCGTTAGCGCCAAACTTGCCAAAGCCGTCGGCACTAAAGAGTACCTTGTCGGTAGCCTCATAGGAGAAGAGCACCTCGGGCCAATGCACGTTGGGGGCGCCGACAAACGTTAGGCTGTGGCCACCCAGGTCGAGCACGTCGCCCTCTTTGACGACCATCTTGCGCTCGGGATAATCGGTACCAAAGTAGTTGACCATCATACGGAAGGCGCCCATGCTGGCCACGATCTGGGCCTGGGGATAGCGCTCCATAAAGGCGGCGATGCCAGCGGAGTGGTCGGGCTCCATATGATGAACGACCAGGTAATCGGGCGTACGGCCATCGAGCACGGCTTCGATGTTACCGAGCCACTCGTCGACAAAACCGCCGTCGGCTGAATCGGCGACAGCAATCTTTTCGCCCAAGATAACGTAGCTGTTGTATGCCATACCGTTCTCGGACACATCGTACTGGCCCTCGAACAGGTCAATGTCGTGATCGTCGACGCCAACGTAGCGGATATCCTTGGTGATCTCCATCAGGCAAAGCCTCCTAGATAGACAAAAGAGCCCGTCTATCATAGCACTCGGCTACATCCCAACAGCTATCTACCGACATCCTTACCGATTGTTATTGAAATACGATAAATCGCTGTTTACCTGCGCAAACTATGAGCGCGGTATCGCCGTGCTATGTCGAATAATGAGCTGGCCGGGAATACGAATGGCAACGGTTTTGTCCGCCGCACCCGCCTCGGGAACCGCATGCTCGAATACCTCGCGCCCGCGCTGATGTAGATCGAATCGCACGGTCGTGAGCTCGTTGTGTGCCACAAAATCATCGAGCGAATCGTCGACGCCCACCACGCTCACATCCTCGGGCATGCGCAGGCCGCTATCGCGCAGCGCCGCAATAGCGCCGTTTGCCATCTGGTCGTTTGCCGCGTAAATCGCCGTCATGGCGCGGTCATGCTCGGCCAGGTACCTGCCGGCCTCGTAACCGCTGTTAGCAGACCAGTCGCCCTCGAGCGGCTCTGCCGGCTCGATGTGTTTACGCTCGAGCGCATCCTGCCAACCGGCGCGACGAAATTGCTCGTCGACCGAGAACGACGGGCCGCCAATATAGCGAATCTGCTCGTGCCCCAGCTCTAACAGATGGTCCATAAGCAACAGCGAGCAGCCGTAATGGTCGGAATCGACTGTGGTCACGCGCGGATGCGCATACATGGTAACGATGACCGTGCCAATGCCCGGCAGTGGATCAAACGTCTCAAAATCGGGCGCCATACGGCTCATGCCGATAATGATGCCGTCCACCGGCAGCGCTGCCATGCGGCGAGTGGCCTCGGCAAGCGAAAACTCCTCGGTCTTGGACATCTCGACCAGCGTGATGGCGCAATTATGCTCGCGAGCAGCGCTGGCGATGCCGTCGATCATTGAAAGGTTGCCAAACTTGGTGACATCGTTGACGCACAGACCGACCGAATGGTAGCGGCCGTCGCGCAGCGAGCGACCGGCATAACTCGGACGGAAGCCGAGCTCCTGCATGGCGGCTTGCACGCGCTGGCGCGTCTGCTCGTTGACGTTAGGGAGGCCGTTGGCAACGCGCGAAACCGTCTGCTGCGAAACGCCAGCAGCGCGGGCGACGTCGGCCATGGAGACCGGACGCGTACCTGTATCGTTGGACGGGCGCCTTACCACAGGATCACCTTCACCCTCGCGAGATCTGAATAGCGTGCATGCCAGCCCGGGCAGAAATACATCCCGCGCCGAAGCCCGCTATCGTCGGACGCATGTTAACGTACTCTACTTTTTCAATCCGCAACTCTTCTGCTCTATAAGTCCATACGGCAATACCGTTCACGGCTGGATTTCTACCGATTACCAGATTCTCAAAAAGTGATAAGTGTTGTGTTATGAGTACGTTAACATAGCCCGTAACGTGCGGCATCGTAGATGCTGAGTTTATGCCACTTCAGATTGTTAACGTACTCACTACGACGGAAAACTCGTCAGTATGCGCCAAGGAAAGGACCCTCATGACCACCCCCGACGAAAAGACACTCGCCACGCTCACCAAGCTGTTTGAGGAGGAGTTTGGCCCCATCGGCGATCGCCAGGTGCTCTATGTGCACGCGCCCGGCCGTTCCGAGATCAGCGGCAACCACACCGATCACGAGGGCGGTCACGTTATCGCCGGCTCGCTCGATGTCGCCGTTGACGGTATCGCCGTGGCAACCGATTCCAACAAGGTTCGCGTCGCCGACGAGGGCTATCCTACGTTTGAGATCACGCTCGACACGCTGGATATTCAAGAGTCCGAGAAGGGCACGTCCGCAAGCCTCGTGCGCGGTATGGCCCACGAAATCGCTGCTCTGGGCGTTGAGCCCCAGGGCTTCGACTTTGCCTTTACCTGCTCCGTCCCCTCGGGTGGCGGCCTTTCTAGCTCCGCCGCTGTCGAGGCGGCTTACGGCCGCGCCATGGAGACGCTCTGGGGCGCGCCCGCCATTGAGCCCGTCGCGCTCGCCCAGATGAGCCAGCGCACCGAGAACAACTATTACGGCAAGCCCTGCGGTCTTATGGATCAGGCGGCTGTGTGCCTGGGCGGCCTCGCCTACATGGACTTTGAGGATCAGGCTCAGCCTAAGACCCAGAAGCTCGAGCTCAACTTTGAGGATCACGGCTATGCGCTCGTGCTCGTTAAGGTTGGCGCCGACCATGTGGCGGCTACCGACGACTACGCCGCCGTTCCGCGCGAGATGCAGGACGTCGCCGCCGAGTTTGGCAAGGCACGCCTGTGCGAGGTCAACGTTGCCGACTTTGACGCCAAGCTCCCCGAGCTGCGCGCCAAGCTGGGCGACCGCGCTTGCCTGCGTGCCGTTCACTACTGGTACGAGAACGGCCTGGTCGACAAGCGCTGGGCAGCCCTGAACGCTGGCGACATTGACCAGTTCCTGGTCCTGACGCGCGAGTCCGGCGCCAGCTCCGCCATGTACCTGCAGAATGTTGTTGCCAAGCTGGGTTCCGAGCAGCCTTCCATGTATGCCCTGGCGCTGGCCGAGCACGTGCTCGACGGCCGCGGCGCCGTTCGCATTCACGGTGGCGGCTTTGGTGGCACCATCCAGGCCTTCGTGCCGCTCGATCTGGTCGACACCTTCATTGCCAAGATGAACGGCTGGCTGGGCGAGGGCTCTGCCCGTCACTACGCCATCTCTGACAAGGGGGCTTACGCGGCATGGCTGTAATGGCTGACGTGCGAGAGGCCGCGCAGAGCCTGATCGAGTACGCCATCCACCGATCGATGATCGGCCAAGACGATCGCATCTGGGCATACAACACCATTTTGGAGTGCATCGGCGCCACGGGCCCCGCACTCGACATGGCTTGGGCACTCAAGACCGAGAAGATTTCGCTCTTGCACCCCGATACCCTTCCCGACTTTGACCTGGAGGGCACGCTTGCCGCGCTTTCCGAGGCCGCCGTTGCCAATGGTGCCGTCGAGGACACGGCGTCGGGCCGCGACCGCATCGCCATGCGCATCATGGGCGCGCTCATGCCGAGGCCTTCGGTTGTAAACGAAGAGTTCAATGGGCGTATGGGCGTCAACGAGCCCCGCGCCGCGACCGACTGGTTCTACGGCCTGTGCTGCGATGCCGGCTATGTGCGCCGCGCCGCCATCGCACGCAACATCAAATGGAGCACCCCCACCAACTGGGGTGACCTGGAAATCACCATCAACCTGTCCAAGCCTGAGAAGGACCCGCGTGATATCGCCGCGGCAGGTGCAGCCAAGAACACGGGCGAGAAGTATCCCGCCTGCCAGCTCTGCATCGAAAACGAGGGCTACCCCGGACGCTCCGCCGCAGCCGACGGCGGCGCTCATCCTGCACGCCAGAACCTGCGCATTATCCCCATCTCGCTCAATGGCGAGCGCTGGGGCTTCCAGTACAGCCCGTACGCATACTTTAACGAGCATTGCATTGCCATGAGCTCCGAGCATCGTCCGATGCACGTCGACCGCAAGGGCCTGACCTGCCTGCTCGACTTTGTGGACCTGTTCCCGCATTACTTCATCGGCTCTAACGCCGACCTGCCCATCGTAGGCGGCTCAATCTTGTCGCACGACCACTTCCAGGGTGGCGCGCACGAGTTCCCCATGATGCACGCCGCCGAAGTCTCGCAGTTTAGCGTGCCCGGTTTTGACCAGGTCAGCGGTACCGTGCTGCAGTGGCCGCTCTCGGTGCTGCGCCTGCGCTCGCATGACCGCGCCCAGTTGCCCGACGCTGCCGAGAAGATTATCCTCGCCTGGCGCGAGTGGACCGATGAGTCGGTTGGCGTCATCGCGCACACAGCCGATGGCATGGCGCACAACACCGTGACACCCGTCATCCGCCGTGTCGACTCCCGCGGCAATGCCGGCGGCAAGATCTACGAGGCCTACCTGGCGCTTCGCTGCAACATCACGACCGACGAGCATCCGCTGGGCGTTTTCCACCCGCATGCCGAGTACCATCACATTAAGAAGGAGAACATCGGCCTGATCGAGGTCATGGGCCTGGCCATTCTGCCGCCGCGCTTGGTTCCCGAGCTCGGCGCTGTCCGCGAGCACCTGCTGGCGGCCAAGGCCGATGCCAGCTACGATCTCGCCGGTGCGCTCGAGGGCGATGATCTTTGCCGCAGCCACGCTGCATGGGCCGAGGACGTTTTTGCCCGCCGCGCCGACGAGCTTACGGCCGACAACGCCATCGATATCCTGCACGAGGAGGTCGGCGTGGTGTTTGGCCACGTACTCGACAACGCCGGCGTCTTTAAGTGGGACGAAGCCGGCCGCGCCGCCCAGCAGCGCTTTATCGACTCGCTGTAGCATACGAGTTCGAGCCTCATCAGCGGCCACGACACAACCGCCCACACGACAACGGCGCCCGCCGGCAACATCGCCGACGGGCGCCGTTTTATTGGCTAGTCATTGGGGACGTTCTTAAACGACTAGTCAAACAAGAACGTCCCCAATGACTACTTGCGACCAAGACATCGGCGTTGCCTTGGCATTGTCAGCGAAAACGCCCCTAAGCGAGCAAGGTGACGTGAAAGAGGAGGGCATTGACCTTCTGGTCATGCCCGACGATTGAACGTCAGATTGCCGCTTAGGGGCGTTTGCAGCGTCGAGCCGTTACGGCGTTTGATAAAACGCCGTAACCCTACAGTTCAGTCACGACAACGCTGTTGTAGATCTCGTCCCAGCGGTCCATGACCAGGTGGCCGGTCTTGGGATCCATGGCGTTGAGCTTGCCGCAGGTATTGGCGGTCTTGAGCACCGTGACGTCGTCGGCACCAGCAGCAATGGCATGCGCAAAACCGGCGATGGTCGAGTCACCGGAACCCGTCGCGTTCACAGCCGCAATCGCGGGCGTCTTGGCGCGGAACGCGCGGCCCTCATGGAAGCCCACCGAACCGGCAGCGCCCATCGAAACGACAACCCAGGGGATACCGGCAAAACGGTCATCGGCGGCAAGCGCCTCGCGCAGGGCATCGACATCATCGGTCGTAAAGGACGTACCCAGCAGGCCGTTAATCTCGGTTAGGTTGGGCTTTACGAGCTCAGGCTTAGCGTCGGACTCCAGCGCGGCCTCCAGCGATGCACCCGAGGTGTCGAGCAGCACCTTGGCGCCCGCCTCCTCGGCGATCTTGACGAGCTCAGCATAGTAGCCGGCATCGACGCCACGAGGCAGCGAGCCCGAAAGCGTCACAACGTCCGCCTTCGCTGCAAGCTCGGCGAACTTGGCCGTAAAGGCCTCGAGCTCGGCCGGGGCGATCTGCGGGCCGCTCTCCAGCAGCTCGGTCTGATTGCCCTCGTGCAGGATATTCAGGCAAATGCGCGTCTCACCGGCGATGGGCACAAAGTCGTTCTTGACGCCGTCGGCATCCATAAGCTCGGCCATATAGGCACCCATGTGGCCGCCGAGCAGGCCGGTCGCGAGCACATCGTCGCCCAACTGCAGCAGCACACGGCTCACGTTGAGGCCCTTGCCGCCAGCGGTCTTTTCAGGCGTCACGCGGTTCACGTCGTCGATGATCAGCTTGTCGAGTTGATAGCGCGTATCGATCGACGGGTTCATGGTAACGGTCAGAATCATGTTGAACTCCTGTTTCCGGGGCACGACACGCGCGGCCCCAAACATACGATAGCTCGTTAAAGGATCTCGATCTCAAAACCGCGGGTGACGGTCTCCCCCGGCTTGGCAACCAGGCAGCCACGCTTGTGCTCCAGAATATCGTCCTCGTCGGAGCAAGTGGACAGGCCGCCCCACGGTTCCACGGCCACAAAGTCGCCCTCGGGCTTGCTCCACACAATCAGGTATGGCATATCGGGGAACGTCAAACGCACTCCCTTGTCCCCGGTTTTCTTGGTCAGCGTAACCACGCGGCTGTCGAGCACGTCAAAGATGGTCTCCGCGAAGTCGAAGAGTTCGTGGGTCAGCGGCAGGTCGTGGCCGACCATCGGGTTTTTGCTGCGATGCTCGACATCAATCAAGCCCGTCGAGGGAACGGCAGTACAGAGCTCGGCGACCTCACGCTGATCAAAACGAAGCTCATAGTCGTCATAGGACTCGCCCTCGTCGAGCGGGCACTTAAAGCCGGGGTGGCCACCCACAAAAAACGGCATGTCCTCGGTACCCTCATTGGTCACCTCGTACGACACGGCCACCTTTTCCGAATCGATCGTGTAACGAGCAACAATCTTAAACGGATACGGATACTGCTCGAGCAGCTCGGCGTGGTCGGCAGAGCTTAGGCTCAGCGCAACCAAGTTGTCGCCCTGCTCCTCGAGCTTCCACTCCTGCTTGCGGGCAAAGCCGTGGCGGGCAAGCTTGACCTCGCGGCCGCCCATGGTCATCGCGCGGCCGTTACGAAGGCCACCGCAGATCGGGAAGCAAATGGGAGCCTGGCCCGACCAGACCGAAGGATCGCCCTGCCACAGGTACTCGCGGCCGTTAGCTTTAATCGAAGTGAACGATCCGCCAGCCGTGCTCAGCGCCACACGAATAGAACCGTTATCAAGAATAAACTCCATAGGAGCCTTCCCTTTCTTACGACAGCCCGCCAAGTCAATAGGGCTGATAGAAAACCGGCCCGCGCCCCCTCACAGAAACGCGAGCCGTCAATTGAAAAGCTGCAGAATGCCGGGTACCGCCAAAACGAAGCACACAAGCTCAGCAAGCAAACGTGTTATCGGAGCAGCTTGCCGTATCAGAAATCTTCGCAACAACAGCGGTAACCCCACAGGTCACTCAGACATCAGCGAGAAGCCAGCTGGCGAGGCAAGGTGCCGTGAAGCGAGGCGGCATTGACCTTCTGGTCATGCCGCCGAAACTGAACGGCAGATTGCCCGCCAGATGGCTTCGCAGCGTCGACCCGTTACGCGGTTTGGCAAAACCGCGTAACCTCCTTAGTCGTGATACTCGCCGCGGTCCCACTTCTCG
>CAUHFS010000044.1 GCA_959605475.1 uncultured Collinsella sp. | reverse complement strand
CAAGGCATGAGCCACATCTGCGAATAGCGATCAACCACGGTGCCAGCGCGGCCTGCACCCAAGCCGCAAATACAGAGAAAGGAACCCACCATGAAAAAGCAGTTTAAGCTCGACGAGATCGATTGCGCCAACTGCGCGCGCGAGCTTCAGGACGAACTTGCCAAGCTCGAGGGCGTCAAGTCCGTTTCGGTCAACTTTATGACCCAGAAGCTGACGCTCGAGGCCGACGACGCCAAGTTCGACGAGGTCCTGGACCGCGTCGTTGAGTTCACCGCCGACGCCGAGCCGGACTGCGAGATCATTCTCTAACCCGCGCATACGTTGACCTGCGAGGCCGCGCTTGCCGCGGCCTTTGCTCGCGAAATTATATGAGCAAGTGTTCATACACTCAAATGGGAGGTTTGAATCATGGCAGCCGCCGATCCCAAGAAGAAAAAGAAGAAGCGCAAGAAGAAAGAGTCCCTTGAGCATAAGCGCAACCGCATCCTGGTAGCACTGGGCATTTTTGCCGTTGTTTATGCCCTCGACGAGCTCGGCGCCCTCGCTATCGCATTTGGGGAGCCCGGCAACATCTACGCCAGCTTTGTGCTGTTCCTCGTGCCGTTTTTGATTGCCGGCTACGACGTACTGCAAAAGGCATTCAATAACATCCGCCGCGGCAAGGCCTTCGACGAGAGCTTCCTCATGGCCGTCGCGACCATCGGCGCGTTTGCCATGGTGCTCTTCCCCGACACCGACCCGCACATGGCCGAAGGCGCCGCTGTCATGCTGTTCTACCAGGTCGGCGAGTTGTTCCAGGCATACGCCGTGGGCAAGAGCCGCAAGTCGATCAGTGCCATGATGGACATCGCGCCCGACTACGCTAACGTCGAGCAAGCCGACGGCACACTCGAACAGGTCTTTCCCGATGACATCGCCGTCGGCACCGTGATCGTGGTCAAGCCCGGCGAGCGCGTGCCTATCGACGGCGTCATCGTCGAGGGCGAAACCCAGCTCGACACCGCCGCACTCACGGGCGAGTCGGTCCCCCGCCCGGCCAAGACCGGCGACGATATCATCAGCGGTTGCATCAACATGACGGGCCTCATCCACGTGCGCACCACCAAGCCCTTTGGCGAGTCAACCGTCGCGCGTGTTCTGGAGCTCGTGGAGAATGCCAGCGAAAAGAAGGCGCGCACCGAGAACTTCATCACGCGCTTTGCCCGCGTCTACACCCCCGCCGTCACTGGCGCTGCCGCGGTGCTCGCGCTTGGCGGCGGCCTGGTGACTGGCGCTTGGTCCGATTGGATCCTGCGCGGCCTGACCTTCCTGGTCGTCAGCTGCCCGTGCGCCCTCGTGATCAGCGTACCGTTGAGTTTCTTTGGCGGCATCGGCGGCGCGTCCAAGCTGGGCGTTCTCATCAAGGGCTCCAACTACCTCGAGACGCTCGCCGACGTGGACACCATCGTCTTCGACAAAACGGGCACCCTCACCAACGGCACGTTCTCAGTCGTCGCGGTGCACCCCGAGGCTGGCTATACCGAGCAGTCGCTGCTCGAAGTCGCAGCCCTTGCTGAGTCGTTCTCCGATCACCCCATCGCGCAGTCCGTGCGCGACGCCTACCAGGGCGAGGTCGACCCCAAGCGCGTGAGCGACTCCGCCAACGACGCGGGCCACGGCGTGACGGCAACCATCGACGGCAAGCACGTCGTCGTTGGCAACGCCAAAATGCTCGCCGCGGCCGGCGTTGAAGCACCGGACTGTGAGGTTGTCGGCACGATCCTCCACGTGCTCGTTGACGGCGTGTACGCCGGCCACATCGTGATTGCAGACACCGTTAAGGCCGATGCGGAGCAAACGATTCGCGACCTGCATGCCGCCGGTATCAACCGCACCGTCATGCTCACGGGCGACCGCGAGGAGGTTGCAGCGTCTGTGGCCAAGCAACTCGGTCTCGACGAGTTCCACGCGCAGCTCCTGCCGGGCGACAAGGTCGAGCGCGTTGAGGCGCTACTCGCGGCCGAAAGTGGCAAGGGCAAGCTCGCCTTTGTCGGCGACGGTATCAACGACGCTCTTGTGCTTACGCGCGCCGATGTGGGCATTGCCATGGGCGCCATGGGCTCCGACGCCGCGATCGAGGCCGCCGACGTGGTGCTGATGGACGACAAGCCGTCCAACATTTCCCGCGCGATCCGCGTGGCGCGCAAGACCATGTCGATTGTTTGGCAGAACATAATCTTTGCGCTGGGCATTAAGCTGCTGATTCTGGTGCTCGCGGCGCTGGGCATCGCCAGTATGTGGCTTGCCGTCTTTGGCGACGTGGGCGTGGCGATCATCGCCATCCTGAACGCCATGCGGGCGATGGGTGTCTAGTACCTGTAGCGCTCGTGGTCCCTCCGGCCGGGGCCGGGCTTGGTTTTGAAAACGTCCTCGCGCATGAGGCCCGTCTTTCCTGCTCCTGCGGAGCAACGGAAAGGCGGGCCTCGCGCTGCGGAGTGTTTTCAAAACCAAGCCCGGCCCCGGCCTGCATTGACACAGCTGGCGGTTCTTGGGCATCGCTTGCTGGCGGGGTTCCTTTGCTGAAATGGACTTGGCCGAAAGGGCCGCTGGTCCCGGTCGCTGGTTCGCGCTTTGCGTGAACTCCGCGCTACTGTGGGTCAGTTAGGCTTCTGTTTTTGGACCCGCTACATCTTCCCGCCTCAGCATTGCCCTTAGCTTCTCAAAGCTTTCCTCGCTCAGGCAGTGCTCCATGTGACACCCCTCTTGCGAGGCAACCTCTTCCGAAACGCCTGCGTCCTCGAGCAGCCCAACAAAAAAGCAATGACGCTCCCACATTTGACGGGCGACCTCCAGACCACGCTCCGTCAGATGCACATCGCGTTTGCCCATCTCCACGTAGCCGTTGCTCTCCAAGGCCGCCATGGCTTTAGAGACGCTTGCTTTGGTTACGCCCAAGTATTCGGCAACGTCGATCGAGCGCACGATGCCCTGACGTTCCGATAGAACGTAGATCGATTCGAGATAGTCTTCTCCGGATTCACGCAGGGCCATGGGCCGCCTTTCGCGATGGCTTCTAGTTAGCCTTTGGATACTTTTGCTTGATTTACTTTACCGCAAAAGTTGCCCATGTCTTACTACTTTGCCTAAAAGTTAGCCGTGTTTCACAAAACGTGCGGGACGAAAACAAAATGGGGACGCCCCGCAAGGAGTGTCCCCAGGCGCCGGGTGCCGGCCCGCAGTTACATCAGCCCAAAGTGCTTGGCGGCGTTGTAGATGCCGTCGTCATCCACGGCGGTCGTCACATAGGTCGCTGCAGCTTTCACGGTCTCCTGCGCGTTGCCCATGGCCACACTTGTGCCCACGGCCGAGAACATCGACAGGTCGTTCTCGCCGTCGCCAAAGGCAATCGCCTCGCTCGCGTCGACACCCAGGCGTTCCAGCGTCGCCGCGACACCCAGGTCCTTACCGCCGTTGGCAGGGATAATGTCGCAGAACAAATCACACCAGCGCGTAGTGAGAGAATGCGACACCGCGTCGGTCACGATATGTTCGTCGGCAGGGTCCACAAAGGCGCAGAACTGGTAGACCGGCGCATCGAAGGCATGCTCAAACGGTTCCTCGTGGTAGACAATCCCCGCGTTGCTGCCGGCCGTCACCACGCGCTCGGACAGGCGGTTCACAAACGAGTTCTCGCCCTGCATACACAGCGAGTCATAGCGCCCCTGCGCCACCTGGTCCACAATCGCCGCGACGTCGTCCGAATCGATCGGGCAGCTGCGGTAAACGCCCTTGGCATCAAAACAGTGCTGACCCGAAAGCGTGATGTACGCATCCCAACCAAGATCGAACAGCCAATCGGGCATCTGATAGGTCGGGCGACCCGTGGCGATCACGCACGCAATCCCCTGCTCATGAAAGCTGTCGAGCACCTGCTGCGCCGACGCCGGAATCCGATGGGTCTTAAAGCTCAGCAACGTGCCGTCGATATCGAAAAACGCGGCCTTGATCATCCTCGCCTACTCCTCGCCCTCGAGCTTCTCGCTCGCCTCGAGCCACGCCATCTCCAACTCGTCCATGGCGGCGTGGGCCTCGTCGATCTTTGCCTGCTGCTCGCCCAGCGCCGTGTAGTTGGTGGGATCGACCTGGGCCATTGCTGCCTCGGCCTCCTCAACGCGGGCGCGCTGCGTCTCCATTTTGCGCTCGAGCGAGCTCACCTCGCGGCGAAGCTTCTGGCGTTCGGCGTTGGAAAGGCCATTGGGCTGGCCGCTCGACTTGGGCTTTTCGGCCGCAGCCGCCGCGGCACCGGTGTCAAACGTGCCGGTCTTGGCGCTCGGCGCACCCACGGGCTCGCCCTCGGCGGTAGCGTTGCACAGGCGCAGGTACTGGTCCACGCCGCCGGGCATATGCGTCAGGTGGCCGTCGAGCAGCGCCCACTGCTGGTCGGTCACGCGCTCCATCAAGAAGCGGTCGTGCGTCACCAGAATCAGCGTGCCGGGCCAGCCGTCGAGCAGGTCCTCGACAATCGCGAGCATGTCGGTATCCAGGTCGTTGCCGGGCTCGTCCAGGATAAGCACGTTGGGCTCGTCCAGGATCGTCAGCAGCAGCGACAGGCGACGGCGCTGGCCGCCCGAAAGATCGCCGATGCGACTCCAGAGCTGCTGTGTCGTAAAGCCCAGGCGCTCGCAAAGCTTCTCGGGCGAAGTCTCCTTGCCGTCGATGACGTAGTACTTCTTATAGTTGCCGAGCACCTCGCGGATCGTGTCACCCATGTAGGGCTCGAGTTCCTCGAGCTGCTGCGACAGAACGCCAAAGCGCACCGTCTGGCCAATCTTCACACGGCCGCGCGTGGGCTCAATCTTGCCCTGGATCACGTCGAGCAAGGTCGACTTGCCGGCGCCGTTCTCGCCCAAAAGACCATAGCGGTCGCCCGCGCCGATGAGCCAGGTCACATCGGTGAGCACCTGCTTGGGCGCACCATCGGTATCCGCATAGCCGGCATCCACGTCGATGACATCGATGACCTGCTTGCCTAGGCGGCTCACGGCAAGGCGCTTGAGCTCCAGCTCGTCACGCACGGGCGGTACGTCGGCGATCAGCTCGCGAGCAGCCTCAACGCGAAACTTGGGCTTGGTGGAACGCGCCTGGGCGCCGCGGCTCAGCCACGCGAGCTCCTTGCGCGCCATGTTGCGACGGCGCTCCTCGGTAACGGCGGCCATGCGGTCGCGCTCCACGCGCTGCAGGATATATGCCGAGTAGCCGCCCTCGAAGGGATCTACCTGGCCGTCGTGGACCTCCCACATGCTGGTGCAGACCTCGTCCAAGAACCAGCGGTCGTGCGTGACCACGAGCATGGCGCCCTGGCCGCGCTGCCAGCGGGCCTTTAAGTGACGCGCAAGCCAGTTGATGGTGCGCATGTCCAGGTGGTTGGTGGGCTCGTCGAGCATGAGCACGTCGTAGTCGCCGATCAGCAGGCGCGCGAGGTCCACGCGACGGCGCTGACCGCCCGAGAGCTCGCCCACCATGCCCTCCCAGGGTACATCGCTGATGAGGCCGGCGAGGATCTGGCGCGTACGCGGACTCGACGCCCACTCATACTCGGGCGTGTCGCCCACGACGGCATGATGCACGGTGTCGGTATCGACCAGGTTATCCTTTTGGCCGAGCAATCCAATCGTCGTGTCGCGGCGGTGCGTCACGCGGCCGTCGTCGGGCTCCAACGTGCCGGCGAGCACGCTCAGCAGCGTCGACTTACCGTCGCCGTTTTTACCGACAATACCAATACGGTCGCCCTCGCCCACGCCGAGCGTAACGCTATCGAAAATATGCTTGGTGGGAAACTCTAGGCTGACGGAATCGCATCCCAAAAGAATCGCCATATGCCCTGCTCCTTCGTAGAAATTCAACGTTGTCCATGATAGCGAAAACCACCACAAAGGGGACAGGCATCTTTGTGGTAGTTTTGGGCAAGCGCACCAGCACGCGACGCAAAAAGGCGGGCCATCTCCCGCAAGAGATGACCCGCCTCTCCAATCAGCCCCGCGGCAACCGTGGCCGCCGCGGGCCTCAAGCATGTCCCGGACTAGGAGAACATGCCGGTGAGGTAATCATTCAGCCGCTTATCCTTGGGCCGTTGGAAAATCTCGTCGGTCTCGTCGTACTCGACCATATCGCCCATGTAGAAAAACGCCGTGCGGTTGGACACGCGCGACGCCTGCTCCATGTTGTGCGTCACGATGACGATGGCGCGGTCGGCCACGATCGACGACATGAGGTCCTCGATCGCCAGCGTCGAGATGGGGTCGAGCGCCGAGCAGGGCTCGTCAAACAGGATTACGTCGGGGTTGAGTGCCAGCGTGCGCGCGATGCACAAACGCTGCTGCTGACCGCCCGAAAGCGCGTAGGCGCTCTTGTCGAGCTTGTCCTTGACCTCGTCCCACAGCGCGGCACCGCGCAGACTTTCCTCGACCATGCGGTCGAGCTCGTCACGGTCGGTGATGCCGTGGCGCTTGGGCGCAAACGTGATGTTGTCGCGAATGGACTTGCGGAAGGGGTTGGGCTGCTGGAACACCATGCCGATGGAGCGACGCAACTCGTACGTGTTCTCGGTCTTGGTGTTCACGTTGCGCCCGCGGTAGTTGATCTCGCCCTCCACGCGACAGCGGCGAATCTCGCGATTCATTAGGTTGAGGCTACGCAAAAAGGTCGACTTACCGCAGCCCGAAGGCCCGATGAGCGCCGTGATCTCGCCCTTATGGAAGTCGAGCGACGTATTGTGCAGCGCATGGTGGTCGCCATAGTACACGTTGACGTCCTTGGTGGAGACCACGACCTCGTCGCTCACGGCCTTGCCGCTCACGCGCACGCGCCTCTCGCTCTCCCCCACGCTCGACAGAAAGTCCTGGGTGTCGGACGTGGCCGCCTCGGTTGCGGGCGTTGCATTCATATCGCTCATTCGGCCGTCATCTTCCTTGCCAGTTGCTTGCCCACGATACGGGCGACTACGTTAAACAGCAGCACGCAAATCATCAGCAGTGCCGCGGTGCCCCAGACGATCTGCTGGGCCTCGGGGCTGCCCTCGCCATAGATCTTGTAGATGTGCACGGCCAGCGACTCGCCGGGACGGAACACGTTCCAGGCGCAGGTGGGGCTCGACAGGTTAAAGCCCAAGAAGTTCAGGCGAACCGGCGAGCTCATGCCCGAGGTAAAGAGCAGCGCCGCGGCCTCGCCAAACACGCGGCCGGCCGAAAGCACGATGCCGGTCACGATGGCGGGCATGGCCTCGGGAATCAGGATGTGCAGTGTGGCCTCCCAGCGAGTGAGGCCCATGGCCAGGCACGCATCGCGCTGGGCCTGCGGCACGTCCTCGAGCGCCTGCTGAATCACGCGCACCAGGATGGGGATGTTGAACATGGTGAGCGCGACGGCGCCGGAGATGATGGAGTACTTCCAGCCCAGCTGCACCGAGAACACCAGAAAGCCGAACATGCCGACGACGATGGAGGGCAGCGAAGACAACGTCTCGATGGCGGTCGAGGCGATGTCGCGAATGGGACCGTCGGGCGCGTATTCAACTAGGAAGACCGCGCCGCCCAGGCTGATGGGCACCGAGATGATCAGGGTAATCAGCAGCAGATAGAACGAGTCGAACAGCTGGTAGAGCACGCCGCCCTGCGTTCCGTTGGCGCGTGCGGGCTGCGTGAGAAAGCCCGGCTGGAACAGCGTCGAGATACCCTCGAACAGGATGTAGGCCACCATGGAGACGACGATAAGCATGACGATGGCGACAATCGCCGTCAGCACGCCCGTGGCGATACGGTCTTGCCTTTGGACACGCCCGAGTCTCGCCTCGTCGATATGGATGCGCGTGCTAGCCACGAGCCTTCGCCCCCTTGCGGCCAATGAGATGGATGATCAGGATAAAGATGAGGCTCATGCCCATCAGCAGCAGGCCGAGCGCCCACAGGATGTCGTCCTGGGCCGAGCCCTCGGCATAGACCGCCATGGACGTGGTGAGCGTGGTGGTGATGGTAGACGCCGGCGACAGCAGCGAAGTCGGCATGGCCTCGATGCCGCCAATGACCATGCGCACGGCGAGCGTCTCGCCAAAGGCGCGGGTCATGCCAAGGATGACTGCGGTCATGAGCGAGGGCATGGCGGACTTGAGCACCACGTGCCAGATGGTCTGCCAGCGGGTGTAGCCCAGCGCGAGCGAACCCTGGCGGTAGCTATCGGGCACGGCGCGCAGGCCATCGACCGAAAGCGTGGTCATCGTCGGCAGAATCATGACTGCCAGCACGATAGCGCCGGGCAAGATACCCAGACCCGTGCTCACGTGGAAAACGCTCTTCATAAGGCCGACGACCACGTGAAAACCGATCAGGCCAAAGACGACCGAGGGAATACCGGTCAAAAGCTCAATGAGCGGCTGAAAAACCTTGGAGCCAAACTTAGGCTGAATCTCGACCGCAAAGATGGCAGAGCCGATGGCGATGGGCAGTGCGATGAGCGTGGAGAGCACCATGACCGCAAACGAGGTGACGATCAGGGGCAGGGCGCCAGTGTAGGGCAGGCCGTTTTCGGCCGTGTTGGCCAGGTCCCACTTGGTACCGATAAAAAACTCGACGATCGAGACGCCGTCCTTGAAAAAAGCCGAGAGGCCCTTTTGGGCGACCATAAAGATGAGCGCGGCAACGACAAGCGTCACGAGCGCTACGCACGCACCCGTGACGCCCAGGCCCACGTTCTCAAGCTCGCGCTTTGGCAGCTGTTTTGCCATTGCAAACCTTTCCGGGGGCGATTACTTATTTAGCGGAGACCTTGCCACTGGCGTCCTTGACGACCTTCATGGCAGAAACGGGAATAAAGCCCTGCTCCTCGACGAGCTTGCCCTGGACGTCGTCGGAAAGCATGAACTCCAGGAAGGCCTTGGTGGCCTCGTCGGCGTCCTTAGCACAGTACATGTGCTCGGTCGCCCAGATCTTGAAGGAGTCGTCGGTGACGTTTGTGCTCTTGGGCTCGACGCCCTCGACCATGATGGCGTTGAACTTGGAGTCATCGAAGTGCGAGAAGTCAAGGTAGGAGATGGCGTTGTCGGTGCTGCCCATCTGAGTCTGGACATCGCCGGACTTGTCGAGCTCGGCGTCGCCCTTAAAGTCGACGGCCTCGTCGCCAAAGACGGCGGCCTCGAAGGTGGCGCGGGTGCCGGAGCCGGCCTTGCGGTTGAGAACGACGATCTTGGCGTCGTCGCCGCCGACCTCCTTCCAGTTGGTGATCTGGCCGGAGAAGATGCCCTTGAGCTGCTCGAGGGTCAGGTCGTCGACTGTCACGTTCTTGGAGACGACGGGGCCCATGCCCACGACGGCGACCTCGTGATCGACGAGGTTCTTGACCTGATCGGCCTCGAGCTTGGTCTCGGCGAAGACATCGGAATTACCGATGGTGACGGTGCCGGCGGCGACAGCGGTCAGGCCCTTGCCCGAACCGTTGCCCGAACCGGAGACGGAGACGTCGGGGTTGGCATCCATAAACTTCTCGGCAGCAGCCTCGACGAGAGCCTGGAACGAGGAGGCGCCGTCGTAGGTTACCTCGCCCGAGACGGACTCGGCAGCAGCGGCGCTACCCTTGTCGGCGGCGTCGGTTGCGCCTGCGCCGCCGCAACCAACGAGACCGAGACCGACGATGCTGGCAAGACCACCAGCGAGGCCGAGGAACTGACGACGAGAATAAGCCTGATCGAGCATGATCTTCCTTTCATACAAGCGACTCGCGGGCACCCTGCCCGCTTTGCTGTTTGGAAAGATACGGTCTCGATCGGGCAGCGCCCGCGTCAGCTGCGCTTTATTACGGGCATCTGATAGACCCTTACCGCAAGCGCGGCTCGGCTTTACAAACGAATAACAAACCCGCCACCAAGCATGACCCGCCTTTTACACCAATAAAAACAAAGTTGCGGTGAAATAGTTCCTGCTTGGCCATCAAATGGCCCATTCTAGGAACTATTCCACCGCAACTTAAAAAGCCCGGACGAAAGGGGTGCTAAGTTGTTAAAACGCCGCAGCCTTAAAGCTCAAGCTCGTTCAAACGTAAGATCGCCACGATATAAATCTTGAGCGCCTGCTTGAGCTGTTCCTCGTTGGCGCACTCGTTGGGACCGTGCATCTGGCCGCCCCACTCGGGCAGCTCCAGACCGGTCTCCTCGGGGCCAAACGAGACGGCGCGGGCAAAGTTGCGCGCGTACGTGCCGCCGCCCATGGCAAAGGGCTCAGCATGCTTGCCCGTAAACTCGTTATAGGTATCAATAAGCGCCTTCACGGCCGGATCGTCGGCAGAGACCGAGAACGGCACCTTCGCACGACCCACACGGCACGTCACGCCAAAACGGCCCACGAGCGGATCGAGCTGCTCGCGGATGGTATCGGCACTCGTGCTGTCGGGGAAGCGCACGTCGATGACCTGCTCAATATGGCCATCCACCACGCGGATGACGCCAGCGTTGCAGGTAAGCGGGCCAAACGCCGGACTCGTCGCATCGATACCCAGGCCGCGACCATAGGCGTCCGCATGCACAAAGGCCAGGAACTTGACGAACTCGTGCTCGGCAGGCGTCAGCAGGCGCTCGTCGCGTGCACCAAACGCGTCCTCGGCCTCGCGCAGATACGCCACGATCAGCCCGACGGCGTTGATCGTTCCCTCTGGCATCGAGGCATGACCGCCAATGCCGTGGGCGAAAATCTGCGCATGCCCGTTATCGAGCGCCGTGATCTCCAGGCGGTCGCCGTTCTCGACCGGCGCCGGCAGCTCATCGGCGGCAATCGCAAGCTCGCAGATAGACTGCGACGGAATGGCGTTGCTCGCCTCGGCACCGCTCCAGGACACAATGCGCCCGCCGTCGATCTTGGAGCTCACAAATGTCGCCCCAAACTGGCCCTTCTCGGCATTACAGACCGGGAACTCGGCATCGGGCGTAAACAGAAAGTCGGGGTTCGCGTGGTTCTCCAGATAATGGTGAACGTCGGACATGCCCACTTCCTCATCGCAGCCCAGCAGTGCGCGGAAGGTGTAGCGCGGAACAATGCCGTGCTTGAGCAGATAGGCGCCGGCGTAGAGCGACAGCACCGCCGGACCCTTGTCGTCGATAACGCCGCGGCCGAGCAGCCAGCCCTCGCGACGCTCCATCGCAAACGGGTCGGTGTTCCAGCCCGGGCCGGCGGGCACCACGTCCACGTGGCAGATGGTCGCGAGCTGCTTGTCGCCGCGGCCAGGAATATCGGCAATGCCCACATAGCCCTCGTCGTCGCTCGTCTGATAGCCGAGCTTCTGCGCGATGCCGAGCGCACAGTCGAGCGCGTCACGGACCGGGCGGCCAAACGGCGCGCCGGGCTCTGCATCGGCAGAAACTGCCACGGACGGATAGCTCACCAGCTGCTCGATATCGGCGACGACATCTTCCCAGACCTCGTCGACATACTCGGCGACGCTCTGCTCCACCTGATTCATGGACGACCTCCTTACCAATGAGCGGCGAGCGCGCTCGCCCCTCACATTACGTCATTAGATAGCGAAAAGTTTAGCAAGCTCGGCCACCGAGTGCACCACCGCATCGGCACCCGCCGCCTCGTGCTCGCCCGGCGCCGCCGCGCCCGAATAGATGCCGATGCACGGCACGCCCATTGCGTGCGCGCCCTCCACATCGTTAAAGCGATCGCCGATCATCACGGCATCGTCGGCCGTCGCGCCGAGCGCCGCCAGGGCATCGCGGACCGAATCGGCCTTGGTCTCGCGTCCCTGCGGCGGATTCATGCCAATCACCGCCTCAAACTGAGAGAGCCCGAGCTCATGCACCATGTCGATGCACTTGGCCTCCATGCGCGACGTCGCCACGGCCATACGTTTGCCTTGGGCGACCAACCCATCCAGCAGCTCGGGGACCCCATTGAACACGGGATACTCCTCCGGTCCCAGTTCATCAAAAAAGGCGCGGTACTCATCGGCCACCACAAGCGACTCCTCGCGGGAAAAGCCGTAAAAGTCGTGAAAGCTCTTCCACAGGGGCGGCCCGATCATGCGGCGCAGATCACCCATCTGCGTCTCCGAAAACCCGCGCGCAGCCAGCGTCTTGCGCGTCGAGGTCATCACTGCCCGACCCGTATCGGCCACCGTGCCGTCAAAATCGAACAGCACGACCGGCCGCTCGCAAAGTTGCAATGCCGCCATCGGCACCCTTCTTCCCCAGTTGATGATTTCCACACCACCGCTTCAAACTGTTGACTATTCAACAATTGAACCTAGCAATGTAGAGCAACTCCACTATACTTGTCGCACTTTGCTTTCAGAAGGCGGCGCTGCCGCGCCCCAACGAAAGGTGCAATTATGTCTTTTGCCATCATAACCGACTCCACGTCGGACATCTCCCCCGCCCGTGCCCAAGAGCTCGGCATTTACGTGATTCCGCTGCATGTGATTATCGAGGGCGAGGACCTGCTCGACCAGGTGCAGATTACCGCCGAGGAATACGTCGCCCGCATGGCCGGCTCCGAGCAGCTGCCGCACACCTCGCAGCCGAGCGCCGGCGAGTTCAAGGCGCTGTTTGACCGCGTACGCGCCGATGGCCACGACAGCGCGATCTTTATCTCGCTGTGCAGCGAGTGGTCCGCCTGCTATTCCAACGCATGCCTGGTCGCCGAGACCCACGAGCTCGACGTGCGCTGCATCGATTCGCGCACCGGCTCGGGCGCCGAGGGCCTGCTGGTGGAGTACGCGCTTGCCATGCGCGAGGACGGCCGCAGCTTGGACGAGACCGAGGCGCAGATCCGCGCGACGCTGCCCGACGCCCACCTGCTGTTGATTCCCCGCACGCTCGAGAACCTGGTCAAAAACGGCCGCGCCCCCAAGCTCGCCGGCCAGCTGACGCAGATGCTCAACATTCGCCTGGCCGTTTCGCCGGAGTGGAAATCGGGCGAGATCAAGGCAATCAAAAAGGGCCGCGGCGCCAAGCGCATCGTCGCCAACACCATGGCAGATTGCCTCGCGTTTTTGGACGAGCACCCGGGCTCAAGCGTGCGCGTGCTCACGACCGGCGCCGCCGAGGAGCAGGAACTTGTCAACGAGGCGCTCGCGGGCCAGGACTACGTAGACGCCGGCACTGGCCCCATCGGCTGCACCATCGCCACCCACGTAGGCGTCGATGCCATCGCCATCAGCTACTGCCCCCGCTACCAGCCCATCCACTAGGGGCACCTTTACCTCTTGCGGTGGAATAGGGACTGTTTTTGGCTTATTAGCCGCCAATCAATCCCTATTCCACCGCAACTTAGAAATCGGCGATCAGCCCAGCGGACCCTGAAACAGTTCCTGATGAGTGCCCATTCTCACCAGCCTAATCACTGGGTTAGTCTTATGGGGAAGATAAAGAACGACCACATCGACCAAGCCATCGGATAGGTGGAAATCGATGTGGCCGTTGTAGTTTCCGCCCGGGTTTGAGAGCTCGTGGGCGCCATACTCCGCCGGAAGTGACCCATGAGCCACAAGCTCTGCAACCGCCGCTTTAAACTCACTTTTTAGCTGCGGATGCATGCGCATCGTTCGTTTGTAGTCCACCTTAAATTGAGCCTCGACTTTAATCTCGAACATCGCTATTCCTCATCGAGGAATGACATAAGCTCATCAGCGTTATTGAATGACAGGCTATCGTCCGGCAAAATCCCCAGCTCATGAGCCTCGGCGATCACCATGGCGCGCCTCGTCACCTCGTTGGGCACCTCCGCCCTTCCTACAATCTCAAAAGGAATCTTTCGCTGATTTACCAGCTGCCGAACGGCAAGATTGAGATAGGAATTGAGGCTGAGGCCGACCGAATCCAAGAACTCAGTCGCCTGCTCCTTGAGCCCCTCTTCGATTCGAACCGTCGTAGGCTTAACTGTTGCTGTAGACATTTGCGACCTCCTCGCCCTCGTCTTTTACACCAGTATACCCAATATAAATGGCAATCTGATGTTAGATAACATCAGATTGCCATGCGTATTCATGTCGCGTGGGCACGATTGATCTACATCAGCCCGCTCAGGGCAATGTCAACGGCCTCGTTGAGGTCGTCGGTAACGTGCACCAGCTCCGGATCGAGCGGACTGATCATGCCGGCGTCCATCACCGGACCGTTGAGCCAGTCGAACAGGCCCTGCCAGTACTCGCTGCCCACCAACACGAGCGGCATGCGCTTGACCTTGTGCGTTTGCACCAGCGTAAGAACCTCGAACATCTCGTCGAGCGTGCCAAAGCCGCCGGGAAATACGATGGCGCCCGAGCTGTACTTAACGAACATGGTTTTGCGCACAAAGAAGTAGCGGAAGTCCATGCCGAGGTTCACGTATTTGTTGAGCCCGTGCTCGTGCGGCAGCTCGATACCCAAGCCGACCGACTTGCCATTGACACTCGCCGCTCCCCTGTTGGCCGCCTCCATAACGCCAGGGCCGCCGCCGGTGATGACCGCCACGCCACGTTGCGCGATCTTGCGCCCGACGGTGCGCGCCGCCTTGTAGAGCGGATCGGTCTTGGGCGTGCGGGCGCTACCGAAGATAGTCACCGCAGGTCCAAGCTCGGCAAGTGCGCCAAAGCCATCGACAAACTCTGCCTGAATTCGCAGCACGCGCCAGGGGTCGGCGTGCAGCCAGTCAGTCGACTCCTCGGGCGCCAGCAGGTTGGCGTAGGTGTTGTCCTTAGGAATCATGGGGCCGCGCATGACCACGGGGCCGCGGCGGTACGTCTCGTCGTAGGCAGGCTCGCCCTCGACGTTCTCATTCTTAATCATGGGTACTCCTATCGAGAAAAAGAAAAACGGGCGGGGTCGACGCTATGCGTCAAACACCCGCCCGAGCATCAACTATTCGGTATGGTACCCACGATGCATCAAGCACTTACAAGCTATCGGTCAGCGGTCGCGCAGCCGGTGTCAACGAATGTGACGACCGGCTGGCGCCCGACCATTGCCGTTGCCACGCTCTGCAAGCGTGTCTGTCGCCCTTAGTAATCCACCGCGGCAGGACTATTCATCCAGTCGCTCACGAATGCGCCGTAGCGGCCCTCGATAATGGCCTGGCGGGCACGCTGCATAAGGTTGAGCAGGTAGTAGATATTGTGCATCGAAAGCAAAATGCCGCCGAGCATCTCCTTCTGCGTGACCATGTGGCGAATGAGCGCGCGGCTGTAGCCGCCCGTGCACACCGGGCAGGTGCAGGTGGGGTCGATGGGGCCGTCGTCGTGCGCAAAGCGCGCGTTACGGAAGTTAAGGCGACCTTCACTGGAGAACGCCGTACCCATGCGACCGGTGCGCGTCGGCAGCACACAGTCGAACATGTCGATGCCCACGCCCACGCCGCGTACGAGCGTGGTGGGGTTGCCGACACCCATCAGGTAGCGTGGCTTATGCTTGGGCATGTACTCGCTCACGAGCGGCGCCAGGGTCTCGAACATGGTCTCGTGATCCTCGCCCACCGAATAGCCACCGATACCATAGCCCGGGAAGTCGCCGCACTCCTCCAGATGGCGCAGCGAACGCAGGCGCAGATCCAGGTGCATGCCGCCCTGAACGATGCCAAAGAGCGCCTGGTCATCGCGGGTATGCGCCTTATAGCAGCGCTCGGCCCACATGCTCGACAGCTCAACGGCGCGCTCAACGTAGGCGCGCGTGGCGGGATAGCCCGGGCACTGGTCGAGCTGCATGCAGATATCGGAGCCGAGTTTCATGGCGATTTCCATGTTGTCCTCGGGCGTCCAAAACACGTGGCGGCCGTCGTAATCGTTGACAATAAAGCGCACGCCCTCATCGGTGAGCTTGACGGCATCGTTGTGGCTGAAGACCTGGAAACCGCCCGAGTCGGTGAGGATGGGGCCGTGCCAGTTCATGAACTTGTGCAGGCCGCCCAGCTCGGCGATGGTATCCTCGCCGGGACGCATGGACAGATGATAGGTATTGGCGAGCACGATCTGGGCGCCGAGCTTCTTGACAGTCTCGGTGGGAATACCCTTGACGTTTGCCTTGGTGCCCACGGGCATAAAGATCGGCGTCTCGATGTCGCCGTGCGGGGTATGCAGCACGCCGGCGCGCGCGTGCGTGGTCGGGTCCTCGGCGATCAGGTCGAATTTAAAAAGGTTCTGGTCCATAAACTGGAACTCCTTGGTTGCGGTTCATACGCAAACCATTATACGGGCAACCCGCAAGAAGCACCGACTCGACAGAAACTGGCGCGAGGAGGATACGGCAGGGACACGGCAAATGAGCGTGAATTTTTGGACGCTTACCGGATGAGCGTGGATAATCTCCCACTTTTGCCCAAAGCACAGCCCAAAAACGGGAGATTATCCACTTTCATTCTGCGGGCACTCATTTAAGTACGTCCCCGATGAGTGGAGCTATTTACCAGCCACGCCAACGCCGATGTTTTGGCAACGCCGATGTTTTGACAACGTCAGCGAGCGGTCACCAGGGCGAACAAATTGGCATGAAAAGAGGGCGGCATTGACCTTCTGGTCATGCCGCCCTCTTTGAATGACAAGTTGTCGCCCTGGTGACCGCGCAGCGTCGACCCGTTACGCGGTTTGGTAAAACCGCGTAACCCTACGGACGCTGGCCCATGCCACCCTCGAGGGTGACGGTCTCGCCGTTCATATACTTAAAGTCGGGACCGCAGAGCTGAACGACAACGCGGCCGATTTCCTTCTCGACGTCGCCGTAGTGGCCAGCCGGCGGCATGTGGACGTTGGCCTTGAACGCCTCAGGATAGGCATCCTGGAAGTTCTCGAGCGCAGCGGTCCAAGCAAGCGGGCAAACGATATTGACGTTGATGCCGTCCTTGCCCCACTCGTTGGCAGCGACGCGGGTCAGACCGCGGATACCCTCCTTGGCAGCGGCGTAGCTGCACTGGCCATAGTTGCCAAACAGGCCGGCGCCCGAAGCAAAGTTGACCACGGAGCCCTTGGTCTCCTTCAGGTGCGGGTAGGCCTTCTGCATGTACAGGTAGGTGGCATACAGACCGGAGTAAATGGCGAGGTTGAACTGGTCCATGGTGTGATCGGCGATCGTCACGCCCGAGGCGCTGGCCTGAGCGTTGTTGACGACGGCGTCGATGCGGCCGAACTCCTCAATGGCCTTGTCGATGACGTTCTGGACGACAGCCTCGTTGTCCTGACCAGCCGAGACATCGGCCTGAACAGGCAGAACCTTGACACCGTACTCGGCCTCGAGGGATTCCTTGGCGGCCTCGAGCTTGGCAACGTTGCGGCCGGTAATGACGAGGTTTGCGCCCTCCTTGGCAAAAGCGATATCGATACCGTAGCCGATGGAGCCAGCGGAGCCGTCCTTGAGCGTGGCCTTGCCGCCGCCGGTGACGATCACGGTCTTACCAGTGAAAAGTCCCATATAAAGTCCTTTCAAATCGCGACGGGCGCACCCGCCGACTGCGCGCATCCAAATAAACGCGACAAAAGCTGAAATGCAACTTTAACGGGTTCAAGTGAAAAGAAAAGGCCTCGGCAGGCGAACGGCATAACGTCTTTCGGCGAAGGGATTGTCAAGTACAAACTGGATAAAGTGGCCGAGTTTTTGCTATCGACGCGAGCCATCGAACACGTTTTGAAACTTTGCTGCAGCGCGCGGGATGTCGGCGCGAGACTTTATCATAGGGTGACAAACAACGATGAGGAGCACATGCCTATGACAGACGAGCTGGACCCCCAGACTCAACAGCATATTGATGATTCCGCAGACGTCACCGCAGATGCTGACGCTGTGACCTGCGATGATATTGACCTCGACGACCCCATCTTGGACGAAAGCGCTACGGCGGAAACCCCCGGCGCCGAAGATGCAGGCGAGCAAAACGACGATGCGCCCGCTCAGGACGACCACCCCGTACAGGATGCTGCTCCGCAAGCTGCGGGCCCTATCGAGGTTTCTTCGGAAGAAGAGCTCGACGCCGTCATGGACTCCATGATGGATGCCGTCAAAGCGATGAAAGACGCCGTGGCCGACGCTGACGTTGACGCCGAGGAAGAGGAGGCCGCCGAGGCGGCCTCGACCTTTGTACCCGGCGAGACTCCGGTTGCCGACCAGGGCAGCACCATGCCCTCGTTTCTGCAGCTCGAGCATCCCACGATTGGCGCCGATGCGGTCGACCCGCACGCAGCAGGCTTTTCTGTGATCGAGGGCGGTACCGGCAATATCGCCGTGCCGCAGGCTGCCGATGCGGACGCTGCCGACACCGCTCGCCCGACCGCCCCGCACTCCTCCGCCTCGAGCCGCGATCTGGGGACCGCTGTCTCGAACACTGCGAACGCCGTGGGCACCTTTATCGCCCAGGGCGCCTCGGCCATGCGCGAGATGAACGCCGCGAAAAAGGCACTTGCCGATGCCCGCGCCCACCTGGCCGAACTTGAGCAGCGCATTGCCGATCAGGCCGAGGAACTCGAGACGCGCCAGGATATCGCAGGCCGCTACGACCAGATCGTCGCCGACCAGCGTCAGGCGATCGCCACAGCGCAAAAGACCGCTGCGGCAGCCGAGATTGACCGTGATGCCCACGCCGCCAAAGCGACAGAGCTCAATGGTCAGCTCGAACAAATGAAGACAGAGGATGACGCGACTGAGCTCCGCCTGAAGGCCGCGCTCGACGCCGTGGAGGCCCGCGAGGCGAGCTCTCGCGAGACCGGCAACCGCCTCGTTCGACGTCTTGAGGATTCCAAGCGCATCCGCGACAAGGTGAAGGCCGAGCGAGACGCCGGCATTGCGGCCGCACAACAAACCGTCGACGCCACGCGCGCCCAGCTCGAGACGCTGCGCCATGAGTATGCCGAGCTGCAACGCAATCCCTCGGCAAATCCCGCCAACTATACGGTGCGCACCAGTGAGCTCTCGATGCAGATTTCCGACACGGCAGATGCCCTGCGTAAAGCCGAAGAAGATGTCCCGCGCATCACCGCCGACCTTGAGCACTCGCTTGCCGCAGCCGAGCAGGCCGTCGAGCAGGCTCAAGCCCCTATCGCCGACGCAAAACGCGCGCACCAAGCCGTGACGACCGAAGCCGATGCCGCGCGCGACGAGCTGCAGACGGCGAAGACAGCCGCCGCGACTCGTCAGCGCGAACTGCGCGAGAAGATCACTGCCGAGGACAAGGCACGCCGCGACCAGGAGCAGAGCATCGCCAACGCCCAAGCAGATGCCGCACATGCGCAGTCGATCATCGAACAGGCGACCGAGGTGCACGACCACCCAGAGATCACTGAGTCGCTTGCAGGATCCTTGGCCCGAGACAAAGCCGAACACGCCGAAACCGAGCGCGAAGTGGCCCAGCTCGAGGCTACCGAGGATGACGTACGAGAGCGCACCCGCGACTCACGCATCAAATTCACCGGTGCCATCGTCTGCATCGTCGCCGTGATTCTAGCGATCATCCTGGTCTGGCTCTTCGCGAGCAAGTAAACCAGTTGCCAAAAAACGTTCAACGCAGTTGCGGTGAGATAGTTCCTGTTTAGTCCTCAATAAGGCCAATTCAAGAACTATCTCACCGCAACCTATTTAGATCGACGCAAGGCAACCTATCCCTCTTGCACCAATCTCTTGACATAAGGACTGTCCCCAAGTGCCGACACAAAAGGAACGTCCCCAAGTGCCAACAAAGGCG
Organism: uncultured Collinsella sp.; assembly: GCA_959605475.1. Taxonomy (GTDB): domain Bacteria; phylum Actinomycetota; class Coriobacteriia; order Coriobacteriales; family Coriobacteriaceae; genus Collinsella. Next base: position 73 of record CAUHFS010000044.1, on the reverse strand, counting down.
ACGCCGATGCCTTGGCAAAGTCAGCGAAAACCCGCCAGAGCGAGCAAGGTGCCTTGAAACGAGGCGGCATTGA
>CAUHFS010000043.1 GCA_959605475.1 uncultured Collinsella sp. | reverse complement strand
TCATAGAGCAGCGCAACCGGGCGGGCATGTAATCCCAACGGATCTTTAATCGTCTTTGTAAACTCGACCATGTCCCCTCCCACGACATCGCACATTCGGCCGGCAAACCCAGCCACGTGGTAGTTATTGTAGCGTTAGATGCTTGTCGAGGGCCCCTCCGGATACCCCGTGGTCAAAAAGTGGCAAATATGAGTACTGTCATCAATTTAGTAGCAGCAAAATCGAGAGCAAATTGTCTAATTTGAGCGATTCGGAGAGGTTGAAAGCCGCCAAACGACCTTTAAAGGGGGTTAGATAAATTGATTTTGAGCCCTTTTTTGCTCAAAACCGGCCGATAGATATGGCACTTATTTTACAACAGTACTCATATTTGGCATGGTTTTTGACCACGGGGTCCAAAACCATGCCCCAAAGCACAAAAGGAGGGGCCTCGTAAGGCCCCTCCTTAGGAAAGGGAATCGATTTATTCCACAGCCGTAGATTAATCCTAGCCGCTACTCCATCATGTCGAGGACGGAGGGGCGAAGCTCGTTCTCGGCGGCCTCGGGATCGGTCTCGCGCAGGCGGTTAATGTAGCGGTTGTACCACATCACGGCAAGGCCCAGGAAGACAACCACGCCGCCAACGTTGTAGACCAGCGTCAGCCACAAAGGCTGATCGAGCGGAATAGTGCCGCAGATAAGCACGAAGCAGAAGACCACAAGCAGGAATGCAGCAATGACCAGGCCAAAGGTACGCGAACCCATGCGGAAGCCACGGGGAGCAGCGTCGAAGTTCTTGCGCAGCATAAAGTAGGCAAGCAGGATCAGCAGCGGCGGGAGCAGAGCGGTGGCAGCCGTCATGTTGGTGACGATCATGAGCAGGTCGTCGAGGTTACCAGAGCCCAGGGCCGGGATGATCAGGATGGGAACAACGATGGCGAACTGCAGCCAGGCAGCGCGGGCAGGAATGCCGTGCTCGTTGAGCTCGACGATCTTGCTACCAAAGACGCCCTTGGGGATCTCGGTGAAGAAGACCTTGATGGGAGCAGAGGTCCACATCATGAGGGAGCCCAGCGTGGCAGCGAGAAGGATCAGGCCAATGACGCGCGTGGACACTTCCATGGGAATGCCAAAGTGGGCAAAGACAGCGCCGAACACGTCGAAGATGCCGGTGGAGATGGCAACGCCGCCCTCGGGAATGAACAGGTTGACCAGCAGCGAAGCGCCTGCATACAGAAGGCCGATGGTCAGGCCGGCGATAACAACGGTGCGCACGAAGGCCTTGACGCCGCCCTTGAGGTCGTTGAGGAACACGCCGACGGACTCAGCGCCGCCAACGCCCTGGATGATCCAGGCAAGCGTACCGAAGAAGCCCCACGTAGTTGCGAAGTTGCTCATGTCGGGAGCCATGTTAGCGGGCGTAGGAGCCGTAGCGAACTCGACGCCGCCAAAAGCAGCAGCCAGGGACAGCAGAATAAACACAGCGGTCAGGCCGAGAGCCGCGGTCGAGCCGAAGGAGGAAATGGAGCCGATCCACTTAGCGCCCTTGGTCGAAACCCACGTGGCGATAGCAAAGACGACGATCTCGATAATGGTGATCCACAGCTGCGAAAGCTCGGCGTTGGCGCCAAAGAACACGTAGCTCGCGTAGATGATGACGTTGGGCAGGACGGACGCAAAGTAGAACAGGTTAACGAACCAGTAGCTAAATGCCGTCAGGAACGCCCAGCGGCCACCCATCGAGGTCTTAACCCATGCGTACACGCCCGACTCGGAGTCCTTGTTAAGGCCGACGAACTCGGCGGTAACCAGGGTATAGGGGACAAAGTACAAAAGCGTGGCGAAGAAGAACGACGGCGCAGCTGCCAAGCCGATGGCCGCGTTGTTGTTGATGATGTTCTTGATACCGAACACGGCGGCGACCGTCATGCCCAGCAGAGCGAACGAACCAATCGTTCCTCGTTTTTCAGCTCATAAGCCCTCCCAATCATCCGTTATATCTCATCTAAAACCGTCCGGACTGCAAGTGCAAACACGGACGGCGCACCTGCTAAGGGGAATGGGGAAAAGGGAGTCAACAAAGCCATCCCCCTTAACGGCGCGAAGCAAACGTCCAGGCGGACGAATACTACTTGTTGGGGAAGGAATAACCTTCAACCGTCACGTGCAGTACCACGACGCGGGGATCCGCGGCATCGGCAACGACACGGTAGGCCTCGTCAATTTCGACGACGGCAACGCCGCCGGCGGGAATCGTCACGGTCTCCCCCGTACCCTCAAAGCGCTCGCGATCATCGATATCGCTGTAAGCGCGCGTGCAGGTGAGGCCTGCCTTGGGGGCAACCTCGACGATCAGGTCGCCGTCGAGCGGAGCGAGCACGGCATGGTAGCGACGGTGACCGACCAGATCGGCGGTTGCGGCCTCGCGGGCATAGACCCACCAGTACACCAACGAGTCGCCGATGGAGTACGCCACGTCGTGCTGCAGGTCGGCAACGCCATCGAGCGCCTGGCCGGTGCGCATCCACTTCTTGACGGACTTCATCTGAGCGTCGAAATCGGCGCGCGAGTTAAAGACATGCATGGCTTATGCCTCCTTAATGGGTGCCAGCGCCTGAGCCAGATCGGCAGACGTCAGCGGTCGCAGGGACACCTCAAAGCTGAAGCTCTCAAAACGGGTGCGATAGGAATCGAGCACCTCGGAACCCCAAGAGTTCGAGCCAAGGCCGAGCAACTGGTCGTTGATGTTGACCGTGACCGTATCGCCCTTGACAAGGTCGTAGACGTGCTTGGCGTTATCGATGGCCTCGCAGCTATAGGGCCATGCCGAGAATGAGAACGGGTTGGAGGCGGCGTCAGCCGGACGGGTCACCAGCACGCCGTCGCCATGGCTAGAGCGCAGAGCAACCCAGCGGGTACCCTCGCGGTTGGCGCAGTCCTGAGGCATAACGTAGGGCGTGAACATGTCGTCGACCGTGGTGCGGTAATGACCGACCGGGTTGGCGCGCAGCGAGTCCGGATAGTTCTCGCCCGGACCGCGGCCATACCACTCGACGGCACGATCGCAACCGGGGACTTCGAAGGAGATGCCGATGCGCGGGATGATATCCGAGTAATCGCCATAGGGCTCGCCGGAAACCTTGAGGTCGACACGACCGCTCGGAAGCACGGTGTAGACGAGCTCGACGCGCATGCCGAACGCGCGGACGGGAGGAGCGATACGCTGGCTCACGGTCACGACGACCGCATTGCCATCCTGCTTCCAAGAAACCTTGCGGGTAGACGTCTGCATCACATCGATGAAGTTGTCCTTCCACAGTGAGTCATACTCCTGCGCATGGTTATCGACGAGCGGATGCCAAAAACCAACCTGGGGACCAGAGGCCATGACGTCGCGGCCGGATGCCTTCCACTCGCTCACGGTACCGTTGACCTTGCTGAAGGCCAGCTCACCGTTGAGGGAGTGAATGCGGATTTCCTGCTCGGTCTCCTCGACCGTAAGCTCAGGACGAGTGGGAGCCGCGATGGCTGGCGCCGGATGGTTGGCGATGGCAAACTGGCTTGCACCCAGCTGGAACATCGGCTCGCACCAGACGTGAGCGGCCATGGTGTAGGCGTGCACGGTCAGCAGGGTCTCGCCTACCGCGGCCTCGCGAATCACCAGCGGCAGCTGGACGGACTCGCCGGGGGCAACCGCACCGGGCATGAGCGTCTTGCGGCACACAACGTCGCCGTCCACCAGGGTCTCGGCCGACAGGCAGACATCCTCGAGGGTGGTAAACCAACGCTTGTTGGTGACGGTCAGCTCGCCTGCCTCGGCGTCATAAGCCATGCGAACCGGGCAGATGACCTGGCCATACTCAGTGAGGCCCGGACTCGGCTGCTGCCAGGGGAACACCATGCCATCGATGCAGAAGTTGCTGTTGTTGGGGTAATCGCCGTTGTCGCCACCATACATATCGTAGGCAACGCCGTCCTCGGTCACAGCAGCCAAACCGTGGTCGCACCATTCCCAGATAAACTGGCCTTGGATGCAATCCCAGCGATCGAAGACCTCCTGGTACTCGGACAGGCCTCCGGGGCCATTGCCCATGGAGTGACCGTACTCGCAGTTGATGCGCGGCTTGGGGAACGGATGCTCGCCAAAGTCGTTCATCTGCGACACACGGGAGTACATGGTGGAAATGACGTCGACGGTATCGGCGTTGCGGTCCTCCTCGTAATGGACCGGGCGACCATCGAGCTCGTGAGTCTTGGCGTACATCGCGCGGATGTTGCAGCCATAGCCGCTCTCGTTGCCCATCGACCACATAATGATGCAGGCGTGGTTGCGCTCCTGCATCACCAGGCGCTCGATGCGGTCGACGTAGGCCGGCTCCCATGCCGGGTCGTCGGTGACCAGGGCGATATTGCCGATATTCTCGAAGCCATGGCTCTCCATATCGGTCTCGGCGACCAGCATGATACCGTATTCGTCGCACAGCTCGTAAAAGCGCGGGTCGTTGGCGTAGTGGGACGTGCGCACCGCGTTGATGTTGTGCTGCTTCATGAGCTCCAGGTCGCGGCGCATGCGATCGAGGCCCACGGCGCGGCCCTTGTGATCGTCGTGATCGTGGCGGTTGACGCCATGCATCTTAAAGTAGGTGCCGTTGAGGTAGATATGATTGCCCTCGACCGTCACCTCGGCAAGGCCCTGGCGATGCGGGACGTACTCGCTGACCTGGTCACCGTCGTAGACCTCAAACGTAAGGTCATAGAGGAAGGGGTCCTCGGGATTCCAGAAGTGGGCATCGGCAACGCTGCACTCGGCATGGCCGTCGACGCACTCGCCCGTAGCCACCACGTTCTCGCCATCGCTGAGCGTAAACACAACGCGGGAAGCGCCCTCGGCAACCGTATCGAGCGTGATCAGAGCGGCATCGCCCTCGCGGTGCGTGCGGAACCTAAAGTCGACCAGATGCGCGGCGGGACGCTGCATGAGGTACACATCGCGGAAGATGCCCGATGCCCACCACATGTCCTGGTCCTCGATGTAGCTACCATCGCTGTACTGCAGAACCTTGACCGCAAACAGGTTGTCGCCCTCGACGAGCGCGCCGGTCACGTCAAACTCGGCGGACAGGCGCGAACCCTTGGTCATGCCGATAAACTTGCCGTTGACATACAGCTCGCCATAGCTCTCGATGCCGTCAAAGCGAATGATCTCGCGAGCGCCGGCAGGCACGGCGGGAAGATTGACGATGCGCTGGTACACGCCCGTGGGATCGTCAGAGGGAACGAACGGCTGATCCACCGGGAACGGGAAACCCTCGTCGGTGTAGGCAAGGTTGCCATAGCCGTCCACCTGCCACAGGTGCGGAACCTCCACGTGATCCCACTCGGGCTCGTACGTGGAAAGCTCCTCGTTAGAGACGGCAGCAGGCCCCTCAAAGAGGCGGAACTGCCACGAGCCAGACAGCTGGACAAACCCGCGCGACAGCTCGCGGCTGTACGTAGCGGCGAGATCGGCGGTCTCGTAACCCATGAAGTACGCATGGGGTGCCAGGCGGTTCCTGTGGGTGAGCGCTTGGTTTTCCCAATCGTTAATGGCGTCCATGGTGATGCTCCTTCGTCATCGTAGTGTTTCTTGTGCAACCGGTTGTCCTTATCTTACGGGCGATGCAAAATACTGTGCAACCGGTTGTCCGCTGAACGGTCGATTTGGTCGGGTTAACGGTGCAACCGGTTGTACAACCGCGACACTTATGTCACCCTGAGTATCGAAACTCAGCGCAAGACAGCATTCCCAGGCGGCGGACAACGGCCGCGCCCATCTATGCCCCACCCTTGCAAGCCATGTTCAACAGCAGCTTGAATGTGAAATGCCACCAGTGGCCGGATATCATGAACGCTGTTCAGGCGCACTATAGTAAGCTGTATCCGCACCAGCCCGTATCAGTGACAACATCGACCGCATTTTCCAGGAGACGCCATGACCCAACCAGTTCGCACCGCACCTACGCTTGCCGAGGTTGCCGCAGCTGCCGGCGTGTCGCGCTCCACGGCATCGCGCGCCCTCAACGATTCGCCCCGCATTAGCGAGGAAACCAAAAAGTGCGTCCGCGCGGCGGCCAAGGAAGTCAATTTTGTCCCCAACGCTCGTGGCCGAGCGCTCGCTGTCGGGCGCACGGAAATCATCGCCGTGCTTGTGACCGAGCCCCTGAGTGAACTCTTCAGCGACCCCACCTATAGCGAGTTTTTGAGCGGCATTACCGAGGAGCTTTCGGAGTCGTCCTATCTGCCCGTTATCTTGCAGGCGTCTTCTACGCATGAGCGCAACCGCGCACGCGAACACTTTGAGCGCCGCTCGTTCGACGCCGTGATCGACGTCTCCCCCTACAAGGGCAGCGAGCTGCTCGAGGTGCTGCGCGAGCTGGGCGTACCCACCGTGTTGTGCGGCCAGCTCGAAGGTCATCCATACCGCAATGTGTTTTCGACGGTCTATTCAGACGACGAAGAGGGCGGACGCTTTGCAGCGCTCGCTATGAGAGAGCGCGGGCGTAAGGATATCGTTGCCGTGCTGGGACCTCAGGACAACCCCGCCGTCATCGACCGCCTTCGCGGCTACCGTGCCGTCTTGGGCGAAGACCTCCTAGACGCAAACGTTATCTATACCGGCTGGAACAGCGGAGACGGCTATCAGGCCATGCACCAGATCCTCGCGCGCGAGATTGCTTTCGATGGCGTGCTTTGCGGATCGGACCGTATCGCGGCTGGCGTCATCACCGCACTCAACGAGGCAGGCCTATCCGTTCCGGCGGACGTTTCCGTCGTCGGCTTCGACGATCACGAAATTGCGGCGCGCTGCGTCCCCGCACTCACGACCGTCCGCCAGCCCCTGCGCGAAGAAGGCCACATGGCCGCCAACATTGCGCTCGACATGATCAAGGGCGCCGAGCCCACCACCTCCGTGATGCACATGCAGCTCGTTCAGAGAGACTCGCTGTAGGAAACTGGGCCGGGCTTTTCGCCAGACAGTTGTTGCGGAAAGCCCGGCCCGTTTTGAGCGCTCATTCTGGGGCACAGTTTCCGTTAGACCGCTCAAGCGGAAACTGTGTCCCATTATTTTGCCGAATTCTGGGTCGCGCTTTCCCAGAGGACCCCCTTTGGGAAAGTGCGACCCGTTCTGGACGCAGATTCCGGGACGCACTTTCCGCGACGCCCGGTCATCCCATGCCCTCACAATCTCGGCGTATAAAAAACGAGGGAAGGCACGTGTCCTTCCCTCGCAACGGGCAATATGTAGCCGCTTGCCTACATCAGGCGCAGGCTGACGTCCTTGAGCTGGGCGCCGGAAACGGCACTCGGGGCGCCCGACATGAGGTCGGAGCCACTGGCCGTCTTGGGGAACGCCATGACGTCGCGGATGGAGTCGGAGCCGGTGAGCAGCATGCACACGCGGTCCAGGCCCAGGGCGAAGCCGCCCATCGGGGGCGCACCAAACTTGAGCGCCTCCATGAGGAAGCCAAACTGAGACTCGGCGCGCTCTTCGGTAAAGCCCAGGAGCTTGAGCATGGACATCTGCATCTCGGCGTTGTGGATACGCATACCGCCGCCGCCGGCCTCAAAGCCGTCCATGACAAAGTCGTAGGTGCAAGAACCGGCTGCCAGCGGATCGGCCTCGATCTTGGCGATGTCGGTCTCGGTCGGCAGGGTGAAGGGCTGGTGCTCGGCAGCATAGGCCTTGCGGTCCTCGTCCCAGTGGAACAGCGGGAAGTTGACGACCCACAGGAAGTCGTGACCCTCGCGCTTGATCTCGAGCGCGTTGGCCATGTGGGAACGCATGCCGCCCAAGATCTCGTCAGAGAGCAGGCGCGGGCCGGCGGCAAACATCACGAGGTCGCCGGGCTCGACGTCCATGCGCTCGCGCAGAGCCGCCATCTCCTCGTCCGAGAAGAACTTGACGATGGGGCTGTTGATGGAGCCGTCCTCGCGGAAGGCGATCCAGGCCAGACCCTTGGCGCCAAACGTGGAGGCCACGCCGGCGAGCTTATCGATCTTGGCGCGGGCCCAGGCACCGGCGCCCTTGGCGTTGATGGCCTTGACGACGGAACCCTCCTCGTTTGCGGCGGTCGCAAAGACCTTGAACTTGGAGTTGGCAAAGATATCGGTCAGGTCGACCAGGTGCATACCATAGCGGGTATCGGGCTTATCGGAGCCATAGGTGTCCATGGCCTCCCAGTAGTTCATGCGACGCAGCGGCGTGGGCATCTCGACGCCCATGCGGCCGAAAGCATCGGCCAGGACCTCTTCGAGCGCGCTCATGACGTCGTTCTGGTCCACGAAGGACATCTCGATATCGACCTGGGTGAACTCGGGCTGACGGTCGGCGCGCAGGTCCTCGTCGCGGAAGCACTTGGCAACCTGGTAGTAGCGCTCGACGCCACCGACCATGAGCAGCTGCTTCAGGAGCTGCGGGGACTGCGGCAGGGCGTAGAAGTTGCCCGGCTGGATGCGGCTGGGAACGATGAAGTCGCGGGCGCCCTCGGGCGTGGACTTGAACAGGGAGGGCGTCTCGACCTCCATGAACTCACGGTTGTGCAGCGCCTCGCGAATGGCAAAGGTGAAGTCGGAGCGCAGCTTGAGATTTGCCATCATCTCGGGACGGCGAAGGTCCAGATAGCGATAGCGCAGGCGGGTGTCCTCGCTGGTCTCGATGCCGTCCTCGATCTGGAACGGCGGGGTGACGGACGTGTTGAGCACCTCGGCGTGGTCGGTCAGAACCTCGATCTCGCCGGTCGCGAGCTTGGTGTTGGTGGTCTCCTCGCCACGAGCGCGCACGACGCCATGGATCTTGATGGGCCACTCGGGACGCATGGTCTCGGCGATCTTAAAGGCATCGCCATCGGAGTGCTCGGGGTCGAAGGTGAGCTGCGTGATGCCCTCGCGGTCGCGAAGGTCGCAGAAAATAAGGCCGCCGTGGTCACGGCGACGGCTCACCCAACCGGTGAGGGTGACCTCTTCGCCCACGTTCTCGCGGCGAAGCTCGCCGCAGGTACGGGTGTGCATGGAATGCTCGTCGATGGGACGGGTCTGGCTCATACCAGTGATCCTCCTTTATGGATCTGTGCCGCCCCGTGTCGTTCCGGGCGGCGTCGTACAGATTTGCCCAGCCTGCGTAAACCGCGCAGCCGGACATGGCGTTCTATCTTATCGCACCTGTGTCGATGTGCTGCGGAAAAGTAGCTCATGCCCAAAGACTTGACGGAGACGAAACAATTGGTGCACCGCGGCCGTCGCCAAGGCGTGCCACGTGCGACAATGTGCCCCAATACAACTGCACTCGGAAAGGCCCGCCATGACTGCACGCCTCATCGTTATGGATATCGACTCCACGCTCATCAACCAGGAGGTCATCGATCTTTTGGGTGAGGAGGCCGGCGTGGGAGAACAGGTAGCGCAGATCACCGAGCGCGCCATGCGCGGCGAGCTCGACTTTAAGCAGGCGCTCGAGGAGCGCGTGGGGCTGCTTGCCGGCCTGGACGAGAGCGTGTTCGAGCGCACCTTTGCGCGCGTGACGTTTACCCCCGGCGCGCTGGAGCTTGTGCGCTCGGCGCACAGCAAGGGCTGGAAGGTCGGCGTGGTAAGCGGTGGCTTCCACGAGGTCGCCGACAAGATCGTAGCCGCTGCAGGCATCGACTTTTGCCTGGCCAACCGCCTGGAAGTCGTGAACGGCAAGCTCACGGGTAAGCTGGCGGCAGACATTGTGACCAAGGAGTCCAAGCTTATCCAGCTGCTGGATTGGGCAGTTGAGTGCGGCGTCGATATGGCCCATACCGTCGCGATCGGCGACGGCGCCAACGACATCCCCATGATTCAGGCCGCGGGCACGGGCATCGCGTTTTGCGCCAAGCCCAAGACGCGCGAGGCCGCCCCGTTTACCATCGACGAGCGCAACCTGATGCTCGCTATGGACATCATCCTGCGTGACTAGCCGATCCGTCTATCAATTGAATCAGTCTGTCCTATAGTTTCCGAACAATTTTGTCTTAGTGTTCGGAAACATACCCTTTGAGTGCTAGACTTTGCGCCGTCGAAGGGAACATATATGGATAAGCGAGATCTTGAGCAGCTGCTGAGCGATGTTGCCGGCGGGGCAGTCACCCCTGCCGACGCCCTCACGCGCATCCAGACGGCTCCGACCGCCGATTTGGACTTTGCGCAGCTCGATCTTTCGCGCGGGGTACGCCAGGGAGCCGGCGAGGTTGTCTACGGCGCCGGTAAAACCGCCGAGCAGATTGCCGCCATTATCGAGGCGCTGCGCGATGCCGGCCAGGAGCGCATCCTGGTCACGCGCCTGGACGCCGAAAAGGCAGCCCGTACCTCGGAGCTCCTCGACAACGGCATCGACCTGGGATATGTCCCGGACGCACAGCTCGCCCTCGTGGGCGGCAAGCCCTCCCCTACCGGCAACGGACGCATCGTCGTCGCCTGCGCCGGCACGAGCGACCTGCCCGTCGCCGAGGAAGCCGCGTTGACGGCCGAGTTCTATGGCAACGAGGTCGACCGCCTCTACGACGTAGGTGTCGCCGGCCTGCACCGCCTACTCGCGCATGCCGAGGAGCTTGCTCAGGCGCAGGTGGTCATCGCCATCGCCGGCATGGAGGGCGCACTGGCGAGCGTTGTCGGCGGCCTGGTAAGCTGTCCGGTCATAGCCGTTCCCACCAGCGTGGGTTACGGCGCGAGCTTTGGTGGCGTAGCCGCGCTGCTCGCCATGCTCAACTCCTGCGCCAGCGGCGTTTCGGTCGTCAATATCGACAACGGCTTTGGTGCCGCCTACCAGGCAAGTCTTATCAATCATCTGAGCGCCGGCACGCCCTGCGCCCGTTAAGGAGCATTCCATGTCCAATCATCAGCACACGCTTATCATCGACGGCACCTCGGGCATCAGCGGCGATATGACCGTCGCGGCCCTGCTCGACCTAGGCGCCAGCGAGGAGCACCTGCGCGAGCAGCTCGCCACGCTGCCGGTCGACGGCTTTACGATCGCCGTCACACGCGTAAGCAAGCATGGTATCGACGCCTGCGACTTTGATGTTCAGCTGGCTGAGGAGCTCGAGAACCACGACCACGACATGGTCTGGCTCTACGGCAACGAAGCGGGCACCGAGCACACACATGAGCATGAGCACTACCATCATGATCATGGCGAGCACGAACACGAGCACTGCCACGAGCATGACCATGAGGCCCACGGTCATGGCCACGAGGGTCACCATCACGCCCACCACCATCACCACCGTTCCTTGGCGGACGTCACCGCCATCATCGATGACTCGCAGCTAAGCGATGGCGCCAAGCGTCGCGCGCTCGCCATCTTTACCGCGCTCGCCGCCGCCGAGGCCATGGCCCACGGCAAAACGACCGAGACCGTCATGTTCCACGAGGTGGGCGCCATCGACTCCATCGTCGACGTCTGCTCTGTCGCCATCTGCCTCGATGACCTAGGTATTGAGGACATCGTGGTCGAGTCGCTCTCCGAGGGTCGCGGCACCATCCGCTGTGCCCACGGCCTTATGCCCATTCCTGTCCCCGCTGTCGTCAACCTGTGCCAAGCGGGCAATATCTCACGCCCGCGCCGGTCGCCGGCGAGCTCGTGACGCCCACGGGCGCCGCCATCGTCGCCGCACTGCGCACGTCCGAGCACCTGCCGGCCCGCTACCGCATCGAGGCCGTCGGCTACGGCGCCGGTAAGCGCCCCTACGAGGGTTGCTCCGGTACGCTCCGCTGCCTGCTCGTTCACACGGACGCATAGCCATGGATGCCCGCAAGGCAAAAAGCCGCGCCGCCATCGTCGCGGCGTTCTCCGAACTGCTGCGCGAAGAGGACTACGGCAAGATCACCGTCGGCGACATCATCGCTCGCGCCCATGTGGGTCGGGCCACGTTCTATGGCCTCTTCAAGAGCAAAGATGACCTACTGTCCGAACTCGTGAGCGACATCTGCACCCACGCCCTCGACGACGATGGCACACCGCTCGATGATCCGCTCGTACAAGTCGAGCATATCCTCAACAACCTCTGGGAACGCCGCCAGGGCGTACGAGCCCTCGTAGCCGGCGCCGGCTCACGCGTCTTCGCCGACTGCTTACGCAAGACCATCATGTCACGAGCAGCCGAAACCGTCCCCACCGACCCAAACGGCCCCGCCGCCACCATGGACCGAAGCTTCCTACTACACCACATAGCCTCAAGCTTCGTAGGAATGGTCCAATGGTGGGCCTGGCACAACTTCCAAGCCGACAAAGCCGACGTAGCCAAAGACTACCTATCAGCCATAAAGCCTCTCTTCACCTAAGTAAGAAGCTCATCCCAAAGCATCACCCCAACCCAGGGCGCCACGCATCCCAAAGTATCAACAACAGCTCAACGCCCCTATCAGCAACAAGCCCCTCCCATCCAAATTCAGATATATGTTGGGTTGCTTGCTCGAGCGCAGCAAAGATCCCACAGCTGGCCGCATGGGGTAACTTCCCAGCGCATTCCGCAGGACGCAAAAAGGCTCGCCGCACGAAGTGCGCAGCGAGCCTTTTTGCATGTCCGAGGACGCGCTGGGAAGTTACCCCATGCGGACGGCGGACAACCTATGTAGCCTCAGACTAGAACATGCCCAAGAAGCCATGCACAAACAGCGCGGCCACAATAGCACCGACAAACGGCGCGATGCCAGGAACAAGCAGACCATACTTCCAGTTGTTGTCGGCCTTGTTCTTGATCGGCAGCACCTGATAGGCCATGCGAGGACCAAGGTCACGAGCCTGGTTCATGGCGAAGCCGGTGATGCCGCCCATGCCCATGCCGACAGCCCAAACGATCAGGCCGACGCAGATTGCGAGCATCAGAACGTTCTCGCCGGCGCGGCTAGCGGCAGCAAGGATGGCGCTGATGAACACGAAGGTGCAGATAGCCTCGCAGAAGAAGTTACGAGCATAGTTCGTGCCCTCGGTGGTGGGGTTGGTCGAGAAGATGTTGCGCTGGGCAATGGGGTCGACGACGTCCTCGGAAGCCTTGAACTCATCGGCATACATAAACCAAGCGATCACGGCACCCACAAAGCCGCCGAGCATATCGGCAAGCATGAAGGGGATGCAGTTGCCCCACGGCACCAGGCCGACGATGCACTGGGCAAGCACCATGGCGGGGTTCATGCACACAGCGCCACCAAAGACAAACAGGCAGACCGAGATGCCAAAGGACCAGGTGGTGATGGCAAACATATGGCCGGAGCCCTGATACTTGGTGCCCTTGAGCACGGTATCGCAGTGCACGCCCACGCCAAAGACGATCATGAGGGCCGTCGCGCCGAATTCGCAGAGGAGTTTGGTAAGCATAAAACCTTATCTTTCTTATCGGTTACAAACGATTCGTTTAAGCCGCGCACTAGTGCTGTGCGACGACAACACCCAGGCCATCGGGGATGACGGCGACCTTGGCGTCGGCACCCTTCATCTCAAAGGCGAGCTTGAGCGCCTCCTCGAGGGTGTTGACCGGCGTCATGTGCATATCCTTGAGCATCTGGTGATCGCACAGGTCGGTAACCATGATCACGGGGTGATGTGCCAGGATGCGAGCGAAAATCTGGCTCGTCCACTGGTCGGGCAGGGTCTCGTCCTTGGGACGATCGATGCAGGCGCGCTCAAACTCCGCCGGATCGTTGTCGGCGATGTTGTGATAGAAGCCCTCGCCGCCGTGACCGTCGGCACAACCAGCGACATCGATAATCACGCCACCCTCGGGAAGCGTGGCCTCGGCAGCGCACATGCCCTTCACGGCCTGGTAGATATTCTGGTCGAGCGGGTAGCCGCCGTTGGTGGTGATGGCGATCTCGCACTCGACGGGCTCAACGCCGGCAAGGCTCTTCACGAACTCGCAGCCAGCCTCGTGCGCCTTGTGGATGTCGCCGGCAAAGGAGCCAATGACCTCGTGCTTGCCGTTGAGCACCACGTTGAGCACAAAGGCAAGGTGGGCCATCTCAGCGGCGGCAAACATGTCCTCGCTCACGTGGTTGTGGCACAGGTTGCCGGCGCGCGAATGGGAATCGTTCACAAACTGGCCGTTGTGGTTGTACATGATGGTCTTGTAGCTGGCGATGCCAGGCAGGACGGACTTGCGGCTGCCAGAGAAACCGGCAAAGAAGTGCGGCTCAATGAAGCCCTCGGCAAGCAGCAGATCGCAATCGGCAGCAATCTTGTTGATGATGCACTCGCCACCAGAAGGCAGGGTGCCGATCTTTTTCATCATGCTGTCGTCAGTCGCGACGTGCATAACGATTTCCTCGTTGGCAACGATCTCCTCGCCATACTTGTTGACGAGCTCCTCGTGCGTCGACGGACGGTGCATACCCGTAGCAACCAGAATGCGAACGCGCGCCTCAGGCGCAGCGGAGTGGATGTGATGCAGCAGAATAGGCATCGTCACACGCGAGGGAACGGGACGCGTATGATCGGAGCTAATGATGACAATATCCTTCTTACCAGCACAAAGCTCCTCGAGCGAAGGCGAGCCATAAGGGTTGGCAAGCGACTCCTCTACTAGCTCTTCCTGCGATTTCGTGGTCTTAAACTCGTTTTGATGACCTTCCATCACACCCGCGAAGTTCTTATCCTCGAGCTCCAGATGCAACGTCTTGTGGTCAAACGGCAGTTCACATTCAAACAATGACGAGCGCCCTCTTCCTTTCAACTGACACACTAGATAAACCGTTGGAAGGATACGCCGCTCACCGAAAAACACCACCGTCCACCGACTCATTAACACAACGTTCATATTTGACCCACAACAAAACAACCGCGATCCCAAACGGGACCGCGGCCGCTACAGTCGTAAATCGAGAAGCGCCACATGCATCTCAATCCCAATCGATAAGACGCGAGGCGCGAAGCGCCAAACGCGCCGCCGGGACAAGCCCCATCCAAAACGCGCGAAGCGCGCCATTATTCCCCCAGCCAGTAATCCACCGAAGACCGGACATCGCAGGGGCCGCCGTATGTTTGCTTTCCGGCGCACTCCGCAGGACGCAAGAAGCCCTCGCCGCACTCCACATTAGGCGCGAAGCGCGCCATTCTCCCCTCAGCTGTAATCCCCGAAGACCGAGGACGAAGGGACCCGATGGGTTTCCCTCTGAATGCATTCCGCAGCACGAAGCCCCCTTATCCGCAGCTCCGAAGGAGCAGGATATGGGGGCTTCAAGTGCGTGGACGCATTCAGAGGGAAACCCGTCGGGTCCCGGTGAGAGCCACAGGGCTATCGATTACCCCGTGTTTTGCAGTCCTGCCGAGACGCCGGTCACAGTCGAAAGAATCAGGCTCATGTACTCGGCCTTCTTCTCCTCGGCCATCTCGTCCTGGTTCATGCGCACCTCGCGAAGGGCGCGAACCTGGGCGATAGACAGGGCGTCGACGTAGGGGTTGCGCACGCGGACGGCGCAGCCGAGCACGCGGCGACGCTGCAGCGGCCACTCGTCACCGACGATGGCAAGGACCCACTTACGGGTGAGCTGCATCTCGGTGAAGACCTTCTCGGACAGATCCTGGCGATCGCCCAGGTGCAGGTACATCTTGGCGATGCGCTGATCGGTCTTAGCGATCGACATCTCGATGTTGTCGATGAACGTGCGGAAGAACGGCCACTCCTGGTAGGCAGCCTTGAGCTGGTCAAGGTCGCCCAACTGCTCGCAGGCGGTGCCCAGGCCGTACCAAGCGGCCAGATTGATGCGTGCCTGGCTCCAGCTAAAGATCCACGGAATGGTACGCAGGTCGTCGAGCGACTTGGCGCCCAGGCCGCGCTTGGCGGGACGCGAGCCGATTGGCAGCAGACCGACCTCGGTCAACGGCGTCACGGTCGAGAACCACGGTGTAAAGTCCTCGGTGTTCAGCAGGTCCAGATAGCGCTCATGGCTTACTGCGTTGAGCTTCTCCGCCATATCCCAGAACTTCTGCGTGGTCTCGGTGTTGGTCTTCTCGACGCTCGGGGCCGACTGCAAAAGCGTTGCGGCGGCAACGGACTCAACATGGCGCTGAGCCAGCGTGCGGTTGCCGTAACGGGCAAAGATGACCTCGCCCTGCTCGGTGAGCTTAAAGAAGCAGTTGACCGAACCCTTGGGCTGCGCCAGCACGGCCTTGTTGGCCGGACCGCCGCCACGGCCCACGGCACCGCCGCGACCGTGCATGAGCACCAGGTCGATATCGTTCTTCTCGGCCCACTTGGCAATGCGCTCCTGCGCGGAGTGCAGCGCGAGCATGGCCGTGGTAGGACCGGCATCCTTGGAGGAGTCGGAATAGCCCAGCATGACCTCCATGCGGCGGTTGGTCTGGGCAAGGCGCTTTTGCACCACGGGCAGCGTAAGCATCTGGTCGAGCACGTCGACGCAGCCCTCGAGGTCCTCGAGCTGCTCGAACAGCGGGATCACGTCGAGCTCGGGGACATCCTCCTCGTGTGCAAAGGACAGGTGGGCCAGCTCAAAGACGTCGGCCACATGCTGGGCGCTCTTGGTGAACGAGATGATGTAGCGGTGCGCCATCTTCTTGCCGTAGCGCTTTTGGATGGAACCGATGGCACGGAAGGTGTCGATAACCTCGCGCGTCATGGGCTGCAGGTCGCCATGGATACCGTTCTCGTGGATATCCTTGAGGGCGCGGGCGTGCACCACGGAGTGCTGACGGAACTCCATCTCGACCATGTGGAAGCCGAAGGACTCGACCTGCCAGATGATGGTCTGGACCGGGCCGTAGGCGGCACGGACGGCACCGCAGGCGGCCAGGGAGCGCTGGACGACGCGCAGGTCATCCAGGAACTCATCGGCGCTGTGGTACATGGTATCGGTGATGCGACGGACGGTGGCGTTCAGACGGTCGGCCATGACGAGCATAACGGCGCGATGCGGCTCGTGCTCGGAGATCAGTTCAGCACGTGCGGTGTACTGAGTGCTCATCTCGACCTGATGGTTCCACAGGTTGATGAGTTCGGCAGACGGCTTGCTGTAGGTGGCCTCAAGCGTCAGGTTACGGCCGATGCGGCGGCACTTGTCCTCGAGCTTGAGCACCATATGGGTGAAGTACTTGGCAGCAACCTCGCGGCTCACCTTGGCGGTGACATTGGGGTTGCCGTCGCGGTCGGAACCGATCCAGCTGCCGGGGTGGAAGAACGCCGGGCACAGCGGCGGCACGGTGCCGGCCTTGTCGCCCAGCACCCAGTCATCAAAACGACGATAGATAACGGGAATGACGTCGAACAGCGTGTTATCGAAGATGTCGATGATGGTATCGGCTTCTTCGACCGGCGTGGGCTTCTTGAGCGCGATGGGGCTCGTACGCACCAGAGCGTCGATCTCCTGCAGCATATGGCGCTCGTTCTCCACCAGGTCGGAGCCGCCCAGGCGCGGACGCTCCTCCAGCAGGTTGGAGATACGGCGAATCTTGCCCTCGACGGCCTTACGACGGGCCTCGGTGGGATGTGCGGTAAAGACAGGGTGGAACTCGAGCTTGTCGAGCAGCTCGTTGGCGCCCTCGACACCCATCTCGTTTACCAACTGGTGATAGGCGACGGTGAGTTCGTTGGCGGGATCGACCTCGGTATCGGTCGACGCACCTGCCTCGCGCTCGCGCAGCTGCGCCACGCGGTAGTTCTCCTCCGACAGGTTTGCCAGATGGAAGAAGCTCGTAAAGGCGCGGACGATAACCTGCTGCTTATCGAGCGGCAGACTGTCGATCAGATCAACGACCTCGCGAAACGCCACGGCGGTGGGCTCGTCGGCAGTGGGCACGCCCTGCTCGTCGACGGACTCGTCGGCAGCACGGGTGCCGGGGTTTCCGGCATTGGCCACAATCTCGGCTGTCAAAATCTTGTCGAACAGGTCCGCGATCTCGGGATCATACTCGCTAAGCACACGGCGCTCCAGGCGCAAGAACAGCGCCAGATTGTCGCGCAGCTCCTCGGGGATCTCGATCTCGGCGAGACGCTCCTTGGATTCGGCATTCGAGCCGATTCGGTTAACGAGGCGGTTGACCACGGCAGCGACGCGCGCCGCGGCTTCGGGTACAGACTGGTTGCTTAGGTTCTCAGCCACGTTTCCTCCCATTCCTCCTTCTATGCACGTAACATGCGGTATTTATTATAGGCACTCGGCAAAAACTTTCGACGCTGATTGCGCTTTACCACACAAAAGTATTTTCTGCATTGCAAGGCTTTTTGCCCCAAATGGTCGTATTTCTCGGTGGGCGGCATATGCAAACGGGGGCATTCCGCATAAATGCGAAACACCCCCGTAACAATCGCTCTCAATGAGCTGAGCGCTTTAGTGAGTCCACAGCTCAAAAATCATGCGCTACAGGCGCTCACGAACCGCCTCGACCACGTTGGCCAGATCGACGAGGGCCTCGTCATGGCTCTCCATGTCGCGCACCTTGACCTTGCCGGCGGCAAGCTCGTCGCCGCCCAAGACCAAAATGAGCTTAGCGCCCACCTTGTCGGCCTGCTTAAACTGAGCCTTAAGCGAACGACCCTGATAGTCTGCCTCGGTCACGATACCTGCGGCGCGAAGCTCCTGCGTAATGGCAAAGACGTTCTGGCGCAACTCCTTGCCGGCATTGGCGACGTAGACACACGGGGTCTCCTCGGCGCCCAGGTCGCTGCCAAAGGCCTGCAGGGCCAGCAGGGCGCGCTCAAAACCGACGGCGAAGCCGACGCCGGCCGTGGGCTTGCCGCCCTCGAGCTCGACCAGGCCATCGTAGCGGCCGCCGCCACCGATGGAGCCGACGCCGGCGCCAGGGGCCTCGACCTCAAAGACGGTACGGGTGTAGTAGTCCAGGCCGCGCACCAGGGTGGGATCCTCGACGTACTCGATACCGGCGACGTCCAGATAGCGCTTGACCTGCTCGTAGTGCTCGCGGCACTCATCGCACAGGTTGTCGCCCATCAGCGGGGCGTCGGCCATGATCTCGCGGCAGTGGTCGTTCTTGCAGTCGAAGGCGCGCAGCGGGTTAAGCTCGGCGCGCTCGCGGCACTCGTCGCACATCTCATCGGCGTGGTCGAGAATGAACTGCTTAACCTGCTCGCGATAGGCCGGACGGCATTGGGCATCGCCCATCGAGTTAATGAGCAGACGGAGCTTGGACAGATCGAAGCCCAGGCGCTTGTAAAACTCCATGAGCATAATGATGCACTCGGCGTCTGCCGCCGGATCGGGAGCGCCGAGCCACTCGATGCCCACCTGATGGAACTGGCGCAGGCGGCCCTTCTGGGGACGCTCGCCACGGAACATGGCCTCGGCGTAGTAAGCCTTAAACGGCGTGGAGCCCTGGGGCACCAAGTTGTTCTCCACGACGGCGCGCACCACGCCAGCCGTGCCCTCGGGACGAAGCGCCAGGCGCTGCTTGGGCTTGAGCTTGGTATCGGTGCCCTCGGTAAAGACGCGCTCCAGGTTGGCGCCGCTAAACACGCGGAACATCTCCTTGCGCACGACGTCGGTCGACTGGCCGATGCCGTGGACAAACACGTCCACCTGCTCGATGGCGGGCGTCTCGATGGGCTTAAAGCCAAACGGCTCGAACACGCCAGCAGCGATCTGCTGCATCTTTTGCCAGGCGCGCATCTCAGCGCCGATAAGGTCGCGGGTTCCCTCCGCCTTCTGTGCCTGCATGGGCAAACACCTTTCTTTTGTATCGCGTCATAGGTAGTGGTCATTATACGGCACAAACACAAACAGCGGCGGTGCATCTGACCGAACGAGG
>CAUHFS010000042.1 GCA_959605475.1 uncultured Collinsella sp. | reverse complement strand
AGCTGCGGAAACGCGGGGCCCGTTCAGGCTGTTGCGTTGAGATTGAAAATCAACCCTAATTGTAGTTTCAGGTTAGTCCGAGTTTTGACTATCGTCAAGGGCGGCCGTGCAAGACGTGCGACCTATATAACATATCGACAAAAAGACCGCCGGCGCGGGGGCGGCGCCGGCGGTTGCGAGAGAATATCGATTGTTGGCTGTTACGCAGCGACGGCCTCGTAGACCGTGGCGCCCGAGAAGCTGTCGTGCAGGCTCTTGCCGCAGATCCACGGCAGTTCGACGACCTCGCAGACCGTGTTGACCAGCTCGGAGCAGTCAGTAAAGTGGCCCTTATCGTTGAGGGCCTCGCAATCCTGAACACGCCAATAGCCATCGGTGTGCGTGATGTAGTACTCGTGATCGTTGATCGACACGAAAGCGCGCGTCTTGGAACGCAGCAGCTTCAGGAATCCTTCGAAGTCGGTCTCGACGACATCTCCAGCCTGGAACATGATGTTACCTCCTGGCCCGGCGCCACCATGGCGCGTTGATAAACGTTGGCACTCCTTTAGTAAAACCTTTATCAGAGCTTATGCGCGCATCATTTAGGCAAGTGGTAAAAAACCGCAGGGTAGACGGGATAAAACGTTTAATCATCCCACCGGTTTGTCACATTCTGAAGGTACTTTCATGCAAACCTACTTTCCCAATTGGAATCTATCCTTTTGGCCGGGCAATTGACCGTCTATCGTTTGAGCCCGACGGGTATGAACGGGGCATCTGCAACGCCACCGCAAGGAGACACCATGGAGACTATCGAAGCACTCATCCACCGCCGCAGCTGCCGCAAATACAGCGATCGTCCCGTCGAGGCCGAAAAGCTTGCACGCATTATCGAAGCCGGCCAATATGCACCGAGCGGCATGGGCCGCCAACCGGTGACGTTTGTCGCCGTCACCGACCCCGCGACCGTCGAGCGTCTCTCACGGCTCAACGCCCAGGTCATGGGCAGCAACGGCGACCCCTTCTATGGCGCCAAGACCGTTGTGGTGGTGCTGGTCGACCGCAGCGTGCCCACGCATCTGGAAGACGGCTCGCTTGCCATGGGCAACTTGCTCAACGCCGCCTATGCACTGGGTGTCGATTCGTGCTGGATTCACCGCGCGCATGAGGTCTTTGACTCGCCCGAGGGCCTGGAGCTGCTGGCCAGCTGGAGCCTGCCCGCCGACGGCAGCCTGCGCGGTGTCGGTCACTGCATTCTGGGCTATGCCGAGGACACGCTACCCGAGCCCAAACCCCGCCGCGACAACGTCGTCTACGTAAGGTAACCCAGGAGCGTCATAGGGGTAGCTAATTTGGGACGGGGCTATTTTAGCCACCCCACTCGCAACTTATCTTGCCGATGGAGTTGTCGTCGTTTCGTTCGTGTGGGTCGTTTCGGCGCCGTCGCCCTGTTCGCCCTCGTCCTTTTGAGCGTCGGCGATGGTGGAGGCCGCCGCGACGATGCCGCGCTGGGGTGCGACGCCCGTCTGGGTCTGAGCGCCCTCGACAACTTCTGTGCCTGCATGCGCGAGCTCGGGCGATTTAAACACCGCGTCCAAGTTGGCGCCACCGCCGGCGTAGCCAAGCGCAGCGAGTGCGATGACGATCACTGCAACGACGACCGCGATCGGCACATAACGATGCCAACCAGCAGGATTGAGCCCACTGCGACGAGCCGCCCCGCGGCTGATGTAGCCGAGCGTGCCGTCGTGCTTGAGCTTTGAGCCCACCACGCGTTTGCGGTCCCACAGCGAGGACTCTGCCTGCATTGCCAAGCGGGCACCTGTCGAAGGATAGCCGTATTTAGTGCGCTTGAACGAGCCGTCAAACCCCGAGGCGTGTTTGCCCCACGTCACCGATGTTGTGCGTCGGTTAACCGGCGCGGCGCTCCGCCTTCTGCGGCTCGGTTTTGTAGTCTCAGCCATACGCCCCCGCACGCCGTAACCAAATCGAAACAATAACGCTTTGGACTGTAGCACACGCGTCGCGCGCGGTCACGGGCGCCTCGCTCAACGGTCATCGTCCTTCAGCAAGCGCCACAGCGTTGTACGGCTTATGCCCAGCACCTCCGCCGCACGGGTTCGGTTGCCGTGTAGATGATCTACAACCAGATGCGCGATATCTCGCTCGGTATCGGCCAGCGGTCGCAGGATATACAGGTCACTTTCGAGTGTCGGGGCGCCAAAGGTTGCGGTCTTAATCACGTCCTCTTGGGCGAGCACTTCCTCCGCCACAGCGCGGTCCACCGCGCCCGCCCCCACCAATATATACAGTCGTTCCGAGACCTCGCGGAGCTGCAGATAATTGCGCGGCCAGCGGTAAACATCGAGCGTCTTCGTCGCCGCGGCAGACAGCTTGGGCGCTGCCGTCCCAAATGCATCAGCGAGATATTCCAAATAGCGCGCAACCTTCGTCGACGCGGCCCCCTGCTCGGCGATTGCCGGCGCCACGCTCACCGCACAGGCGAAGCGCTCGGTCACAAAGGCGGCTTGATCACTTTCGCTGCCGCCCGGCATGTCATTCGCCGTCAGCACCACATGGCAGCGCGTCGCCAACGCGGTGTCGGCCATCGTGGAGACCAGCTCGCGGAGGCGCTGGGGGCCAACCGCATTCCAGCCCTCAATGCAAAGGGTCAGCCCCGTTTGGAACAGCGGCGATTCGGAGCTTTTGAGCACGTGGCGCCAACCGCGATCGGTAAGCTCATCGAGCGCAACGGAAACAAAGGGCTGATCGGCAAAAGGACCGTCCAGATAGAGGCGCTTGGCGATCTCGACCTGACCCGCTCCCAGCTCGCCCTCGAGCATAAGGGGCACACCGCGCGCGTAGCTCTCGGCAACCGGCGCAGCCACCGAGGCCGCCCCCTCAACGATGCCGTACGCGCTCGATTCGTAGCGGGCCTCAACTTCGTCGGCATTGAGCCATTCGATACCCGCATGCGCCGCGGCACCGCGCACCTCGCGGACCACGACGGACCAAAGGCCCCCGCCCTCTTTGTCGGTGGGGCGAACGGTCAGGCTCAGGCGCGTACCCGCACGCCCCATAACCAGACGCGCGCCGTCTCCTATACGGTCGAGGCGCTCAGCGACAAAAGCCGCCACATCCCGCTCAAGCGCCGCGTCATTCATGGTCGAGATCGCGACGCCCCCACGCGCATCGATTGCCAATGCCGAGGCCCCGGCAGCAGCCAGGGCCTCGGTCAAGATGTTCAGCTTGGCATCGCTATCCATGATTTGCCCCTGTCCGCGGCGACGTGCAACCGCCGACGGTCGCACGACCAAGTGTTTCAAAATTGAACGATATTGCTCACCAAACACTATAGGGCAGAAAGCGCCGTCCTGCGAGTATAGGTGTTGCCCCGCATCGCCATCCTGGCGGGGCGATAAGAGCTCTTCGGGACTTATAAACCTGCGGACAAGCCATACCCGCAAGAGCTCCTATCGCTCCACCGTGAGAATGCGCTCACCAGCACGCAGCACGCAAATAAGCTACTTCTCTACCAGATTCCCAGTACGTGTTGCATTCCCAAACTCATGCACGCAATGCCAATCCAGCAGCAAAAGCCCAGCGCGATGGGCTTGCCGCCCTTTTTGACCAGCTCGACGATATCGGTATTAAAACCAATAGCCGCCATGGCCATCACGATAAAGAACTTCGACAGCTCCTTGATGGGCGCCGTAAAGGACGCGGGAAGCTGAAGCACCGTGGTGATCACACTCGCCAGCACAAAGAACAGCACAAACATGGGAAACGCGCGTTTAAGGGAGAACGTGCTTTTGGCGTCACCGCCGGCCTTGCGCGCCAGATGCATCTGCCAGCATGCGAGGACCAACGTGATGGGAATAATGGCCAGCGTCCTGGTGAGCTTGACCACCGTGGCGCTCTCGAGCACATTGGCGCCGGGATGCATGCTGTCCCAGGCGCTCGCCGCAGCCGTTACGGACGAGGTGTCGTTGATGGCGGTGCCGGCAAACAGGCCAAAGCCCTCGTCTGTCAGCCCGAGCATACCGCCGAGCGTCGGAAACACGAGCGCCGCGATAACGTTAAACAGGAAGATGACCGAAATGGCCTGGGCAATCTCGCGATCGTCGGCATCGATGACGGGCGCGGTCGCGGCGATGGCAGAACCGCCGCAAATCGACGAGCCCACACCCACAAGCGTCGCGATCTTACTCGGCACGTTCATAACGCGGCAGAGCACAAAGGCAATGACAAGCGAAGTCGAGATTGTCGCCACGATAATCGGCAGCGACTGGGCGCCCTTGGACAGAATCTGCGAGAGGTTCATGCCAAAGCCAAGCAGGATTACCGCGTACTGCAAGACTTTTTTAGACGTATAGGTGACGCCGGCGGCGAGCTGTTCGCGACGATTCTTGGGAAAGACGAGCGCCAGGACCATGCCAAAGAGGATGGCGAATACCGGACCGCCGACCACCTCAATTTGTTTGCCGAGCAACGTCGCGGGAATGGCGATGATCAGGCAGAACAAGACGCCTTTCCAGCGCTCGCGTACGATATTTGCCAGTTGCATATGGGATTCCTTCTTTCTATTTCACGTTTGCGACGGCTTATGATACGGCAACATTGAGCGCAGCCTTGCGCAAACACAGACTAAGATGCCGCAATAGTTCTCAGGCAACAGCCGAATTACCCACCGCGGAGAGCTGATTCGCGGCATAATTAACAACTGACATATGAGTTTGATAGAACAGTTGCGAGGCGCTATGGAAGAATCGATGCACGTCGGCGAGCAGGAAACGAGCCTACAGGACCAGTCCTACCACACCATTCGACGCAAAATCGTCTACCTGGACTACAAGCCGGGCGAAAAGCTGGGCGTCAAGCAACTTTGCGACGACCTGGATATGGGGCGCACGCCCGTGCGCGAGGCTTTGGTTCGCTTGGCGCAGGAAGGCCTGGTGCGCACCGTGCCCCAGAGCGGCACCTACGTCTCACCCATCAACCTCACCCTTGCCGAGAGTGCCTGCTACATCCGCGAACATCTGGAAAAGCAGGTGATTGTGGAGTGCTGTGCGCGAGCCACGTCGGCCGGCATCGAGCAGCTCGACCGCGCCATCGTACTGCAGGAAAAGGCCATGGCCGAAGAGGATCGCATCGGCTTCTTTTTGAGCGACAACCTCATGCATCACATGATTTTTAGCATCGCATGTCGCAGCACCGTTTGGTCGTGGCTCGAAGAGACCAATGCCGACCTGGAGCGCTTCCGCTGGCTGCGCGCCGCCACGCAGGTTCTCGACAATCAGGACATCGTGAACGAGCACAAGCAGATTCGCCGCGCTATCGCCGGTCGTGACCCCATCGAAGCGAGCTTTTTGGTCAGCAAGCACCTGCACATGATGTTCCGCAACCAAACCGAGGTTCTGGACCAGTTCCCCGAGTACTTCGAGACCAGTAAGCTCCGCTAACCTGCCAAAAAGGGACAGGTTTATTTTGGCAGGTTTTATCTGGGCAAATGCAACAAGGCCCGGCTCCGCTGCAACGGAGCCGGGCCTCGGTCACTAGAACGGCGGAACAACAATTATTCGACCGTGACGCTTTTCGCCAGGTTACGGGGCTGGTCGACGTCGCAGCCGCGCAGGATGGCCACCTCGCGGGCAAGCAACTGCAGCGGGACGCTCGCCGTGATGGGGCTGAACACGTCGCGGACGGCCGGCACACGAATGATGCAGTCGGCAATCTTGTTGATTTCCTCGTCACCCTCGGTGGCAACGACGATAACCTTGGCGCCGCGCGCCTTGCACTCCATGAGGTTCGACACGGTCTTGTCGTAGGTGGCACTCTTGGTGGCCACAGCGATGACAGGGAAGCCCGGGTCGATCAGGGCAATGGGGCCGTGCTTCATCTCGCCGGCGGCGTAGGCCTCGGCATGCAGGTAGCTGACCTCCTTGAGCTTGAGCGCGCCCTCGTAGGAAATAGCGGCACCCATGCCGCGGCCCACGAACAGCGCCGACTGCGCGTCCTTGCACAGCAGGGCGGCCTCATGAACGGCCTCGGTCTGGGTATCCAAAATCCACTGGATCTGCTCGGCCGTATCGGAAAGCTCGCGGAACAGCATGCGCGCCTGCTTGGTGGTCAGACGGTACTTAACCTGCGCCAGCAGCAGAGCCAGCAGCGTAAGGCTCACGACCTGACCGATAAAGCTCTTGGTCGAGGCAACCGCGATCTCCTTGTTGGCCTTGGTGTAGATGACGCCGTCGCTCTCACGCGCCACCGGGCTGCCCACCACGTTGGTGATGCCGAAGACCTTGGCGCCCTTGATGCGCGCGTCGCGAATGGCGGCAAGGGTGTCGGCCGTCTCGCCCGACTGGGACACAGCCACGACAAGCGTCGTCGGCGTGATGATGGGATTGCGATAGCGGAACTCGCTGGCCGCCTCAACCTCGGTGGGGATGCGAGCCCAGCCCTCAATAAGGTTCTTGGCGATGAGGCCAGCGTGATAGCTAGTGCCGCAAGCGATCACGTAGACGCGGTCGATGTCGTTGAGTTCCTCGAGGGACAGGCCCAGCTCGTCGATATCGAGCTCGCCGGCGGGGGTCATACGGCCCACCAGCGTATCGCGCACGACGCGCGGCTGCTCGTGGATTTCCTTGAGCATAAAGTCGGGATAACCGCCCTTTTCTGCCATGTCCAGGTCCCAGTCGATGTGGGTGACCTTGGGCTCGATGACGTTGCCGGCCTCGTCGGTGTACTCGACGCCCGCGGGCGTGAGCTTGGCAAACTGACCGTCCTCGAGCACCACGACATCGCGAGTGGCGTCGATGAGCGCGATGACATCGGAAGCAACATAGGAGCCGGTTTCGCCCACGCCGACTACGATCGGGGAATCCTTGCGGGCGACAGCAATCACGCCGGGCTCGTCAGCGCACACGGCGGCCAGACCATAGGCACCGACCACGTGGGTGCAAGCCTCGCGCACGGAGGCCATCAGGTCGTGCGTCTCGGCATAAGCCTCTTCGATCAGATGCGCGAAGACCTCGGTGTCGGTCTCGCTCTTAAAGTGGTGGCCGCGGCCCTCCAGCTCTTCGCGCAGCTCGGCGAAGTTCTCGATGATGCCGTTGTGGACGATGGCGATACGACCGTCGCAGCTGGTGTGGGGATGGGCGTTAACGACGGAGGGCTTGCCGTGGGTGGCCCAACGGGTGTGGCCGATACCGCAGGTAGCGTCGCTGTCGATGTTGGAAAGCTCGCTCTCCAGGCCCGCGACCTTGCCCACGCGGCGGATGACGTCGAGGTGCGCCGCGGCGCCCTCACCCACCTCGAGCGCGACGCCCGAGGAGTCATAGCCGCGATACTCCATACGCTTAAGACCCGTGACCAGGATGTTCTTTGCAATATCAGAGCCGGTGTAGCCGACAATTCCGCACATAGGATAAATCCCTTCGTTCGCGTGACTGCAAGACGTCCACGCACAGGGGGCGCTGAGACGTATAACGTTCGAGTATTGTACTCACGCAGGCGCAAGCTGATATACCAGATGTGGTATCTCAACTTAGATACCACCCGATGCACACACGTCCAGCCGGTCCAAACCACCACAATGGGGACAGGCACCTTTGTGGTGGTTTGGGCTCCAGCGTTTGCCCAGATAAAACCTACCAAAATAAACCTGTCCCTAATTGGCAGGTTTTGGCACCCTAGGGGCGGGCGATGCTACAATCTGGCTTGTACTTGAAACGCATCAAAGGGGCCGCTATGGCAAAGGTAAAAATCAGCGATGTCGCGCGCGAGGCGGGAGTCTCGCTGGGCACGGTTTCCAACGCGCTCAACCATCCCGAAAAGCTGCGCCCCGAGACCCTCAAACTTATCAACGAGACCATCAATCGACTGGGCTACCTGCCCAACCAAAGCGCCCGTCAGCTCGCAGGCGGCGCCACCAAGTCCTTTGGCCTAGTCCTCCCCCGCCTCGACCACGGCTTCTCGCTCCAAATTGCCAGCGGCGCCCACAACGAGGCTCGCAAGCACGGCTACGATTTACTCATCGCCAATGCCGATAACGACGATATTCTCGAGGATCATTACCTGCGCTATTTTATGGGCACGCAGATGTCCGGCGTCATGGTTCAGCCCATGGCGTCTCCCGACTGGCACCCCGCCATGACCAAGATGCCCGTGCCGATCGTCCATCTTGACATCCACTGTTCCGAGCCCGGCTACTACGTGGCTGCCGACAACGAGGCACAAGGCCGCATTATCGCCGAGCTCGCCGTTGCCCATGGCGCACGCCATATCATCGTTGTGGGAAGGGCGGCATTTATGCAGCTCACCTTGCGCGTACTTGGCATCCACAAGGCCCTCGCCCTGCATCCCGATATCAAAATTGAGGTCATTGACGCCGGAGAGTGGAATACCGCAGCCGACGGCTACAGCATTGGCGCTCAGATTGCCGGGCGCTCCGGCGACGAGCGCCCCGATTTTGTCATCGGCCTGACCGACGTACTGGCGTCGGGCGTTATCTCGGCGCTGGTCGATAAAGGCATCTCCGTCCCCGAGCAGGTCCGCGTGGCTGGCTGCGACGGCAACCCGCTCGCCTGGAGCGGGTCGGTCCCACTCACCACGGTGGCACCCCCAGGCTACGAGATTGGCCGCAAGGGCATTCAATTGCTCATGGAGCAAATCGAAAACAAAGCCCCGGCGAAGACCAAGCACGCCCGTATCGGTTCCGCCGCACGCATCGTCACCGCGGTCACGGCCGTCGAGGACATCAACCGCCAAGAGCTCGTACGCCCGTTTTTACTGGAGCGCGCCAGCACCCAGGCAAGCAGTCACACCGAAGCCACCGCCATCAACCTCGGCGCCTACCTTTAGCACACGGCCTTGACCGCGGCCGTCAGGTCGAACAACGTATCGAGCACGGCCTCGCAGCCATCCACCACGTCCTGCGGCAGCGGCACGATATCGGGAACGGCAAAGACATGGCAGCCGGCCGTGATGCCCGAGACGCAGCCGTTGCGCGAATCCTCGACCACGGCACATTCCTCGGGGGCAAAGCCCGCGCGCTCGCAGGCAAGCAGATACATCTCGGGATCGGGCTTGCCGTGCACGACGTCCTCGCCGCAAGTCACCGTCTCAAACTTGTCAAAGAGGCCGACCATCTTAAGGTTGCGCTCGGCCGTAACGAGGCGCGACGACGTTGCAAGGCCCACGTGATAGCCCGCAGCCAGCAGCTCGTCTATGCACTCGGCAGCGCCGGCCTTAAGCTCCAGATCGGTCTTGACCATCTCGTCGCGAATCTCCTTGTGGCGATGATAGAGCGCCTCGGCGGTTTCTCTGCTGCCGCAATGCGCCTCAAGGATGTCCATGACATCGGGCAGTGTGCGACCGATAAATTGATGAATCAGCGTGTCATCAATCGCGACGCCCAGCTCAGCAGCGGGCGCTTTCCATGCCTTGATGCCCAGACGCTCGGTATCGACCAGCGTTCCGTCCATGTCAAAAATAACAGCCTTGATCATATCGGTCCCCTCACCGGATTGCGTTACTGCCACTCTACCGCACTTTACAAACTTGTATATAACGTATATAGCATATTGTACTTTCGTTACATAGGTAGAAATCTTATGACAAGCAGCCCGGTAGGATTATAGTTTTCGACCGAGTACTCAACAATAAGGATCGTTTCATGATTTTAGACACCACGGCACCCGCAGAGGAGCTTCAGGACAAACTCGCAGCGCTCGAGCAGCTGCTTTTGGCATATGGACGCGTCGCCATCGGCTTTTCCGGCGGCGTCGACAGCAGCTTTTTGGCCGCGGTCTGCGCCCGTATCATGCCTGCCGACACGCTTCTCGTCCACCTCACCACGCCGCTCATCGGCACGCCCGAGCAGGCTTCGTTTGAGCGGGCGGTTGACGGGCAGGCCGATGAGGGGCCGCACTTCAAGCTTCCCGTACTCAACCTCTCGGTCGATCAGCTGCAGCTCCCCCAGATAGCCTGCAACGACGCCGACCGCTGCTACCACTGCAAGCGCGCCGGCTTTACCGCCATCGTCAACCACGCCAAGTCGCTGGGCTTTCCCACCGTCATCGACGGCAGCAACGCAAGCGACCGCGGCGACTACCGCCCCGGCATGCGCGCCGCCCAGGAGCTCGGCGTGCGCTCGCCGCTTATGGAGGTCGGCTTTACCAAGGACGAGGAGCGCGAGCTGCTACGCGCCTGGGGCTATCCTGTCTGGAACCTGCCGGCAGGAGCCTGCCTGGCCACGCGCGTCCCCACGGGCGAGGAGCTCACGCGCAAGAAGGTCGATGTAATCCGCACCTGTGAGGACTACCTGCACGACCTTGGCCTGGACCAGGTCCGCGCACGCCTCGTCGGCGGCTGCATGCATATCGAGGCCGCGCCGGCAGACGTCGCCAAGATCGCCGCCCTCGGCAGCACCGCGGTCAACGACGAGGGCAAGGCCCCGCTTCCCGCCGCCATCGAATCTGCCCTGCGCAACCTAGGCTGCGATCATATCTCCCCCGAGGTCACCCCCTACATCCACGGCAACATGAACCTTTAAGTTACGCCGTTTAACCTACCAAAAAGGGACAGGTTTATTTTGGCAGGTTTTATCTGGGGAAATATCGCGGAACCATCGCCTCTCTAGTATCCACCTAACTTCGAGAGACACTAGAGAGGCGACTCGGCTGCATCTACCTCTTCCGATAGCGGCGGTTGCGGCTCGTCGATGAACCCATTACTTCAATGAGTCCTTTATCCGCCATTTTTGGCAGATGGTAACGGACGGACGAAATCTTGACCCCCGATGCAACCGCTATTTCTCGCGCCGTCATATCCATTCCGGCGCTGAGAGCCTCCAGGATCCTATCCGCCGTCGAAGCTGACGATTCTCTGCTCATATCGATAATTTCAAACGTGTCTTTGCCACACTTTGACAGGACATGTTTATCGACAAGGTCCCCGCAGATCAGGCGAATGTCATCCGAATCCCACTTCAAAGCCTCTCGTATTTTTTGAACATCGCATACGCACCCATGCTCCCGCATAAACATGAGCAATGTTTCCTCGCGATGCGTCAGTTCGGTGTCCACATGGCCCTGAATCCACATGCGGTTTTCAGCAAGCTCCGCCCCGTGCCGGGAAAGCAGCACCGTAAACGAATCGGCCTTAACGATAAATTTCGGCCTGCCAAGCGAACGAGACTCCATCTCGCGAATCATAGCCGGGATGCCAGATCCCTGACTTTCCGCAACAGCCCCCTCAGCATGCTCTAACGGCGTCGCCCCCATCAGACTCATGAGCTTTGGGTTTCGGCAGCGCGATTCCCCGTCCGCAAGATTGTCCACCGTCTTTCCGCCCCAAAGCCCGCCGGGGTTTTTGATCTCTATTCTGTCTGGGTAGATATCGACGCTCACGGCCTGCCCCACAAACATGGGCGAATACTCTCGATGGATGCAGGCATTCGCCAAGGCCTCGCGCAAAACCTCCTGGGGTACTTCCCAATCTTCCCTTCTACCAGCGCCTCGCACTATCGCCGCTTTGCGCAAGTTTCGTCCGATCGCAGCGAGGGCATCTTCGATGCAAGCCGGAATCGGGCCATCGCACAACTGGCGGTCAATAAACCGGGGTTGCCCAGGAGCAGATTTTTCCACATCGGAATGAACGGCGACATCGATCATCAGCTTGGGATAGAACTGCTGGGGGTAAATTCCCGCCGACAGAAGCCCCGCGAGCTTCACATCCCCATCCTTTGTAGTGATATTGAGTCTGGCCAGCTGCTTTTCCAGCGTATCGGCCCCGCGCAAAACGCGCGGGGTCTGCAGCCGGCGATTTGCGATAATGGACCGCACGACATCCGGATCCAAATCCTCGACTGTTGCCTCCGAAACCACCGTACCGTCTGCATCACTCGGAAGCAACGCACTCTGTAGCTCATATAGCTCAGCGGGCGACATCTTGATATCTTTATCATCCACGCGCTTGTAGCTACCGTTCTGCACGCCGCGCGCGCCGATATAGCATGGCTTCGCTTTGAGCTCAAGTTCAAAGATGCGCACCAGAAGTACCTGGAGCCCGTCGACCTCGCCTCGATCAAGCTCGTACCGCGGCGCATGGGTCACCACCGCCGCTGAGCCTCCGTCTCCGATACCCGAAACAAACTGGTCGCGCACCCTGTCGATAGCAAAGTTGGCAGAAGGAACAAATCCTTCGGCTTCGTTCAGGCCCAAAATAATGAGCCCGCCCGCAGTGTTCGCAAAAGCACTCACTGTCTCCCATACGTCTGCACTCAATTTATTCGTGCAGGCTTTAACTTCTACCGATGCGTCATCGGTCCCCCGCCTGCGAAGGCGCTCAACGATAAGGCCAAGAGGTTCATCCAACAGCATTGGCATTCCGTCTCTCTAAAACAATAGATTTATCTCTCTAAAGCTTAGTATATCTCTCTAACTTTAGAGAGATGAGCACCTTCTTTTAGAGAGATATTTAGAGAGATGTATCGAATTCACTGCTAGATTACCTAAGGCCATCTCTCTAACCGATTTTTTCTTTAGAGAGACATTTAGAGAGACAAGCGTAATCTCTCTAACCATGGGCGCCGCTCTTTAAAGCGTACACATCCCAACCGTGTCCTAAGTTGCGGCGGGCATTGCCCCGCCAACCCGCCAAAAGAGGACAGGTTTATTTTGGCAGGTTTTATCTGGGAAAACGCAAGCGGGGCCACGCCGAAGCTACCGTCATCAACCTCGGCGTATACCTTTAGCTCACGGCCTTGACCGCCGCCCCCAGATCGAACAACGTATCGAGTACCGTCTCGCAGCCGTCCGCCACGTCCTGCGGCAGCGGCACGATATCGGGAACGGCAAAGACGTGGCAGCCGGCCGTGATGCCCGAGACGCAGCCGTTGCGGGAATCCTCGACCACGGCGCACTCCTCGGGAGCAAAGCCCGCGCGCCCGCAGGCGAGCAAGTACATCTCGGGGTCGGGCTTGCCATGCACGACGTCCTCGCCGAAGGTCACCGTTTCAAACTTGTCAAAGAGGCCGACCGTCTTGAGGTTGCGCTCGGCCGCAACGCGGCGCGACGACGTCGCAAGGCCCACGTGATAGCCCGCGGCCAGCAGCTCGTCGAGGCACTCGGCGGCGCCGGCCTTAAGCTCCAGGTCGGTCTTGGCCATCTCAGTGTGAAGCTCAATGTTGCGGGCAAAAATCGCGTCGGCGGTTTCGCCCTTGCCGTAATGTGCCTCAAGGATGTCCTTAACATCGGCATTCGAACGGCCGATAAACTGATGGATTAACGCATCATCAATCGTGATCCCCAGCTCGGCCGCGCCCACCTTCCATGCCCTCATGTCCAAACGCTCGGTATCGATCAGCGTTCCGTCCATGTCAAAAATAACAGCTTTGATCATATCGGCCCCTTCATCGGCTTGCGTTGCCGCAAATCTACTGCACGTCACAACCTTGTATATAACGTATATATCATATTGTACTTTCGTTACATAGACAGAAGCCTTATGACGTAACCTGCCAAAAAGGGACAGGTTTATTTTGGCAGGTTTTATCTGGGGAAACGACCTGCGGCGTCTCCTGCTAGACTGGTAGATTCGCAACCGATTACCCAGGAGCCCCATGTCACGCAAGTCCGCCTACAAGCAAGTACTTTCCATCGGCACCGCCGTGGTGCTGGGATTTGCGCTGTTTACGGGATCGCTCGACGGGGCACCCAAGCTGCTGTCGCCGCAAAGCGATGAGCAGGCGGCGGCCCTGGCCGAGAAGCAAAACGAGAGCCCCAGCCGCACCGACGACGAGGCGGACCTGGTCGCCCGGCTCGAATCGGGGACGGCAAGCTCCTCGGATTCCAAAGGCGGCCAAAGCACCGGCGATGGCTCCGAATCCACCACAACCGGCACCGCTGGCGATGTCTCTTCGAACGCCACCCCCATCGACGAAGTGGAAAACCCCGATCTCGACCGCGCGCGCGGCGTATACCTCAGCAGCATTCCCGACTACGCCGGCAACCCCTACGTTGCCCTTCGCGCCGACAGCACGCACCCGTTGGGCACGCCATCATTCACGCTCGACGAATACGAGCGCGCTACCAAAGAGGGCTGCTTTAAGAAGTTCTCCAAGCTCGATAGCCTGGGCCGCACCCGCAAGGCACTCGCCTGCGTGGGTCCCGAATCGCTCGGTCAGGGCAAGCGCGGCGATATCTCGCGTATCCATCCCGCCGGGTGGCACCAGCAGCGCTACGACTTTATTCCGGGTCAGAGCCTCTACAACCGCTGCCACCTTATCGCCTGGTCGCTCTGCGGCGAAAACGCCAACCGCAAGAATCTGCTCACCGGCACGCGCTATCTCAACGAAACGGGCATGCTGCCGTTTGAAGAGCAGATCCTCGGCTACATCCACGACACAGGCAACCATGTGCTCTACCGCGTCACGCCCATGTACAACGAAGAGGAACTTGTCTGCCGCGGCGTGCGCCTTGAGGCGCAATCGGTCGAGGACCACGGCAAGACCCTGCGCTTCCACGTGTACTGCTACAATCTGCAGCCGCACGTGCAGATCGACTACGCCACCGGTCGCAATCAGGCCTCGGGGGACTAGGGCCGACCAAGCTGCCCCAAAACCTAAAATGATCCGTTTTCCTCCGTCCCCCAGGGATCAAAAAGGGCCGCCCTGGATTGCCCAGAGCGGCCCTTGCACCGGCATGCATGTTGCAGGCAACGCCACGCGCTACTTGGCGCGGCCCTCCTCATAGCGCTCGACCAGCTTGGCCTGAACGTCATAGGGCACCTGCTCATAGCCCGCGGGCTTCATGGTAAAGTCGCCCGTGCCGCGCGTGATAGAGCGCAGGCGCGTCGAGTAATCCGTCAGCTCGGCCAGCGGGGCCTGGGCAATGACCACGGTATCGCCGCGCTCGTCGGTCTCCATACCCGTCACGCGACCGCGCGAGGCCGAGATGTCGCCCATCACGGCGCCGGCATAGCTCTCGGGGATCGTCACCGTAATTTCCTCGATGGGCTCCAACACCACCGGGTCGGCATCGGCGCATGCCTTGCGCAGGCCGATGCGAGCCGCCGCGCGGAATGCCATCTCGTTGGAGTCGACGCTGTGATACGAGCCGTCGTACACAGCCACGCGAATGCCCGTGAGCGGGTAGCCGGCAATAATACCGTCCTTCATGGTCTCCTGGACGCCCTTGTCCACGGCGGGGATCAGCGAGCGCGGAATACGGCCGCCCACGACCTCGTCCACAAACTCATAGCCATCGCTCGTGCCGTCGGGCCCAATGAGCGGCTCCACGCGCAGCCAGCAGTCGCCATACTGACCGGCACCGCCAGTCTGCTTCTTGTGGCGGCCCTGGGCACTCGCCGTGCGGCGGATGGTCTCGCGATACGGAATGCGGATCGGCACGCTTTTGGCCACGACCTTAGTGCGGTCCTCAAGACGATTGAGCAGGACCGAAACCTGCGCCTCGCCCACCGCCGAAATAATGGTCTGGCCAGTCTCCTCGTCGCGGTCGATGCTCATAGTCGGATCGGCCTTGCAGGCCTTCTCGATAAACGTGTAGAGCTTCTCTTCGTCGCCGCGATTCTCGGCCTCAATGGCGATGCGGTACTGCGAGTTGGGGAACTTAAACGCCGCAGCCTCGACCT
Source organism: uncultured Collinsella sp. (assembly GCA_959605475.1). Lineage (GTDB taxonomy): Bacteria > Actinomycetota > Coriobacteriia > Coriobacteriales > Coriobacteriaceae > Collinsella. The sequence continues at coordinate 4,272 of CAUHFS010000042.1, read as the reverse complement.
TACCGGTAATCGAGAGCGTATCGCCCGTCTCGGCAGCCAGCTTGGGCGCCACGATGATATCGCCGGCATACGCGTGTCCGACCTCGGTCATGTCACGACCGCACATCACATACAGGTGAGCCAGACGCTCGCCCTTGCGCGTGCGCGCATTGATCAGCTCAAGGCCCGGCTCAAGCGTGCCCGTCAGCACCTTGATAAAGCTGATGCGACCCTGTTGCGGATCGGCCAGGGTCTTAAACACAAATGCCACCGGACGGTCATCGTCACTCGAGATCTTGAGCGAGTCGCCGTCGATGAGCGGCATCTCGCCGTAGTCGGTCGGCGCCGGGAAGTACGTGGCGATGTCGTCCATCAGCGAGTTGACGCCCTGCTCCTTAATGCAATCGCCCGCAAAGACCGGCACAAAAATGCGCTCGGCAATCGCCTTCGACAGCAGGCCCTCGAGCTCTTCCTGCGTCAGCGTCTCCTCGCCTTCCAGGTATTTCATCATCAGTTCGTCGTCGGCCTCGGCCACCAACTCGCACAGATGGTCATGGGCCTCCTCGGCCTGGGCACGATACTCCTCGGGGATCTCCGACTCAACGGCTTCAGCGCCGTTGCAATGGCGCGCCTTCATGCGCACCAGGTCGATAATGCCGTCAAAGTCCTCGCCCTCGCCCCAGGGAAGGGTCACGGCGCCCAGACGCGTACCAAAGCGCTCCTGCAGCAGGTCCATCGTGGTCGCAAAGCTGGCCTCGGAACGCGACAGACGGTTTACGAACACCGCGCGCGCCAGGCGCAGGTCCTCGGCGGCATACCAGAGCTTAACCGTCGTAGGCTGCGGGCCGGCCTCGGCGTCGACAACAAACAGAGCCGTCTCGCAGACGCTCATCGCGGCATAGGCGTCGCCGATAAAATCGGGATAGCACGGGGCATCGAGCACGTTGATGCGGGCGCCCTTCCAGTCGATCGGCGCGATGGTCGTCGAGATGGAGAATGAACGCTTGACCTCTTCAGGGTCATAGTCGAGCGTGGGCTTGGTGCCGTCGTGGCCGCCCAGGCGGGCGGTCTTGCCGGAAAGGTGGAGCATGGCCTCGGCGAGTGAAGTCTTGCCCACCCCGCCTTGGCCTACGAGCACCACGTTCCTTACGTTACCGGTCTTGGGAGCACCCATGATGACCTCCTTGCAGGGCCGCGCGCAAGGCGCGACGCCAACGGGGAGGGTTCGCGGTCGGTGCCGTCCCGGGAGCAGCATGGTCGGCAGCCGAGCCGACTCACCCTCCAAATGTCCTATGCCACCACCCTACCCTCACGGGCGGCTGTCCATGCATACCTTTCGGCGCACGTATGGATACGGGCGGCGAGAGGAAGGAGAACGCATGCGAGGCGATTATTGGACCCCGTCGATGCAAATAAAATGCCACCCCAGGCCGTAAGACCTGTGGCGGCATCATCTCAATTAATAATTGAGTAAATAGCTGAGCCTACCCCTCGATACGGCTCAAGAACTCACGGGTACGCTGCTCGCGAGGATGGTCGATGACCTGCTCGGCAGGACCTTCCTCGACAATACGACCACCGTCCATAAAGACCACGCGGTCGGCAACATCGCGCGCAAACTGCATCGCGTGGGTCACGATTACCATCGTCATATTCTGCGCCGCCAGGTCCTTAATGACACGCAGCACCTCGGCCGTCAGCTCGGGATCGAGCGCCGAGGTCGGCTCGTCAAAGAATAAGATTTCCGGATCGAGCGCCAGGGCGCGGGCAATACTCACGCGCTGCTGCTGACCGCCCGAAAGCTCACACGGCACCTTGCTCTCGTTGCCCGTCAGCCCCATTTGTGCAATCAGCTCGTGAGCGCGGGCTTCCGCCTGCTCGCGCGGACGCTTAAGCACGCGAATCGGCGCATCGGTGATGTTTTTCATCACGGTATAGTGCGGGAACAGATTGTAGTTCTGGAACACCAGACCAAAACGCGAGCGCGCCTGCTTGGGCACATCGCCCTTCGCATAGACCGCGCCCGAACCCGCATCCGTCGCAACGGCAAGGTCGCCAAACGAGAGCGAGCCTCCGTCGAGTGTCTCGAGCAGCGTGGCACACCGCAGCAGCGTGGACTTACCGCCACCCGAAGGCCCGATAATCGCCACGACCTCGCCACGCTTTACCTCGAGTGAGATATCCTTGAGCACCTCATTGCCGCCAAACGCCTTGCGCGCGTTCGTTATCATCATTACCGTTCCGAACACGGGAACCTCCATGTGTTTGAGAAGTCAGCGAGCGTGTGGCTGACGAGACAATGTGCTTCGAAAGAGGAGCGCCGCGTACTTCTGTACGCAAGCGACGGTTTGAGGAGCAGATTGGCCGTCAGGCACGCGCGCAGCGTCGAGCAGTCCGCCGTTCGCTAGAACGGCGGAACGATCTAGTCATGATAATAGTCCAGCTTCTTTTCGGCGGCGCCCAGCAGCATCTCGACCACAAAGTTAAAGACCCAGTAGATCAGCGCCGCAATCGCAAACGGCACCATGCTCACTTGCGAGGCAACCAGTGCCTTGGCCGTCGAGAACATCTCACCCACGCCAATGGCAAACGCCAGCGACGTGTCCTTGACCAGTGTGATGATCTCGTTGCCCATCGCCGGCAGAATACGCTTGGCGACCTGCGGCATCACGATATACAGAAACGTCTGCATGCGCGAGTAGCCCAGCACCTCGGCGGCCTCATATTGACCGCGCGGAATGGACTGCAGGCCCGATCGATAGATCTCGGCAAAATAGCCGGCGTAGTTGATGATGAATGCCACGACGCACGCCGTCCATTTGGAATCGGGCGTGAGCGAGATGCCAAACACGTAGTACGGGGCAAAGTAGATTGCAAACATCTGCAGCATAAGCGGCGTGCCGCGCATGACCGAAATATAGATGCGCGCGATCCAGCGAAGCGGCGCAATTTTGCTCATGCGCATAAACGCCACGGGAATTCCCAGCGGAATCGACCCCAACAGCGTCAGCACAAACAGCTGCAAGCTAACCAAGAATCCCTGGCCAAGCATCTGCATCATGACCTGAATAGACAACCCAAGCTCTCTTTCACAGTAACGGAACAGCGAACCCAATGCTAAAGCGGGTTTTCCAGGTGCCCGAGTTTGCCGTGAAAGAGGAGCGCCGCGTACTAAATGTACGCAAGCGACGGTTTGAACGGCAAAATCGGGTGCCTGGGAAAGCCGCTATTTGAGCACCCAGTTGTCGAAGGAAAGACCATAGCTTGAATACTTGTCGCACAGGTCCTTGACCGTACCGTCCTCATAGAGTGCCTTGAGCGACTCGGTCACGGCGTCGGCCGACTTGGTGTCGCCCTTCTTAAAGCCGACGGCGTAGTGCTCGCTGGACAGTGGCTTGTCGAGCTGCGTATAGGCATCGGGCTTGGCGGCAAGCTGATACTGGGCAATCGAAAGGTCGCAAGCCACGGCATCGACCGCGCCGCTCTCGAGCTGCATAAAGGCCGTGTTGTACTCACCGATGGTATCGAGCGTGGCAAACGTCGCCGCCAGATCCTTCTGGTCACCCTCGAGCACATCCTGCGCAGCGGAATCGGTCTGGGTAATCACGGTCTTGCCGGCAAGGTCGTCCCAGCTCTTGATGCCCGCATCCTTCTTGACCACCAGCACCTGCTCGTTGAGCATGTACGGCTCGGAGAACGTGTAGTCGTCCTCGCGACCCTCCATGGTAAAGCCGTTCCAGATGCAGTTGATGGCGCCCGAGTTGAGCAGCGTATCCTTGGCATCCCAGTCGATGGCCTCGTATTTGACCTCCCAGCCCTGCTTATCGGCAACAGCCTTGGCCAGATCGAGATCAAAGCCGGTGTACTCGCCATCGTCGCCCACAAAGCCGTACGGCGGGTAGGACTTGTCAAAGCCCACCACGAGCTTCTTGGATTCCGCAGCACCCTTCACGTCCTTGGCCGCGGCAGAGCCAGCAGCGGAGCCCTTGCCAGCACCACCGCCGCAACCGACAAGACCAAGGCCAAGCACCGCGGCGAGCGAGCCGGCTAGACCAACAAACTGACGACGAGACATATCGGTGTTCATGGTATTCCCCCTTGATAGCACTTTAGTTAGGTAAAGTGAGTCATCTAACGTCCAGAATCATACACTTTACCTTGATAGAGTACAAGGGAGGGCTTGCCCGCCGGGTGCCGGGGCAGGGGTTAAGTTTGCTGCTCTACAGTCCTGCTCACGACGGAGAGCACATTAAGTGCTCTCCTGTTCGTGCGGAACTCGCGACAAACTTAACC
>CAUHFS010000041.1 GCA_959605475.1 uncultured Collinsella sp. | reverse complement strand
CGATGGTATCGATTTCTAGCATGATGATTGCATATCAAGTGAGCAAGTTCATCCTTGAAGTTCCCACTGGCTATATTGCTGATAGGTTTGGACGAAAGACAAGCGGTCTCGTTGGCGTCGTGGGAATGCTTGGATACTACGCCGCCCTGCTTCTCGTCCGTTCTCCCCTGCTTTTAATCGGTGCGTTCGCTCTCAAGGGTTTTGCCGTTGCGTGTGTGAGCGGATCCATCGAAGCGATTTACATTGACAGCGTCTCTCAGGACCAGCTCGTAAGACTTAATGTCGTTGAGCGATTTGTTTTCTATGCCTCTTATGCCATCTCCGCTTGCGTGGGCGGTTTCATTTCGTCCGTCGGTGCATATCTCATTGGTCTTTCGGCAGATATCATCGCAATGGTGTTGACGTTGGTTGTCGTTGTCTGCATTCCTGAAATGCGAAGAGGGGGCACTGCGACGACACCTGAACATGGGATTAGCCCGAAGATGATCGGTACCGCTATTGCGGGTAATGGCATTCTTCGTTCAGCGTTCATCATGGACTGTTCTCAGGCATTTGCTTTTGTCGCCCTGGAAGACTTTTTCTCACTGCTGCTTGCGGGTCGCGGAATGAATGCCGTCGCTTCGGGTGTGACCATTGCGGTCCAGCTCCTTGCCTCGGCCTCCATGGGACTTATTGTGCCCTGTGCGATTGCTCATGTCGACAAGGGCCGCTTTGCGCGTATTTGCGGCATCGTGCGCCTTTTCCTGACAGCTTTGTTTTTGATTCCCCTTACTCCGGCTAATTTGCTGCCCGTGTTCTATGTGCTGCAGACGGTTGCGTACTCGTTATTTGCTCCAATTAAATACTCAATTTTTCAAAAGGCAGCCGATTCTTCGATGCGCTGTTCACTGATTTCGGTTCAAAGCCAGATGGTGGCGGTGGGTGCCGTTCTTTTCTATCTGCTCAACGCTGTGTTGAGTAGCGTTGCGGGCATTCGAGTCGTATTGCTTGTCGCGCTCGGGATTTCTTCCCTTGTGTATATCCCCGCGCTCTTTCGTCTTACACGCCAAAGGTCATGAGTATTTGGGCACCGATAACTTATATATCAACGCAATAAACCCGAGCGCGAGGGCGTTTGGGTTTATTATTGAAGCGTATGTAACCTGGCGGCGCCACACCGCCTGTTAGTAGGGAGACACATGAACGTTCTGGTCGTCAACGCAGGATCTTCGACCCTTAAGTATCAGGTCATCGATACCAAGTCCCACAAGGTGTCCGCAAAGGGCTCCTGCGAGCGCGTCTGCTTTACCGGCGGCACCTTCACCCACGCTGCCAACGGCTCCAAGAAGGTGACCGAGAACATCGAGTTCCCCGACCACAAGGTCGCCATCGAGGTCGTCCTCAAGGACCTCGAGGCCAACGGCGTCAAGATCGAGGGCATCGGCCACCGCATCGTTCAGGGCGGTTGGTACTTTGGCGATTCCTCCCTCGTCGACGAGGACGTCCTCGCCAAGATCCGCGAGGTCGCTCCGCTCGCCCCGCTGCACAACAACCCCGAGGCCAACGTTATCGAGTACTGCCTGGAGCAGTATCCCGACCTGCCCAACGTCACGGTCTACGACACCGCTTTCCACTTCAACATGCCCGAGGTCGCCAAGACTTACGCTCTGCCCAAGGATGTCTGCGACAAGCTGCACATCCGTAAGTACGGCGCCCACGGCACCAGCTACCGTTACATCTCCAAGAAGGTCGCCGAGATGACCAACGGCGAGGCCCGCAAGGTCGTCGTGTGCCATATCGGCTCCGGCGCTTCCCTGTGCGCCATCGAGGACGGCAAGTGCATGGACACCACCATGGGCTTGACGCCGCTCGACGGCGTTATGATGGGCACCCGCTGCGGCTCCATCGACCCGGCTACCGTGTGCTACCTGCAGCGCGAGGGCGGCTACACCTTCGACGAGGTCGACGAGATGATGAACAAGAAGTCCGGCCTTTTGGCTGTGACCGGCGGCAAGACCAACGACTGCCGCAACGTCGAGGAGCTCGCCGCTGCCGGTGACCCCGAGGCCCAGCTCGCCTTCGATATGTTCGTCTACAAGATTGCCGCCAAGGCTGCCGAGATGGCCACCTCCATGTGCGGTATGGACACTCTGGTCTTCACTGCCGGCATCGGTGAGCACGCTCCTGCCGTCCGCGCCGGCGTGGCCGACCGCCTGGCCTTTATGGGCGTCAAGATGGATCATGCCCGCAACGCCCTGCGTGGTGACGGCGCATGGTGCCTGTCTGCCAAGGATTCCAAGGTTAAGATTTTCGTTATCCCCACGGACGAGGAGTTCATGATCGCTTCCGACGTCGAGCGCATCGTCAACGGCAAGTAATTGCAAAAGGGGAGGGGCTGGACGACCGAGCGCCGTTCGGCCCCTCTTTTGTGCTCGTTGGGCGATATGCCTGATAGTTATTTATTAAGTTGTGATAACTTCTTATTAACATGCGGCCGCCTTAAGGGGTCTGCGCCGACCGTATCGCACTGCAAAGGAGTCTCATGAACGTACTTGTTGTCAACGCCGGTAGCTCAAGCCTTAAATATCAGCTTTTGGATACCGATACCCGCGAGGTTTTCGCCAAGGGCAACTGCGAACGTATCGGTTCGGACATGGGCATCTTTGGCCACTCCGAGAACGGTGGCGCCAAGCAAACCGAGGAGGTCCCCTTCCCGGACCACCGTTCGGCTATCGCACGTGTGCTCGAGGAGCTCGAGAAGACCGACTTTACGATCGATGGCATTGGGCATCGTATCGTTCAGGGTGGCTGGTACTTTGACGATTCCGCGGTCGTCGACGATGAGGTCATGGCTAAGATTCTCGAGGTGGCACCGCTTGCCCCGCTGCACAACTACGGCGAGGCAGCGGCAATCGAGTATTGTCGCGAGAAGTATCCGGAGCTGCCCAACGTGGCCGTCTTCGACACCTCGTTCCACATGACTATGCCCGAGGTCGCCTACACCTACGCCCTGCCCAAGGACGTGTGTAACAAGTACCACGTGCGCAAGTACGGCGCCCACGGTACGAGTCACCGCTACGAGTGGATGATGGCCAAGGAGATCCTGGGTTCGCGCTGCCACCGTCTGCTTTCGTGTCATCTGGGCAACGGCGCTTCGCTCGCCGCCATTGAGGACGGTGTATGCCGCGATACCACGATGGGCCTCACGCCGCTCGACGGCCTGATGATGGGCACCCGTTGTGGTTCCATTGACCCGGCTACCGTGTGCTACCTGCAGCGCGAGGGCGGCTACAGCTACCAGGAAGTCGATGACATGATGAACAAGCAGTCTGGTCTGCTTGCCATCTCGGGCATCTCCAACGACGCCCGTGACATCCGTACGCGCGCCTCCGAGGGCGACGAGCGCTGCCTGCTCGCCTTCGATATGTTCGCCTACAAGGCCATGCAGCAGGCCGGCTCCATGATCGCTTCAATCGCGGGCGTGGACACCATTACCTTTACCGCCGGCATTGGCGAGAACGACTGGTCGATCCGCAAGGCTTTCTGCGACTGCTTCGAGTGGCTGGGCGTGCGCATCGACAACAACAAGAACCGCGAGGCCGTGGGTAACGGCCCGCAGGTCATCAGCGCCGCCGGCTCTTCCGTCACGGTCATGGTCATCCCCACCGACGAGGAATACATGATCGCCCACGACGTCGAGCGTTTGACCAAGAACAACTAACGCATTCGTCTGTAATTGACAAAAAGGCCTCCAGAGCAACAGCCCGGAGGCCTTTTTACTAGCAGGCGGAAATTCCAGTTCCAAAGTGATCATCGCCGGCAACGCCTGCGCTCCCAGCAACGTCACCCATTCATTCAGATCCTCAGCCCCAGCTCGTAGCCAAGCCGCCGCCCACTCCAGATTCCTTAGCTGCCACGTAGCGGCAGGGACCCTACAGGGTAAAGCTCTGAAACATTCCGCAGGACGGAGGAAGCCCCCGCCGCACGTAGTGCACAGCGGGGGCTTCCGACATGTCCGAGGACGTTTTCAGAGCTTTACCCTGTAGGGTCCCGAGGGGATACGTCCGCTACTCAGCCATCTGAGCCTGGACGGCGGTGATGGCCACGACACCCACGATGTCGTCGGCAGAGCAGCCGCGCGACAGGTCGTTGACCGGCTTGGCGATGCCCTGCAGGATGGGGCCGTAGGCGTCGGCGCCGGCGAAGCGCTGGACCAGCTTGTAGCCGATGTTGCCGGCCTCGAGGTCGGGGAACACGAGCACGTTGGCCTTGCCGGCGACAGAGGAGCCGGGAGCCTTGAGCTGGGCGACGGTGGGGACGATAGCGGCATCGAGCTGCAGGTCGCCGTCGATGGCGAGCTCGGGTGCCTTCTCCTTGCAGAACTTCACGGCCTCTTGGACCTTCTTGGCGACCTCGCCGCCAGCGGAGCCCATGGTGGAGTAGGAGAGCATGGCCACGTGCGGCTCGACGCTGCCCATAAAGGTGGACCAGGAGTGAGCGGAGGCGATGGCGATCTCGGATAGCTCGTCGGAGGACGGGTTGATGTTGAGGCCGCAGTCGGCGAAGATCAGCGTACCGTCGGTGCCGAACTGCGGGGTGTCGGTGCACATCACGAAGAAGGCCGAGACCAGCTTGGTACCCGGGGCGGTCTTAAGGATCTGCAGCGCGGGGCGTAGGGTGTCGGCGGTGGAGTGGCAGGCGCCGGAGACCAGGCCGTCGGCGTCACCCATCTTGACCATCATGGTGCCAAAGTAGGTGGCGTCCATCACCTGGGCGCGAGCCTGCTCGATGGTGACGCCCTTCTTGGCGCGGAGCTCGGCAAACTTCTGCGCGTACTCCTCGTGCTTCTCGGCATTGCGCGGATCGATGACGGTGGCGCCGGGAACGTTGATCTCATCGGGGTTGCCCAGGATGACGAGTTTTGCCAGGCCCTCCTCGATGATCTTGGTGGCCGCGACGATGGTGCGCGGATCCTCGCCCTCGGGCAGGACGATCGTCTTAAGGTCGGCCTTGGCGGCAGACTTCATACGGTTAAGGAAATCGCTCATGTTACTCCTTACAAGCGTTTCACTAAGCTCCAGGCGCCCGGCTGTTCACGAATAAACCCGCTGCTAGCGGGTTTACCTTTCAAATTTGTACGCCGCGGTGCTTGAGCTTTCCTTGTGTGGCACGCTCATTATAGGACGCATTAGCGCTATAATCGATCTGATAAATATGTCTCGAAGAATGTTCGAGAAAAGCCCAGCTAACGAGCCCGTGGCTTTTGACAAGGAGTATCGATGCAGATTACCTCAGGCCTGCCTGAAGGCTTTAACGCCGGCGCGTACGACATGATTGTCGTCGGTGCTGGATATGCCGGTGCCGTTTGCGCCCGCCGTCTTGCCGAGACCATCGGCTATCGTGTTGCCGTTTTGGAGCGCCGTAGCCACATTGCGGGCAATGCCTATGACTGCACTGACGAGGCCGGAATCCTGATCCACGAGTACGGTCCGCATATCTATCACACCTTTAACGAGCGCGTGCATAATTTCCTGTCGCGCTTTACCAAGTGGACGGATTATCAGCACAAGGTGCTCGCCAACATCAACGGTACCCTTATGCCCGTGCCCTTCAACCATGCGAGTCTCAAGCTCGCCTTTGGTGATGAGCGCGGCGAGGAGCTGTATCAGAAGCTCGTGGAGACCTTTGGCAAGGATGTCAAAGTGCCCATCATGGAGCTGCGTAAGAAGAACGACCCCGACTTGGCCGAGGTCGCTGATTACGTCTACGAGAACGTCTTTTTGCATTACACCATGAAGCAGTGGGGTCAGACGCCCGACCAGATCGATCCCTCGATCACCGGCCGCGTTCCCGTTTTTGTGGGCGACGATGATCGCTACTTCCCGCAGGCCCCCTTCCAGGGTATGCCGCAGGATGGCTACACGGCGCTGTTTGAGCACATGCTCGACCACGACCTGATTGATGTGTTCTGCGACGTGGATGCTCGCGTTCTCTTCGAGATCGACGAGACAACCGTCAAGGTCGACGGCAAGGTCTACGGCGGCGAGATCGTCTACACCGGTCCGCTCGATGAGCTGTTCAATCTCGACTTGGGTGCCCTGCCGTACCGTACGCTCGACATGAAGTTCGAGACGCTCGATATGGACCAGTTCCAGCCCGTGGGCACCGTCAATTACACCACGAGCGAGGATTACACGCGTATCACCGAGTTCAAGAACATGACCGGTCAGGTCCTGCCCGGCAAGACCACCATCATGAAGGAGTACTCCAAGGCCTATACGCCCGGCTCGGGCGAGACGCCGTACTACGCCATTCTAGAGCCCGAGAACCGTGAACTCTATGAACGCTATCTTGAGCGCGTCCAGAACCTGACGAACTTCCACCCGGTGGGTCGTCTGGCCGAGTATCGTTACTACGATATGGACGCCGTGACCAATTCCGCCCTCGATCTTTCGGATGAGATTATCGCCTGCCATGCATAAAGTCATAACATTCGGTATTCCCTTGTATAACGCCGCCAAGGACATGGACCATTGCATCATCTCCATCTTGGAGGGGAGCAATTACGCCACCGATATCGAGATTATCGTGGTGGACGACGGCTCCAAGGACGAGACGGCCGCCAAGGCCGATGAGTGGGAGGCACGTTATCCCGGTATCATTCGCGCGGTACACCAGGAGAATGGCGGTCACGGTATTGCCGTCCTTTCGGGTCTGCGCGAGGCACAGGGCACCTACTACAAGGTTGTCGACTCGGACGACTGGCTTGACGGCGCTGCCCTTTCGACCATGCTGTCGATTCTGCGTGGCTTTGAGGAGCGCGACCAGCGCGTTGACCTGTTTATCTCGAACTACGTGTACGAGAAAGTTTACGAGGGCACGCATACCGCTATTGGCTACAAATTTGCCCTGCCGCGCAAGAAGATCTTTTCCTGGGATCAGATCGGTCATTTCCGCCTGGACCAGAACCTACTCATGCACAGCCTGTGCTATCGCACGGATGTGCTGCGCGAGTCCAACCTTCCCATGCCGCCGCACACGTTCTATGTGGACAACATCTACGCCTACGTACCGCTGCCGCGTTGCAAGACCATGTACTACGCCGACATTGACCTCTACCGCTACTTTATCGGTCGCGAAGGCCAGAGCGTCAACGAGGCAACGATGGTCAAGCGTCTGGACCAGCAGTTCCGTGTTACGCGTATCATGATGGAGTCGTACCACCTGTACAGCGATGTTGAGTCGTCGCGTCTGCGTTCGTACATGATGGGCTACTTCACCATGATGATGGCGATCTGCTCGGTGCTCACCAAGCTTTCTGAGGAAGATTGCGCCGACGAGCGCCTAAAGACGCTGTGGAATGATTTGAAGGCCTACGACGAGCGCATGTATCGTCGTGCCCGCTACGGCGTGGTCGGGTTCTTCACCAACCTGCGCGGTCGTGCCGGGGACAAAACCACACTCGGCCTATACCGTCTTGCCTCAAAGATCTCCAAATTCAACTAGCTGCTGAGTAATCGCTGCTGATAGGTTGACTGGGCCCCTTGGCCTTTAGTTTGCTACTGCGAACAGTCCTGCTCGCAAGGAAAGCACATTAAGTGCTTTCCGGCTCGTGCGGAACTTGTAGCAAACTAAAGGCCAAGGGGCCTCTGCTATAAGAATCGATTGTCAGGTTAATTGAATTTGAAGATCTTAGACGCGCGGTACACAGGGGCCTGGGCTGAAAAGATTTTGGTTGGTAGGTTGCCCGGTGGGGCTTGGTTATGTTTGTCGCGAGTTCCGCACGAGCCGAAGAGCACTTAATGTGCTCTTCGTGCGAGCCAGGACTGTAGAGCAGCGAACATAACCAAGCCCCACCGGGCAACCGGTCAGGTTAGGCTACTTCGCGGCGCCTGGGATGCCGTGGGAGGTTTTGGCGGTTTTGGCTCCGTTTACGATGGCGGTTTCCAATGCCCTTACGGCGAGCATGCCCAGCAGGTCTAGGGGAACGGCGGCGCTTGCCTGGGTGCCCAGTTTGCCGCTGGCGAGGGTGTAGATGGTGTCGCCGTCGTTGGTGGTGTGCGTGGGACGGATGGCGTGTGCGTAGGCGTCTGCGGCCATCTGGGAGACCTTGGTAGCCTGGGCCTTAGTGAGCTCCACGTTGGTGACGATGCAGCTGATGGTGGTGTTGGTGCGGTCAAGCGGCATCTGCATAGATCCGGCGGCGGCAAAGGCGGCAAGCTCCATGTCGATAATCTGGTCGCTATCGGCGGCGGCGCGCATGCCGGCGACCCACTCGCCGGTGAAGGGGTCGACCACGTTGCCGCAGGCGTTGACCGAAACCACGGCGCCTACCTTAACGGGACCGAGCGCCACGGCGGCAGCGCCAAGGCCGGCTTTCATGCAGGTGGTGGGCCCCATGAGCTTTCCGACGGTGGCACCCGTGCCGGCACCTACATTGCCCTGTTCGAGCGTGGTGGGGGTGTTGTCGAGTGCCTCGCGCACGGCTGCGATGCCGGCTTCAATGTCGGGGCGAACGGTGGGATCGCCAAAGGCGAGGTCGAAGATACAGCTGGAGCACACGATAGGCACCTGCGTGGGGCCGACGGAAAGGCCGATGCCACGGCTCTCAAGCTCGCGAGCGACGCCGCTTGCAGCCTCGAGGCCAAAGGCCGATCCGCCCGAAAGGCAGACGGCGTGGACCTTGTCGACGGTGTTCTCGGGACGCAGCAGGTCGGTTTCGCGCGATGCTGGAGCACCGCCGCGAACGTCAACGCCGCCGGTGGCGCCCTCGGGTGCCACGATTACGGTGCAACCGGTGCCGGCCTCCTCGTCCGTATAGTTGCCATAGCAAAAGCCATCGACGTCGCAGACGTCAATGGCCTCGAGCAGTGTATCCATGTTTAACTCCTATCGGTTTTCCGCCGCGCCTTGTGCCCGGTCGGGATCCGTACGGTACGCCAAAATTGTAGGCGCCGGGGGATACCCAGCGCCAGATGCAATTACGAGAGTTTTTGAATCGCGCGCGCGACGCGGGCGATGGGTAGGCCCACCACGTTATAGAAGTCGCCCGAAATATCGTGCACGAGCATGCGTCCTCCTGTGCCCTGAATGCCGTAGGCGCCGGCCTTGTCCATGGGCTCACCCGAGGCGACGTAGTGCTCGATCTGCTCGTCGGTGAGCTCGTAGAACGTCACGTCGGTCACATCGACAAAGGATAGGCTTTCGGCGGCATGCGGGGCGGCCGTATCGCCTGCCTTAACGATGCAGACGCCGGTTGCAACCTGGTGCGTGCGGCCCGAAAGCTCACGGAGCATGGTGCGCGCCTCGTCCTCGGTTGCCGGCTTGCCCAGAATCTTGCCGTCAAAGGTGACGATGGTGTCGGCCGCGACCGTCAGCTCGTTGGGCTCGGCATGCTCGGCGGCAACGGCGGCGGCTTTTGCGCGTGCTAAGCGTTCAACGAGCGTAAGCGGGGCCTCGCCATCAAACGGCGTTTCGTCGATATCGGCAGGAATGATGCGAATGGTATAGCCCGCCTCGCGCATCAACTCGATGCGGCGCGGTGATTGCGAAGCCAAAATCATAGCTGAATGCCCTCGGCGACCTTCTCGACGGCCTTGTCGCCAGCGAGCGTGCGCAGCAGCTCGAGCGCAAAGGGGAGCGACTGGGCCATGCCGCTGGCGGTGATGATGTTGCCGTCTTGCGTAACCTTCTCGCCGGTATAGGCGCCTTCGGGGAAGCTTTTCTCAAAGCCAGGGAAGCACGTGGCGTGGCGCCCCTCGAGCAGGTCGAGCTCGCCCAGGATAAACGGGGCGGCGCAGATGGCGGCGACGTGCTTGGTCGCGGCGAACTCGCGGACCACGTCGCAGACGCGCTGATCGGCGCGCAGGTTGGTGGCACCGGGTAGGCCGCCGGGCAGCACGACGCAGTCGTACTCGTCAAAGTCGATTTCATCAAAGAGCGCATTGCAGGTCACGGGGATCTGCAGCGAGCTTACGACCTCGCGCGTGGGCATGATCGAGACGAGCGTGGCACGCACGCCGCCGCGACGCATGACATCGACCATGGTCAAGCATTCAATAGTTTCAAAGCCATCGGCGGCGAGAACGGCAACGCTGGGCATGAGGGTTCCTTTCATAGGCGGCATACAATTAGCCGTCTTATACCCCGAAGACCTCCGCTTGCCACGCTCGATTTCCCAATGATTTTTCTGAGCAATGATTAAGTGGCTAGTTGCGCTTGAGGTGGACGACGGTTTCGCAGTGGAAGGTTTGCGGGAACAGGTCAACTGGCGTGATCTTTACGGGGGAGAAGGTGCCTTCTTCGACAAAGCGTTTGAGATCGCGTGCCAGGGTGGCCGGGTCGCAGCTCACGTAGGCGACATCGCGAGCACTCGTGCTGGCGATAAGGCCGATCGCTTCGGGGGCGAGGCCTGCGCGCGGCGGGTCGACCACCAAGACGTCGGCATCCTGGTCGGGGAACTCGCGCACCGCGTCGCCGCCGATGACGTCGACGTTATCGAGTTTGTTGATCTCTAGGTTACGGCGCAGGTCGCGCACAGCGGGGCCGTAGGCCTCGACGGCGGCGACAAAGTCGCAGCGGCGGGCGAGCGGTAGGGTAAAGGTGCCGGCACCGCAGTACAGGTCCACGGCAAGCTCGTCTTCCTGCGGGTCGAGCGCTTCCATGACAAGGTCGATCAAAATCTCGGCACCCTTGGTGTTGACCTGGAAAAAAGACGGGGCAGACAAGCGCATCTGGCCGTCAGCGATGTTCTCGGTCCACGAGCCCTCTCCGGCGAGCATTTCGACCTTGGAGACACGGCGGGCTTTCTTTTCACCCTTGCTCATAACGCGCACTATGCTCGTGGGGTGTGCGGCGTCTGCCAGCACGCGCGAGACCTGTGAGCGCGGGAAAAAGCCCGTAGGCGTCCAGAGCGCCACCTCGAGTGCCTTGGTGCGGCGCGAGGCGCGAATGCCCACGCGCTCCAAGCCCAGGTCGTGGCTGCCGCTCAGATAATTGAGCGCGCCGACAACCGATTTGAGTGCCTTGGGGAAGCGTTTGTCGAACAACGGGCACGAATCGACGGTCACAATCTTGCTGGAATCGACGCCGTGCATGCCAAGACGCACGCGGCCGTTTACAACGGTCGGTTCGAGCTCAATTTTATTGCGGTAGCCCCAATCGTCCTTGGTGTGGCGGATGGGCTGCACCAGCTCGTCGACTTGCTCAGGGGTGAACTTGCCGATGCGCTCGAGCGTGGAGCGCAGGTTTTGCTCCTTGGCGGCAAGCTGAGCGGTGCGTGAGAGGTTGCCCCACGAGCAGCCACCGCAGATGCCCACGAAGGGGCAGGGAGGCTGAATTCGATCGGGGCTCGGCTCCAGAATCTCGGTGGCGCGGGCGCGCATAAACGATTTGCCGTCCTGCACGATCTCGGCCTCGACGGTGTCGCCCGCCACGGCGCCCTGCACAAATACGGCTTTGCCGTTATCGGCATGCGCCAGACCATCGGCGCCATACGTCATCGATTCTATGGTGAGCTTCATATTCCTGCCCGTCATTCGCGTTGTTGTCCGCAACCATGGTAGCAGGGAAAAGCGCCCTGCATCCGAGGCTTTCCTCAAATGCGGGGCGCTTCTACAAACTGCTTCTACAAACGACTATTTCGTCTTACCGGTAATGAGCGTCTTAAGACCCAGGCCGATCAGGCCCAAGCCCATGCGCACGCGACCGGGGCGATGGCGCTCGATGGCTTTGGTCTTGCCGGCGGGTTTCTCGCGGCGGGCGCTTGCCTGGGGCGCGGGCTTGGCGGTCTGCGGCTGAGGCTGGGGTGCAGGCTCGGGCTCGGGCTCCAGGTCGGGCTCGATGACGGTCGCCTGGACCTTCTGTACCTTAGGGGCTGCCGGCTGTGGCTCGGGCTTGGGGCCCAGAACAGGTGCGGATTCCGGTTTTGCTTTGGCGACGGGCTCCGAAACCACGGCTGCGGACTCGGCGTTGCGATAAGCGCGCTCCAACAGGAACTCCTGCGAGTTAAAGGGCTTCTCACCCTCTTTTCGCTCTACGGGAACCCAGGTGCCGTCGCTCGTCAGGCTACGTGCCTTCACGTTGTCGCGCAGCTGCATGCCCATGTACTCGTGCACCAGCGCGCGGCAGGTGGGGTCGAGCACGGGGAAGGCGATTTCTACGCGATGCTCGGTGTTGCGCGTCATCATGTCGGCAGAACTCAGGTAGATCATGTCCGAGTCCACGCCGAAGGCATAGACGCGCGCGTGCTCCAAGAAACGTCCGACGATAGAACGTACGTGCACGTTTTCGGTCTTGCCCGCAATGTTGGGCTTCAGGCACGAGATGCCGCGGATGATCATGTCCACGCGCACGCCGGCACACGATGCCTCGGAGATCTTGTCGATGACCTCGCGGTCGGTGAGCGAGTTGAGCTTAAAGAACACGCGGGCGGGCTCGCCGGCGAGCGCACGTTGTATCTCGCGGTCCAGACCGCGCATGATGAGCGGCTTAAGGCCGACGGGCGCCACGCCCAAAAAGCGGTAGTCGCCGCGCAGGTTGCCCAGCGACAGGTTGCGGAAGAACAGGTTGGCGTCTTCGCCGATGCCGGGATGGGCGGTCATGAGCATAAAGTCGCTGTAGAGCTTGGCCGTCTTCTCGTTAAAGTTGCCGGTACCCAAAAGCGTGAGTCGGGTGAGCGCCATACCCTCGCGATAGGTAAGCTGGCAGATCTTTGAGTGGCATTTAAAGCCCTCGGAGCCATAGATGACGGTGCAGCCCGCTTCTTCCAGACGCTCTGCCCACTCGATGTTATTTTGCTCGTCAAAGCGCGCGCGGAGCTCCATGAGCACCGTGACCTCTTTGCCGTTCTCGGCGGCATCGATCAACGACTCGCACAGGCGGCTCTGCTTGGCCACGCGGTAGAGCGTGATGCGTAGCGAGATGCACTCGGGGTCGTATGCGGCCTCGTGTACCAGGTCCAGGAACGGATTCATGGCCTCGTAGGGGTAAAAGAGCAACTTGTCGCCCTGCAGCACCTGCTCACGAATGGAGCGGGACATGTCGATGGTGGGGTTGGGCTGCGGCTTAAACGGCGTAAAGAGGAGCTCGTTGCGCAGGTGCTCGGGAATTTTGCCCTCGATGCCAAAGACGTAGCCCAGGTCGAGTGGGATATCGCAGGTAAAAACCGAGCGGCGCGAAAGCTCGAGCGCTTTGCGGATGGTCTTGAGCGTCGCCTTCTCGAGCGAACCGGAGACGGCAAGCACCACCGGTTGCAGGCGCAGACGCTTCTTGAGGATGCGCTTCATGTGCTGGCGGTAATCCTCTTCCTCCTCGACGCCCTCGCCGTCCGGGTCGATATCGGCATTGCGGGTGACGCGGATCAGAGCGCGGTCGAGCGGCTTATAGGAGCCAAAGCAGCTGTCCAGGCAGGCGAGAATGACGTCCTCGAGCAAGATGTAGGAGTAGGTGCCGGCGGGCGAGGGGATCTCGACCACGCGGTTCATCGAGGCGGGAATCTCGATAAGGCCCAGCAGGCTCTCCTCGTCCGTGACACCGTCCAGTCCGCAAGCTAGATAGAGTGCGCCGTTGCGCAGGTTGGGGAAGGGGTGGCGCGGGTCAATGACCAGCGGCGAGATGACCGGTGACACGTAGGCCTGGAAGTAGCGGGTGACAAAGGTGCGTTCCTCGGGCGTAAGCGAATCGATACGAGCGCGGTGAACGCCCAGGGCGTCGAGTTTGCCCTCGATGCTCTTGAAGATGGACTCCCAACGGGTAAGGAGCTCGGGCAGCTCTGCCATGACGGCATCGACCTGTTCGGAGGCGGTCATATTGCTCTTGTTGTCCACGGGCTGTTTTTTGAGTTCTGCCAGGTCGGACAGGCCGCCCACGCGCACCATGAGAAACTCGTCGAGGTTGGACTCGAAGATTGACACGAACTTGAGGCGCTCAAACAGCGGGACGGTCTCGTCGAAGGCCTCGTCAAGCACGCGGTTGTCAAAGCGCAGCCAGCTAAGCTCTCGGTTTTGCGTATACGAGAAGTCGTGCGGCGGCTTACGCAGCTTTGCAGCGGCTTGCTTTTTTTCGATTTTGCTCGGCATATGCATCTGTCCGTTCAGTCCCCGTGGGGGACGGTTGCCTAACACTATTCACTATTGTCTCAATTTAGTCGGCCTATGGCACGGACGTATCGCGTGAACGGTATCTTTACCTACTTCTTACGCTGACAAGCCATAGAGCTGACGCCCTTCGCGTTGTGAAAAACGGTCTATATCCTCACTCAACTGGTGAGTATGTGTGAATAAGAATGATAGGTAGCTGAATATCATCGAATACAGACAGAAACACGAACAAGCGTCATTTATATACATAAAACCGTTTTAGATATGCAATTATTAATCGAAAGATTGGAGTTGTAATTGCGAATGATTTTTAAGAAAAAAGAGCATTTACCTTAGAAAAGCTACTTTAGAACGCCGAAGTGCATTATGGGAGAATCATATTCGATATACCGTTCATCGCACTTTGTTGACCGTTCGGGGGCGAGGTGGAATTGCGGGTGGAATTTGGATATAACTAGAGCTGTCAGCAAGCAGCGCCCGTTACGGAAGGGCGCTGATAGATTCGGCCGAAAGGCCCGAAAGAAAGGTAGGAGGCCATGACGAAAGGTCTGCACGTGCCTTCCGAGATCGGCAAGCTCAGGAAGGTCTGCCTGCACCGTCCCGGCGACGAGCTCCTCAACCTGCCGCCCGACGAGCTCGAGCGACTCCTGTTCGACGACGTCCCGTTCCTGGAGGTCGCGCAGCAGGAGCACGACACCTTCGCCCAGATCCTGAGGGACCAGGGCGTCGAGGTGCTCTACCTCGAGAACCTCGTCGCGGAGGTGTTCGACCAGGTCCCCGGCGCCCGCGCCGAGTTCACCGACCAGTACATCGCCGAGGCGGGCATCCGCGGCCAGCACATGCCGCAGATCGTCCGCGAGAAGCTGGACTCCATCGAGGACAACCTCGAGTTCGTCAAGAAGACCATGGCCGGCATGACCAAGGCCGAGATCGACATGCCCCTCACGGCGTCCACGACCCTCGACTCCCTGGTCAACTCCGAGTCCGAGTCCGACCTGATCATCGACCCGATGCCCAACCTCTACTTCACCCGCGACCCGTTCGCGGTCGTCGGCGAGGGCGTCAACCTCAACCGCATGTACTCGGTCACCCGCAACCGCGAGACCCTGTACGGCAAGTACGTCTTCAAGTACCACCCCGACTACAAGGACGTCTCCCTGTACTTCCGCCGCGACTGCCAGTTCCACACCGAGGGCGGCGACGTGCTGAACATCAACGAGAAGACCCTCGCCGTCGGCATCTCCCAGCGCACCCAGGCGGCCGCCATCGACGTCATGGCCCAGAACATCTTCTGGAACTCCGACTCCAAGGTCGAGCGCATCCTGGCCTTCGACATCCCCGTCTCGCGCGCCTTCATGCACCTCGACACGGTCTTCACCCAGATCGACGTCGATAAGTTCACGATCCACCCCGCCATCATGGGCACCCTGCGCGTCTACGAGCTGACCGCCGGCAAGAACCCGGGCGACGTGAACATCCGCCTGATCGAGGACACCCTCGAGCACGTCCTGGAGGACGCCACCGGCGTCGACCAGGTCAAGCTGATCCCCTGCGGCGGCGGCGACCCGATCGCGGCCTCCCGCGAGCAGTGGAACGACGGCTCCAACACCCTGTGCGTCGAGCCCGGCAAGATCTGCGTCTACGCCCGCAACACCGTCACCAACGACGTGCTGTACAAGGAGGGCCTGGACCTTCTCGTCGTGCCCTCCGCCGAGCTCTCCCGCGGCCGTGGCGGCCCGCGCTGCATGAGCATGCCCTTCTGGCGCGAGGACCTCTAAGGTTTTCAAAGACCCGTACAGGTCTTAATACAAACATCTAGCTGCCATTAGATGTCTCCCCATGGGACGGTGCGGATCTTTCGCACCGTCCCATTCATGTTTAATGACGCTAAATTAACAACGGATAAGGTGGCCATGGATATCAAGACAATTGGCGTTGAGGAATGGCTCAACGTTTGGGAGAAGAGTGCTACCTGGGATATCGCTCAGTCGACGATCTCGTCGCTGACCATGGGTGAGCTTCGCGCACTTGACGATCAAGATGGTGCCACGTTCTACGAGCGCCTGGACCGCGAGAAGATGAACTACGGCTGGATCGAGGGCTCGCCTGACTTTAAGGCGGAGGTCGCCAAGCTGTATCGTCGCGAGGTCAATCCCGATCACATTTTGCAGACCAATGGCTGTACGGGTGCTAACCTCAATGCCATCATGGCTGTTGTCGAGCCCGGCGATCACGTGATTGCCGAGTGGCCTACCTATGCGCCGCTCTATGAGATTCCGCGTACGCTCGGTGCCGAGGTCGAGTATTGGGAGCTTCGCGAGGAGCTTGGCTGGAAGCCCGATATCGAGGAACTCAAGCGCTTGGTGCGCCCCAACACCAAGCTTATCTGCATCAATAACGCATCGAACCCCATCGGTACGGTGCTCGATGCCGATATGCTCGGCCAGATTGCCGAGATCGCCCGTTCGACTGGCGCCTATGTGCTGTGCGACGAGGTGTACCTGCCGCTTGAGAACACCAAGTCCTTTATGTCGATGGCCGACGTGTACGAGAGGGCCATTGTCACCAACTCGGTGTCGAAGACCTATTCGACGCCTGCGGCCCGCGTGGGCTGGGTCGTGGCCGACGAAGAGGTGTCCAACCGCATCCGCACCTACCGCGACTACACCATGATCTGCGGCGGCGTGTTCAACGATGCCCTGGCGACCTACGTGCTCGAGCACAAGGACAAGATTCTCGAGTGCAATCGCAAGATCGTGTTTGGCAACCGCGATATCGCGCAGGCTTGGATCGATACGCAGCATCGCGTTTCCTGGACGGCCCCGCAGGGAATATCCACCTCGTTTATCCAGCTGGATATTCCCGAGGATGACGAGGAATTCTGTAAGCGCCTGTTGGCCGAGAGGGGAGTGCTGCTGGTCCCCGGCAGCCGCTTTGAGCTTCCCTGCGGCGCACGCCTGGGCTACTGCGCGAGCGAAGACGTTCTTCGCGAGGGCCTGAGGCTTTTGGGCGAGGCACTGGCGGAGTTCGATCGCTAGGATTCCGACGATTTTCGAGGGCCTTATCCAAATTGGCCAAAGATAATCGAAAACGAACCCGTTTCCCTAGGGGAAGCGGGTTCGTTTTTCTATACCGAGAAGTCAAGTTGTTACAAATGGGGCCGTAAAGCGAGCCGGTATCCGCTGGGCCTTATACTGAGCTTCCGGTGAACGGTATCAAGCGTCTGGTAAACGGTAATTTGTTTACCAGAAATGAATAGGACAAACTTTTTTCTGAATAAAAATGAAAATGGTTGAGACGTGGTACGAATCGCTAATTCTATTCATAGCTTTATTGGAAATATACAATTTGAGGGTGGTTTAACAAAGTTTAGTTCCATTTGATTTCTGGATTGAAAACGCGTTTAAGCACGTAGATACACTTTATTAAGTCAAAGTGTACCATGCGTGAAGTATATGTGTATGCCGTTCACCCCTCATAAAAAACCGTTCGGGGGTAAGGTGGAAGTATGGACTGATTTTGGATATAAATATGTCGTCAGCAATAACGCCTCACACGGAGGGGCGCTAACGAATCGGCCCTGACAGGGGCCCGAAAGAAAGGTAGGAGGCCATGACGAAAGGTCTGCACGTGCCTTCCGAGATCGGCAAGCTCAGGAAGGTCTGCCTGCACCGTCCCGGCGACGAGCTCCTCAACCTGCCGCCCGACGAGCTCGAGCGACTCCTGTTCGACGACGTCCCGTTCCTGGAGGTCGCGCAGCAGGAGCACGACACCTTCGCCCAGATCCTGAGGGACCAGGGCGTCGAGGTGCTCTACCTCGAGAACCTCGTCGCGGAGGTGTTCGACCAGGTCCCCGGCGCCCGCGCCGAGTTCACCGACCAGTACATCGCCGAGGCGGGCATCCGCGGCCAGCACATGCCGCAGATCGTCCGCGAGAAGCTGGACTCCATCGAGGACAACCTCGAGTTCGTCAAGAAGACCATGGCCGGCATGACCAAGGCCGAGATCGACATGCCCCTCACGGCGTCCACGACCCTCGACTCCCTGGTCAACTCCGAGTCCGAGTCCGACCTGATCATCGACCCGATGCCCAACCTCTACTTCACCCGCGACCCGTTCGCGGTCGTCGGCGAGGGCGTCAACCTCAACCGCATGTACTCGGTCACCCGCAACCGCGAGACCCTGTACGGCAAGTACGTCTTCAAGTACCACCCCGACTACAAGGACGTCTCCCTGTACTTCCGCCGCGACTGCCAGTTCCACACCGAGGGCGGCGACGTGCTGAACATCAACGAGAAGACCCTCGCCGTCGGCATCTCCCAGCGCACCCAGGCGGCCGCCATCGACGTCATGGCCCAGAACATCTTCTGGAACTCCGACTCCAAGGTCGAGCGCATCCTGGCCTTCGACATCCCCGTCTCGCGCGCCTTCATGCACCTCGACACGGTCTTCACCCAGATCGACGTCGATAAGTTCACGATCCACCCCGCCATCATGGGCACCCTGCGCGTCTACGAGCTGACCGCCGGCAAGAACCCGGGCGACGTGAACATCCGCCTGATCGAGGACACCCTCGAGCACGTCCTGGAGGACGCCACCGGCGTCGACCAGGTCAAGCTGATCCCCTGCGGCGGCGGCGACCCGATCGCGGCCTCCCGCGAGCAGTGGAACGACGGCTCCAACACCCTGTGCGTCGAGCCCGGCAAGATCTGCGTCTACGCCCGCAACACCGTCACCAACGACGTGCTGTACAAGGAGGGCCTGGACCTTCTCGTCGTGCCCTCCGCCGAGCTCTCCCGCGGCCGTGGCGGCCCGCGCTGCATGAGCATGCCCTTCTGGCGCGAGGACCTCTAAGTCTTTCCGTTTCCGGTGCGGTCCCCCTACAACCGCACCGGCTTCGCCCGTTAAACGGGCAACACTAATACTTACGTAATTCATTTCTTCGAAAGGAATCGAACCATGGGTGTTAACCTCTCCGGCCGTAGCTTCCTCAAGCTTCTCGACCTCACCACCGAGGAGATCGAGTACCTGCTCAAGCTCTCCAAGAACTTCAAGGACATGAAGCGCGCTGGTGTTCCGCACCGCTATCTCGAGGGCAAGAACATCGTTCTGCTCTTCCAGAAGACCTCCACTCGTACCCGCTGCGCCTTCGAGGTCGGCGGCATGGATCTGGGCATGGGCGTCACCTACCTCGATCCGGGCTCGTCGCAGATGGGCAAGAAGGAGTCCATCGAGGACACCGCTCGCGTTCTCGGCCGCATGTATGACGGCATCGAGTTCCGTGGCTTTGCCCAGGACGATGTCGAGGAGCTCGCTGCTAAGTCCGGCGTGCCCGTGTGGAACGGCCTGACCACTGAGTGGCATCCCACCCAGATGCTCGCCGACATCCTGACCGTCCAGGAGAACTTCAACTACGACATCAAGGGCAAGACTCTCGTCTTCATGGGCGACTGCAAGAACAACGTTGCTCGCTCCCTCATGGTCGTCTGCTCCAAGCTCGGCATGAACTTCGTGGCCTGCGGCCCCGAGGAGTGCATGCCCGCTGACGACGTCATCGAGGCCTGCAAGCCCATCGCCGAGGCCAACGGCTGCACCATCAAGCTGACCACCGACGTCAAGGACGGCGTCACCGGTGCCGACGTCATCTACACCGACGTGTGGGTCTCCATGGGCGAGCCCGACGAGGTCTGGGCCGAGCGCATCGCTCAGCTCACCCCGTATCGTGTCACCTCCGAGGTCATGGCTATGGCCAACCCGGGTGCCATCTTCCTGCACTGCCTGCCCAGCTTCCACGACACCAACACCACCATTGGCGCCGAGAAGTGCGAGCAGTTCGGCATCACCGAGCAGGAGGTCACCGACGAGGTCTTCGAGAGCCCCGCTTCCAAG
>CAUHFS010000040.1 GCA_959605475.1 uncultured Collinsella sp. | reverse complement strand
TGCCCTCGCTCTTGGCGATGGCAGCGGTCTTGAATGGCTCCGGTAGCACGCCCACGGCGGACGGGTCGGCAAGCAGGGCCGACAGCACCTCGGTGGGTTCGCTCTTAAACTCAAGCGCCACCTGGCCAGTCAGACCTGCGCGCTCCAGCAGATAGTTCATGACGTACTCCGGCGTGGTGCCCTTGCCCGTCATATAGACGGTGCGACCCGCCAGGTCGGCAAACGAGGTCACGCCCGCGTCGCCCGTCACCACGCTCAGCACGCCGAGCGTATTGATGTCGATGACCTGCACCGCGCCCTCGGTCTTGTTGTAGAGCACGCTCGCCACGTTGGCGGGCACCAGGGCAATATCGACATCGCCCTGAATGACCTTGGGCACGATCTCGTCGGCAGCGGCGCTGATCGCAAAGTCGAACTCGTTATCCGTCTCGCCACGCGCCGCCTGGTCCATAAACTGCACCAGACCGATCGACGTCGGCCCCTTGAGCGAGGCGACGTGCACCTCGACCGACTCGGCGGCAGCGCCGCTCGGCGCAGACCCGGCAGAGCCCGCAGAGGAGCCCGCCCCCGCAGCCCCGCCGCTGCAGCCAGCCAACGCAAGCGACAGCACGCCCGCGGCAAGCGCCGAGGCAAACCCTCGGCGCGAAAGCTCAAATTCAAACGCGCGCATCGTTAGCACATCCCTTCGTTAGGCATCGTCCAGGCGTGGTGGTCAGCGTGCAACAGCTCCTCGGCCAGCGGCGAGAGCGGCGCACCCAAAAACTCGCGGTAGCACGCCCGAACATCGGGATTCTCGTGCGAGAAGCGAATCTCGGCGTTCGCATCGAGGCCCCAGAGCACCTGACCGCGCTCGGCTGCCAGCTCGCAGCCGTCGTGGATGGGCTGACCGCCGCCACCGACGCAGCCGCCCGGGCATGCCATGACCTCGACGAAGTCATAGCTCACGCGGCCGTCGCGAATCGCGTCGAGCAGACGGGCGGCGTTGCCCAGCCCGTGTGCCACGGCGACGCGCACCTTGGTGCCATCGATATCGGCCACGGCTTCCTTCCAGCCGTCCAGGCCGCGCACATCGGTAAAGAAGTCGGCGTTGGGGTTCTTGCCCGTCACCAGGTAATAGGCCGAGCGCACGGCGGCCTCCATCACGCCGCCCGTGGCGCCAAAGATCACGCCCGCGCCCGTGCCGAAGCCCAGCGGCGTATCGAGCGGCTCCTCGGTAAGCGTGTCGACGCTCACGTGGCTCGCGCGGATCATGCGCACCATCTCGCGCACCGTCAGCGCAAAGTCTACGTCGGGCGCGCCGCCCTCGCCCACCATGCTCGGCAGCGCACACTCGGCCTTCTTGGCCGTGCATGGCATCACGGACACCACGAACAGGCGCTCGGGCTCCACGCCCAGCACCTTGGCGTAGTACGTCTTGGCAATAGCGCCGAACATCTGCTGCGGCGACTTGGACGTGGACAGGCTGTCGACAAACTCCGGATAACGCGCCTTCACAAAGCGCACCCAGCCCGGGCAGCAGCTCGTAAACATGGGCCAGCTGCGACTATCGCCCTCACCCTTGGCGGCGGCGCCCAGGCGCTCGAGCAGTTCGGAGCCCTCCTCCATAATGGTGAGATCGGCCGAGAAATCGGTGTCGAACACGTACTCAAAGCCAACGCGGCGCAGCGCGCAAGCCAGGCGCTCAACGGTGGCATCCTCGCGCGGAATGCCGAGTTCCTCGCCCCAGGCGCTGCGCACGGCAGGCGCGATCTGCACCAGCACGATCTTGTCGGGATTAGCGAGCGCGTCAAACACGGTCTCGGTATCGTCGCGCTCGCGCAGTGCGCCCGTCGGACAATGCGTAATGCACTGGCCGCACGCGACGCAATCGGTCTTGCCGATCGGTGCGCGCCCGCGGGTACCCACAGCGGTATGCGTGGCGCGGTTGGTCAGGTCCCAAATCCCTAGGCCCTGCACGCTCTCGCACACCTTGATGCAGCGCATGCATTTAATGCACTTGTCGTTTTCGCGGATGATGGGGAAATCGAAATCCCAGCCCTCACCCGCCAAATGCCTTTGATACGGCAGATAGAAAATGCCCAGGTCATTGGCGATGGTCTGCAGGTTGCAGTTGCCGCTGCGCACGCAGCTCGTGCACTGCGAATCGTGCTGGGACAGCAGCAGCTGCACGTTGGTGCGGCGCGCCTCGCGGGCCTTGGGGCTGTTGGTGCGGACCACCATGCCGTCGAGCACGTAGTTGTTGCAGGCGGCAACCAGCTGGTCACAGCCCTCAACCTCGACCACGCACACGCGGCAACCGCCGATCTCGTTTAGATCGCGCAGGTAGCACAGGGTGGGAATCTGGATGCCGACGGACTTGGCCGCGTCCAGGATCGTGGTGTGCTCGGGCACCACGACCTCGCAATTATCGATAGTGAGCTTGACCATATTGTGCGCTCCGTTTTCGGTGTTGTCGCTGACGGTGGTTTTGTTGAGCTTTACCATTCCAGGTTCCTCCCTCCGCGGAACGCACCAAAGCCAAAGTGGTCGCAACGCAGGCAGCGACTCGCCTCTTGGCGTGCCTCCTCCTCGGTGAGGCCCTGTTCGACCAGATTCCAATCGTGAATGCGCTCGCCGGCCTCGCGCTCGCCCAGCTCGCAGCGACCGCACTCGTGCTTGCCCTTAAACTGGACGGTCGGAAGCTCCACGTCGAGCTTAATCTTGTGGTCGAAGCCCAGGTAGCGGTCGATATTTGCCGAAGCCACGCGGCCGGCGTTGATGGCCCGGATGACGGTGGCGGGACCGGTCTGGCAGTCGCCGCCGCTAAAGAGGCCATCGAAGTTAGGCACGGCGCCGTCCGAATCGGTGACGACGCAGCCCCACTTGCAGGCAATGCCCATCTCCTCAAACGGCTTGGAATCGATGTCCTGGCCAATGGCGACGAACACGCGCTCGCAGGGGATGACGCGCTCGGGCGTGGCGGCGGCACGCGGAGCCGGACGACCGCGGCGGGGCTCACCGATAATCTGCGGCTGCACGCGCAGGCCGCTCACGTGACCGTCCTCGCCCGTCTCGATGGCGAACGGCGCCGTGAGTTCCAGAACCTCGCAACCCTCGGCCTGGGCGCCGGCAATCTCGGCGTCCTGAGCCGTCATATCGCAGATGCGACGGCGGTAGACGATGCTTACCTTTTCGGCACCGCAGCGCACGGCAGAGCGCGCCACGTCCATGGCCACGTTGCCGCCGCCGATGACGCACACGCGCTGCCCGCTCAGGTCGGGCAGCTCGTCGTCGCCAATGGCACGCAGCATCTTGACGGCCGACTCCACGCCGGGGGCCTCTTCGCCCGAAAGACCGAGCTTCTTATCGCTGTGGGCACCGATGGCCAGGTAGACGGCATCGAACTCGTCGCGCAGGCGGGCAAGCTCCTCGCCGTTCACGGAGCGGTCGAGTTCCACGTCGATGCCGGCGCTCAAGATCCAATCGATCTCGGCCTGCAGGCGCTCGCGTGGCAGACGGTAGCTGGGAATGCCATAGCGCAGCATGCCGCCCAGGTGGTGGCGCTGCTCAAAGATGGTCACCTTATGGCCCATCACGGCCAGGTAGTAGGCGCAGGAAAGGCCGGCTGGGCCGCCGCCAATCACGGCGACGCGCTTACCGGTGTTGTCCACTACATGCGGCTTGTGGTCGTTGAGGCCACTGTGCTCAACGGCAAAACGCTTGAGGGCGAGGATGTTCATGGGGTCGTCGACCATGCCACGGCGACAGTGCATCTCGCAGGGATGCTCGCACACCAGGCCGCAGACGAGCGGGAGCGGGTTGTTCTTGCGGATGACCTTGACGGCATCAGCATAGCGGCCGGCCTCGACGAGCGAAATGTAACCGGGAATGTCGACGTGCGCCGGGCAGCCCGAGACACACGGAACGCGGGCCTCGCGATCAAAGCCGCAGGAATGCTCACGGATGTGGTGCTCAAAGTCATCACGGAAGCCACGAATAGCTGTGAGCGCCATGGCGCCGGCTTCGTAACCGATGGCGCAGTCGCTCGAAAGATAGATGGTGCGGGCCGTGCGCTCAATCAAGTTGAGCGTGGACTCGTCGGCGCGGCCCTCGAGCACATCGGCGAGCAGATCGCTCAGCGCGCTCAGGCCCACGCGGCAGGGCGTGCACTTGCCGCAGCTCTGCGTCGAACACAGGTTGACGAGCGCTGCCGTAAACTCAACGGGACACGGGGCGAGCGAACTCACCGCCAGACGGCGTCCGAGCGCATCGTGCAGGTCGTCCATGACGGCCTGAGCGTGGCTGCGTTCCATTACATGCAGTCGAGCCATAAGATCCCCTCTCACATGGCAGCCCGGAGGCGAGGCCGGGCGAAATTGCTACACGCACAACACTGACCTAAAAAGTTGTTAGGTCTCAACGCAGTTCGGCAGGCGGCATGAAATGTCACCCTCAGCGGTGAAATAGAACATTACCGCAGATAAATGCCATATTTGATAAAACGCGTTACCAAATGACAATGCCCCGTCCACGCAATCACGTGGACGGGGCATTACTCTAGGTATGCGGCCAGCGACCCTGTTGCTTTTACTTAAGCTCGGGCCAGTAACCCTTGTTGGCCTCGATCATGTCGTCGAGAACCTCCTTGGCGACCTTCATCGAAGGCACGGTCTTGTTCAGCGTAAAGGCCTTGAGCGCCTTCTCGTAAGAACCCTCGATCGTAGCCTCGACCACGAGCTTCTCGGAGTTCAGCTGCTGCATCATGAGGCCCTGCTGGAACAGAGGAATGTTGTCGCGGCTGATGACCTCGGGGCCGTTCTTGCCAATGTAGGCAGGCAGCTCGACCATGGCGTCATAGGGCATGTTGGGGATAGCGCCCTTGTTCTCGCAAATGACCAGGAAACGCTGCTTGGTGTCGTTCTTCAGAGCGATGGCCAGGTCGGCAATCCAGTCGCCGTGGCTGCCCGCATAGAACGTGCTCTCGTCGATCTCGCCCGTCTTCTCGTAGTGATCGATGCCGTCGAAGAGGTTCTTCTCGCGCGTCTCCTCGACCTCGTTAGCACGGGTGCGCTCGGGGTTGGAATGCTCGACGAACTCCTTCTGCTGCAGGTAGTAGTTCAGATACGTGTTGGGCAGGTACTCCGGGAAGCACTCCATGATCTCGTACTCGCCCTTCCAGACGTAGTACCAGCTGCCCTTGGTGTGGCGGTTCTGCTCGGGATGCTCGTCCGTGGCCTCCTCGGGCTTCTTGGACATCAGCGAGCTCATGCCCTTGAGGTACGAATCGGGCAGCAGAATCTCGTGCTCCTTGATGTACTCGCGCAGCTGCGGGAGCACCTCCTCGCCCTTGTGGCGGATCGAGGTGAACCAACCAAAGTGGTTGAGACCAAAGTAATCGTACTCGACATCCTTCTTGTCGATATCGAGCGCGGCGCAAACCACGTCGATGATCGCGATCGGCATGTCGCAGATGTTGATGATACGAGCGTTGGGGCGCAGGACGCGGCAGCCCTCGGACACGATGGCGGCAGGGTTGGAGTAGTTGAGAATCCAGTAGTCCTTTTTGGCGTACTTCTCAACGTCATCGATCAGCTCGACCATGGGGAAGATGGTGCGCATGCCATAGGCAAGGCCGCCGCAACCGCAGGTCTCCTGACCCACGCAGCCGTGACGCAGCGGAATCTTCTCGTCCTGCTCGCGCATGGCGTAGCCGCCCACGCGCATCTGGGCAAACACGAAGCTCGCATCGGTAAAAGCCGTCTTTTTGTCGGTAGTCACCGTGAGCTTGATGTCCAGGCCGAGGTCCTCGTGCAAAATCCAGTCCACGAGCACGCCAATCTTGCGCTGGCGCTCCTCGTTGATGTCGTACAGACGAATCTCGTCAACGTCGAGCTCGTCCTTGCGCAGGGCGATGGACTTGACGATGCCAGGGGTAAAGGTGGATCCGCCACCACACAGAGTAATGATCATTGTTTACTGCTCCTTCTCAATTGCGTTTTCGACCTTGTCGCGCATCTCGGCGACCTTCATGCCAAAGATGATCTGGATATTATTGCCGTTGCGGTTGATGCCGCTGTTGGGCACGTGGTTGATGAGGTCCTCATCGATGAGGTCCGGGTTCTTAACGTTCACGCGGAGACGCGTAAAGCAGTTCTCGAGCTCCTCGATGTTGTCCTTGCCGCCAAGACCTGCGACCAGGTCGGCAATGCCCGCATCGACGCCCTCTGCGGGAGTCGCGGCAACAGCACCCTGCTTCACCGCGACAGACGCGGCGGCCTCGCCCTCGGCAACGGACTCGGCGAGCTCGGACTCCTCCTCGCGACCAGGCGTGTGGAGGTTGAGCTTCTTAATAAGGAAGGTGAAGAGGAAGAAGTACAGCGCAGCGTTGACGACTCCAAGCACCAGCATAACCGGCCAGTTGGTCTTATCGACACCGAGGACCAGGTTGGAAACCACGATGTTGATGATGCCGCCTGCAGTCGAAGCGGGCACGGAGAGGACCTTGAGCAGGACCAGGAAGATGCCGGAAAGAACCGAGTGAACGACAAAGAGCACGGGAGCGGCAAAGACAAAGAGGAAGTCCATGGGCTCGGTGACACAGGAGAGCACGGCGGTGATGATCAGCGGGATGATAACGGCCTTGGTCTTGTCCTTGTTCTGCTTGTAGGCGGTGAAGATAAAGGCGAGACCGATACCGATGTAGGGCCACAGGTTGTTGAAGGTGTAGCTGTTGAAATACGTGCTATCGGAGAAGGGCTGGCCCGTCATTGCCATCTCGGCGACACGGATGGGATAGGCGCCGGCGATAACCTGATCGCCCAGCGTCAGGGTGCCACCCACATCGGAGAACTGGAACGGGGTGTAGATGAGGTGGTGCAGACCGGTGGGAACGAGCAGCTTGTTGAGCATGCCGTAGATAAACAGACCGATGTTACCCGACTCCTTAATGATGCCGGCAACGGAGGAGATGGCACCCTGAACCGGAGGCCAAACGATGCAGAAGCCAGCGCCCATGATCCAGGAGATGATGATCATGATCAGGAACGGGAAGCGAACGCCCGAGAACATCGAAAGAGCAATGGGGAACTGCTTGTTGGAGTACTTGTTGAACACGGCACCGGTGATGCAACCAAGAATGATGCCGCCGAACACGCCGGTATCGAGCACCTGAATGCCCATAACGGTGCTCTGGCCGGTTCCGGTAAGGCCGAGCATGCCGCTCGCCTCGGCAAGAGAGCCGGTGGCGTTGAGCACGATGTTATTGGCCTGCAGGAACAGGAAGAACGACATCAGGGCGATCAGCGAAGCGTGGCCCTTGTTCTTCTTTGCCATGGCACCGGCGATGCCCACGCAGAACAGAATCGAGAGGTTGTTGATGATAAACATCAGCGACTGATAGACAACGGCGCCCACAAGCTGGAACGGACCGGAGCCCAGTACGGGGATCACGGCGCAGATGGTCTTGTTGGTCAGAATGATGCCCACGATGAGCAGGATGCCGGCAACCGAGAGATACATCATCGGCTGAACGATCGACTTCGCGAACACCTCCAACGGCGCTTTGAAATTGAACTTCTTTTTTGCGGTCATAGCGGTACTCCCCTTCCTTTTCCGCAAATTGAGATAGGTGTGCCCTAGACAAGACCGTGAGCCTTGCCTTATATCAATCGATGTGTGGGCACGTTATGCCTAGAGACCAGGTTCTCCAAGCAGGTTAACAATGTGATATGCGAGATAACTCTTCTCGGCATCGGTAACGACAACGTTATAGGTAGACGCTAAGTGGTCAGCAATTGACTCCGCACACGAGAACGCCCTCGGATACGCCGTTTCATCGATACGGAACAGCGCGTCGCCATTGACCTGCCCCGCCGCGGGATCGAGCGCTCGCTGCGCAAAAAACTGCAGATGGCGAACGAAACGCTCGTACGGCAACGAGGTGACGTCAAGGGTCGTGGCATAGTGCTCAGAAACAATCGCGAGCACGTCGCGAACAAGCTGGACCGAGACGATTAGACGGTCGGAGCGTTGCGGCATGGTGGCGTTGACGATATGCAGCGTAATAAAACCCTGCTCTTCTTCGCTCATCTGGATGCCCATATACTCCTTGATAATCTGCAGCGCACGGCCCGCAAGCGCATACTCCTTGCGATAGAACTGCTGGATCTCGAGCAGCAACGGATTCTCACAGGGAACGCCCTTGCGCTCGCGCTCGAGGGCGAGGCTGATATGGTCTGCGAGAGCAATGAGAATCTTGTCGTTGATATCAACATTGAGCTCTCGACGGAGCATCTGAACAATGTCCTCGGCAATCACGAGGTTGACGGTGGGGATGGACTCCAAAAGATGTGCCAAGCGGTCAATCGTGCGCGAATCCTGAGAAGTGCCCTCCTGCAGTGCATAGGTCTTTTCGACCGATGCCTCATCGATAGCGTCGCCGGCATGGCGGCCAAAGCAGAGGCCTCGGCCGATGACGATGAGCTCGGAGCCATCGTCCGAAGTGACCATTGCGACGTTATTGTTGAAAACTCGCTTGATAACCACGGTACCCACCACAAGAATTTACTCGGAAAGCCAGACGACAGGCTCTTTAACAGCAACAGGGCCGGAAGCATGCTCACGAAGAGTCGAGTTCTCCGAGCGCTCGCACACGATAACGAAGACCGTGGGGTCGAAGCCAGCGGCGCGAACCGCCTCGAAATCGACCTCGACGAGGGGCTGGCCCGCATCGACATGGTCACCCTGAGCAACAAGCGCATGGAAGCCCTTGCCCTCAAGTTTAACAGTGTCGATTCCGATATGCAGCATCACCTGAGCAGAGCTGTCGTCGGACATAATGCCCAGCGCGTGCTCAGTCGGAAACAGCGCCGCGACGGTACCGGAAACAGGAGCGCACACGGTCCCCTCTTGGGGAACCACGGCAACGCCATCGCCCACGGCACGGCTGCTAAAAGCGGGGTCATTGGTATTTTCTAGATGAACAAGCTCGCCGGAAACGGGAGCGAGGATTTCGAACTCGGAAGCTGCAGTCTTCTGCTCATCCGAACCGCCCATCAGGCGAGAAAAGAAACCCATGGTGGCATGTCCCTTCATAAATATAGCCCAACCAAAATCAAGCGAATGCATCCATAGAGACACACCCGTTCAAAGACTTTGGTTAGGCCCACGTCCGAGGGACTCGGTAACCTTCCGCATTTCTTTTTACGGGAGCTATTGTAGACAAGCCCAAAGCCAGAATAATCATTATGACCGGTGAGCGGTATTTATTCTCCGATAAACGGTATTTAGGCGATTCTTGGATGTCTCCATGGCACTTAGGGACGTTCCTTTACTGCCGGCACCCAGGGACACTCCTCGCTCTGGTGCATTGGGGACAGGTTCGTTTGCACCAGGTTGGTGCAGATTAACCTGGCCTCATTGCACCAATTTCGTATGCGCTAGACAAAGAGCTCGCATTCCTTCCGCACGACGCAAACCTTGCTCAGCATCTGGGAAACAGCGGATAGCTTGTTGGGATCAAGCTTGCGAGTGCCTCGCGGACATACGGCGATGCAGCGCATACAGGAGATGCACGCCTCGCCAGCTGCTCGTTTGGGGTCGCCCTTGTCGATAGCGCAAACGGGACACGCCGCGGCGCATGCACCGCAGGAGACGCAATCCTCTGTTGCCTCGGGTGCCATGCGGTGACCTCCAGCTTGTTTATAAGGACGATTGCCGGGAATAGAGGGCTCGGATGCATCCTCAGCCAACAGCTTTTGCTGAATTTGCTGCGCAAACTCTGCGAGCTGCGCCGCATCCTGCGCATCCGGACGACCGGCAGCAAACTGTCGCGCAATGGAATGTTCTGCAATGGCTGCAACTGCCGCGATTACCCGGAATCCCGCATGCTTCGCAACGTCCTCCAGCTCTACGAGCGTGTCCTCAAACGCGCGGTTTCCGTAGACGCACACCAGAACGGCCCGCGCTCCGTTGCCGTGAACCATGTTCAGTCGGTCGACCGCCATGGCAGGGACTCTGCCGGCATACGCTGGCACGGAGATAACAGCCACGTCGTCCTCAGTCATCGAGACAGCGCTGAGATCTAGCCCGCTATCGGTCAGATCGACGGTAACGGTATTATTGTCCAGCGCCCCGGCCACAAGGCCAGACACCTTCCGCGTTCCACCCGTCGGACTAAACACAATTTCGAATACGCTCATCGAGGCACCCTCTCCCTACGCCCGGCAACGCGTCAAGCTGTTTTCACATTCAGACAGAGTATACGGCGCATGAGGGGGAGCTCCCCGTTTTGGTGCGCCAGGCACCCCAATGCACCCACCCTACGCTGTCTGCCTCTTCGTTTTGTATAAATTACGGTACAGATTGTATATATTTACGGGATACCGCCGTGTTCTCCTGAGGTACCCCATCCTGGCCCGTACAAAAAACGGAGTATTCTGCAACGTGACCGCGCCAGCACCGCCGCGGGTGGGCAAAACTGTAGGGCGCCGTATCATTCTAAGTCCCGACATGGCGAGAATGACGCGCCCCCTGCTCCGGAAAACGGCGAAATCTGACTCGGAACGCTCGCTAGGGATATCCGAAGGCCACCGTTGGCGACGTCGAATCATATGCAGACAACTCGAACTGCAGAATACTCCAAAAAATGCACGGCGCACCCCATAGGACCCATTGCTGCATGGCAGGAAACAAGCCCACGGCATCCTCTAGATGCATTCCCGAGGAAATCACATTTGAACTAGCGATCGGATACGGCAAACAAAAGGGCCCCGAACGTAGTTGCTCGGGGCCCTTGGTTCACCTCGCTCTAGCGGGCGATGCGTATGTTATTTGCGCTTGCCGCCGCCGTCGCCGGGGCGACGGGAGCTGCTACCGCGCTTGCCGCCACGGCTGTTGCCATAGCTGCCACGATTATCGCGACCGCCGGCACGGCCGCCGCGGGAGCCGGCCTGGTTGCCGCCACGCCCGCCACGATAGCCGCCACGACGCTCATCGCGGGTGTCGTCGTAGTTGCGCCAGTCATCGCGACGATCGCGGCTGGCACGCGGGTCACGACGATCGCGCGACTCGTTAGAACGACCAGCGCCGCCGCGGCCGCCATTGCTGCGAGCACCCTCGCGACGCTTGCCGCCGCGCGAACCACGGCCCTCGTCCTCGCGCTCAACACGGCGACGACCGCCGCGGTCCTCGTCCTCGCGGCGACGACGATGTGCCTCGCCCTGGAACTGCTTGGCACGACGCTCGGCACGGTTGCCGCGCGGGCCCTGCTCAACAGCACCAGCGCGCTCCTCGGCAGCCGCCTCGCGAGCCACGCTCTCAACAGCCTCGTCCACGCGAGCCTGAACGCCCTCGCGCACGCGGGTCTTGCCGCCGCGCTTGGGACGGCTCGGACGCTCGCCGTCGCCGCGGCGCTCGTCGCGACCGCGGTTGGAACGACCAGCCACGTCGCCGTAATCGTCGCCGTTACGCTTGCCGTCGCGACGCGCCTGCTCAAGCTTCTTCTTGCTCTTGGACTTGCCGCGCTTGGTCTTCTTCTTCACCTTAAAGGCCGCAGGATCGCGCTCGGGATCGACGGCGGGCGGGTTGGGACCCACATGCAGTTCGCCGGCTTCGTAGATGTCGGCGGTCTTGTCCATGAGCTTCTCGATCTCGTAGAACTCGTCCACGTCCTGCTCGGTCACAAACGTGATGGCCCAGCCCAGCTCGCCGGCGCGGCCCGTACGGCCAATACGGTGGATGTAGTCGGTCGGCTCGGCCGGCACGTCAAAGTTCACGACGTAGCGCACGTCGCTAATGTCGATGCCGCGGGCGAGCACGTCGGTCGCCACCAGCACGTCGACGGTGCCATCACGGAAGGCAGAAAGCGCGCGCTCACGCTGGGCCTGGCTGCGGTTGCCGTGAATCGCGGCGGCCTTGATGCCCTTGCGCTCCAGGCGACGGCAGCAGCTGTCGGCGCGGTGCTTGGTGCGCATAAAGACGATGGTGCGCTCCGGGCCCTCCTTCTTGAGGAACTCGGGCAGCAGGTTGTTCTTGGCCTCGATGGACACCGGGAACACAAACTGGTCGACGGTGTCGGCGGTCGACGTGGCAGGCGCAATCTCCACGCGTGCCGGGTCGCTCACCAGGTCGGTGATCTCGCCCACGGCCTCCTCGTCGAGCGTCGCCGAGAACAGCAGCGTCTGGCGCTCGGCCGGCGTCTCGCGCACAATGCGGCGGACGGCGGGCAAAAAGCCCATGTCGAGCATGCGGTCGGCCTCGTCGAGCACCAGCACCTTGACCTCGTTCAGGTGGCAGGCTCCCTGCTCGATCAGGTCGACCAGACGGCCCGGCGTGGCGACCAGGATGTCGCAGCCGTACTTGAGGGCAGCGGTCTGGGGCTTGTAGCTCACGCCGCCCACGACGGTCACGGCAACGTGGCCCGTGACGTCGGCGATCTTGCTCGCGACCTCGTCGATCTGCTGGGCGAGCTCGCGCGTGGGGGTGATGACGAGCATCACGGGGCCACGGCCGTTGCCCTCGGGCTTTTTAGCACCGCGACGGCGGTTGCGGCCGCCGCGCTCGCGCACGGGTTTGGGAGGAGCGATGTGCTCCAGATTGTTCATGGTCGGCAGCAAAAAAGCGGCCGTCTTGCCGGTGCCAGTCTGAGCGGCAGCAAGCAGGTCGCGGCCCTCGAGCACCACGGGGATTGAGCCGGCCTGCACGGGCGTCGGCGCCGTGTAGCCCAGGTTCTCGATGGCACGAAGCATCTCGTCGGAAAGGTCCAGCTCGTCAAAGGCGGGCAGGCTCTCGGTAGCGGACTCGACGGCCTGGGCAGCATTAGCCTCATCGGCGGCATCGAAGGCAGCCTGGGTCATGGCCTCGCGGGTCTCGTCCAAGATCTCGGCGTCGGTGACGTCGGATACAGAATTACGCATATGTTGTTGTTCCTTATCTGCACGCGCAATGGGCACGGCATGCGGCCGCGCGGGCGTGCTTGGTAGTGCGCTAATACATACAAAAACGGGTGCGCACAGAGAGGACGTTGCTCAGCACGCTGGCGATCGCTTTGGCAGCCCTATCACGCGCCGTCCAGACGCAGCGGCCCTAAGCGATGGAGCAGATTCGCCGCGGGTTAGTATACCCGTGCTTCGCATGCCCCCACGTAAACCACAGATGACGGAGCGGACGAGGCGGGCCTGGGCCGATTGTCTCAATCTGTAACAGTTACGAGACAAAACCGGGTCTACACGTTACAGATTGAGACGAACTCAAACATCGCAAAACATAATCTCGATCTGTAACAGTTAGAGGTCATTTTCCCCGCTAGATGTTACAGATCGAGATGTTTGACATGAGCTGCCAACGATTGAGCAGCCACCCGCATCTGTAGCGAAATGTCATACATTTTCATCCCCACTGGACACCCCCAGGGGGTATGGGTGTATAGTATCGGCAGGTTAACAATTCCAACACCGAACTGCAGAAAGGAGAAACCATGGCTCAAGATAAGTTCGACGTGGGCGGCATGACATGCGCCGCCTGCCAGGCGCATGTGGATCGCGCCGTGAGCAAACTCGACGGCGTCCAAAGCGTCGCGGTCAACCTGCTCGCCGGTTCCATGATGGTCGACTACGACCCCGCGCAGGTCACCTCCGACGACATCTGCACCGCTGTCGATCGCGCTGGCTACTCGGCCTCGCCCGTCAGCACGGGCACCGACGCCGGCCCAAGCGGCAGCGCACAAGCCAGGACCGGCGCCGCCCATATGGAGTCGCCCACCAAAAAGTTGGAGGCCGCCGCTTCCGCCATGCGCACTCGCCTCATCGTCTCAATCGTCTTTCTTGTCCCGTTGTTCTATATAGGCATGGGGCACATGCTCGGCTGGCCGCTGCCTGGCGTCTTCACCGATCATACCCACAGCATGACGCTCGCCCTCACCGAGCTCGTCCTGCTCATCCCTATCGTCTACGTCAACGACGCGTACTTTATCAACGGGTTTAAATCGCTCGCGCACGGCACGCCTACCATGGACGCCCTCATCGCCGTGGGCGCGACCGCTTCCGTCGCCTGGTCGCTCTACGCCATGTTTATCATGGCCGACCAACTAGCCGCAGGGCAGGCCCACGAGGCCATGATGACGAGTATGGACAACCTCTATTTTGAGAGTGCGGGCACGATCCTGTCGCTCGTCACCGTGGGCAAATACCTCGAGACACGCAGCAAATCCAAAACCGGCGGCGCCATCGAGGCGCTCATTGACCTGGCGCCCAAGACCGCGACCGTCGTGGCCGAGGACGGTACCGAGGCCACCGTCGACGTCGATGCCATTCTGCCCGGCCAGGTGCTGCGTATGCGCCCCGGCGAGTCCATCCCCGTCGACGGCGTGGTGCTCGAGGGCAGCTCGGCCGTGGACGAAAGTGCGCTGACCGGCGAGTCCATCCCCGTGGAGAAGACCGCCGGCGACACTGTCAACGCGGCCACGGTCAACCGCACGGGCTCGTTTACCTTCCGCGCCACGCGTGTGGGCGCCGACACGTCGCTCGCCAAAATCATCAAGCTCGTCGAGGACGCCAACGCCACCAAGGCGCCCATCGCCCGCATGGCCGATAAGGTCGCTGGCGTATTTGTGCCCGTGGTGTTTGTGATCTCGGCCGTGACCTTTGCGGTGTGGATGGCACTGACTGGCAGCGTGAACGAAGCGCTCACCTCCGCCGTGGCCGTGCTGGTGATCAGCTGTCCGTGTGCACTGGGCCTGGCCACGCCCGTCGCCATTATGGTGGGCACCGGCAAGGGCGCCGAAATGGGCATTCTGTTCAAGAGCGCCGAGGCGCTGGAGAACCTGCGCAGCGTGGGCACCGTGGTGCTCGATAAGACGGGCACGGTCACCCGCGGCAAGCCTGCCGTGACCGATATCGTGGTAGCCACGCGCGCTGACGGCTCGTCCGCCATGAGCGAAAAGGCGCTGCTCAAGCTGGCCGCCGCGCTGGAGCGCTCAAGCGAGCACCCGCTGGCCGAGGCGATTATGGCCGAGTGCGAGACACGCGGAATCGTCGCGCGCATGGTCGAGGACTTTGCTGCCGTGCCCGGTCGTGGCGTTACGGCGCACGAAGGGCGAAACGCCATTGCCGCTGGTAACGTGCGCCTGATGAACGAGTTGGGCGTTACCGTGCCCGCGGGTCTTGCCGAGCAATTTGCCGCCGAAGGCAAGACGCCGCTGTTCTTTGCCAAGAACGGCGAGCTTGCCGGCACCATTGCCGTGGCTGACAAGGTCAAGGAGACAAGCGCCGCAGCCATTTCCGCGCTGCGCTCACTCGGCGTCGACGTGCGCATGCTCACCGGCGACAACCGCGTCACTGCCGAAGCAATCGCCCGCCGCGTGGGGCTGAGCAGCGAACAGGTCATCGCCGACGTCCTTCCCGCCGACAAAGAGCGCCATGTGCGCGAGTTGCAGGACGCAGGCGGCATGGTGGCCATGGTGGGCGACGGCATCAACGACTCTCCCGCCCTGGCGCGCGCCGACGTGGGCCTTGCCATCGGCACCGGTGCCGACATCGCCAAGGAAGGCGCCGACGTGGTGCTCATGCGCAGCGACCTTATGGATGTTGCGCGTGCCATCGAGCTTTCGCGCGCCACGATCCGCAACATCAAGCAGGACCTGTTCTGGGCGCTGTTCTACAACGGCATCGGCATCCCACTCGCCGCAGGCGTGTTCTTCCCCCTCACCGGCTGGCAACTCTCGCCGATGTTTGGTGCCGCCGCGATGAGCCTGTCGAGCGTCTGCGTCGTGACCAACGCTTTGCGCCTGCGAACCTTTAAGCCCAAAGTGGCAAAATAGGCTCACCATTACGTCCATTTATAACGGGTTTTCCAGGTGCCCGAGATTGACCTGAAAGAGGAGCGACGCGTACTTTGGTACGCGAGCGACGGCTTGAAGGTCAAGGTCGGGTGCCTGGGAAAGCCGACACAACAGAGAGGAATACCCATGCGTTACACAATCAAGACTTCCGGCCTCATGTGCGGCCACTGCGACGCCACCGTCGAGACGGCGTTGCTCAACGTTGCCGGCGTGACCGACGCCGACGCCGACCACGAGACCCAGACCGTCCAGGTTGAGTGCGCCGACACCGTGACCGCCGAGCAGCTCGCTGCCGCCGTCGAGGGCGCCGGCGAGAAGTTCCACGCCCTGTCCGTAACCGCCGCGTAACGACTCACGCGCACCCCGACCAGAAACGAGGACCCGCCATGATGGCAGACCACAAATCGGTGACCCGCATGCTCAAGACGGCACGCGGCCAGATCGACGGAATCTTGCGGATGGTCGATGAGGACCGTTACTGCGTCGATATTTCCACGCAGCTCATGGCCACACAGGCGCTCATTGCGCGCATCAACGCCGACGTGCTCAAGGCGCATATCGAGGGCTGTGTGACTTCGGCAATCGAATCGGGCGACGAAGACCTCAAAGCCGCCAAGCTCGCCGAGATCGAACGCGTCGTCGACAAGCTCTCCAAATAATTGGGGACATTGAGGGCAGACTTCTTTGCACCATCTT
The DNA here is from genome assembly GCA_959605475.1 of uncultured Collinsella sp. Classification (GTDB taxonomy): domain Bacteria; phylum Actinomycetota; class Coriobacteriia; order Coriobacteriales; family Coriobacteriaceae; genus Collinsella. The sequence continues at coordinate 3,749 of CAUHFS010000040.1, read as the reverse complement.
GGTGTATCGGGGATAGGTATGTTTGCACCACCTTGGTGTAGATTAACCTGTCCCCCTTGCTCTAAATCGGGTATAAAGGCGTGCGGTATATCGAACGAAAGGCAATTCGCATGAATGACTTTATGAAGGGCCGCAACGGCGCCGACGAGCTCACCATCGTGATGGGCTTTACCGGCATCGTCATCGCAATGATCGGATCGCTCGCTCGCATCCAGTGGCTCAGCTGGATCGCCATCGCCGTCATCGTGATCGGCGTGCTGCGCGGCCTGTCCAAGAACATCGACGCGCGTCGCAAGGAGAACGCGGCCTTTGTCGCCGCGACCGCGAACGTCCCTGGCTTGGGCAAATTCGTCGCCAGCTTGGGCGGCGGCGCTGCGGCGGCCAACGCTTCGCGCACAGCCGGAACGAGCAAGGAAGACTTTGAGCGCGCCAAGCGCACGGCCAAGAAGATGTGGAAGGGCCGCAAAACCACGGCATACCTCAAGTGCCCCAACTGCGGCCAGATGCTCTCTGTTCCCAAGGGCAAAGGCAAGATCCGCGTCACCTGCCCCAAGTGCCACGCCAAGATGGAAACCCGCTCCTAGCGCCCGCACGCGGGACAAATTAATCAGGTTTGTTTGTCCCAAATCTTAAGTATTTGTTCGATAAAAAAGCCGAGGCCTCGTGTTGAGACCTCGGCTTTTTGCATGCGGTAATGGAGTTGTCCCTTTGTCACATCTACGCCACGCCGTCGCGGGCAAGCTCCTCAGCCAGCGCTGCGGCAGGCATGGCCATAATCGCGTCGAGCTCGGCATCCACCTCGGGGATGCGCTTCACCTTCAGCTTGCGCACCAGATTGCCGCGGCACATTACGTGTACCGGCTCACGCAGGGCACACAGATCATCGAGCGGATTCTTGCGCGTCACCAGGATATCGGCGGCCTTGCCGCACTCGATCGTACCGGTCTCGCCGCCCAGCCCCAGGAGCTCGGCATTGACCTGCGTGGCCGTATGCAGCGCAAAGGCGTTGCTCACGCCCACGTACTTGGCAAAATAGGCCACCTCGCGCCACATGTCGTACTGCGTCACGAACGGGCAGCTTGAGTCCGTGCCCAAGCCCACCTTAACGCCGGCATTCAGCGCCGCACGAGCACTCTCGATAATGCCCGAGCACACGATGTCGCCGTTGTTCTTTTGCGTATCGGTCGAATGGGTCTTTTCCGGGTCGAGCAATACAAACGGTAGCGCCGGGCTGATCGTGCAGGTAACGCTGGGCGCACGTCCCTCGAGCTGCGTGCCCGCGGCGCCACGGTACAGCTCCAGGATCTCGGGCGTCATCGGGGCACCGTGCTCGATCGTATCGACGCCGGCCTCAAGCGCGGCCTTCACGCCCTCGGTACTCTCGACATGGGCCATAACCGGCAGGCCCACCTCGTGCGCCGCCTTGCACGCCGCCGCGGCAACCTCCACCGGCATACGCAGCACGCCCGGCTCGCCCACCTCGGTCGCATCGAAAACGCCGCCCGTCACGAACAGCTTGATGACATCGGCACCGCGCGCATACAGGTCTCGCACCTGCTCGGCTGCCTCGACGGGGCTGTTGGCCACCTGGGCGAACAAGCCCGCACCATGGCCGCCCGGCACCGTGACGCCCGTTCCCGGCGCTACCAGACGCGGACCCTGATACTTACCGGCGTCGATAGCGTCGCGCACGGCAATGTCGGCAAACAGCGGGTCGCCCGCGCCGCGCACCGTGGTCACGCCGCTTGCCAGCTGCTGCTGGGCACTGCCCTTGAGGATGCGGCGGACGATGGCACGCCCCACGGGATTATCGAGCTTCTTCATGAGTGCGCCCGCATCGCCCGCCGAGACCGGTTTGCCCGAACCGCACAGATGCACATGCATATTGATGAGGCCCGGCATGAGATACGCCCCTGCCAGATCGATGACCTCGGCACCCGCTGGCGCCTGCGCCACAGCACTCGGCCCCATCCAGGTGATGACGCCGCGCTCAACAGTCACGGCCATATCGGGTTGCGGCTCCATATGCTCCGAACCGTCCAGGACGGTCGCATTGATAAACAACGTGGAACGATCGGCAGTCGCCATATCGAGCTCCTCCCTCTCAGAAAACTTCAACATTTGTCCATTATTACCTAGCGCGGCGGAATTGCTGCGGACATATCGGTTAACGGAGCAAGAAGGAGATGCGGGGAACGAAATGCGTTGCAGTCCCACCCCAGCGACATCCGGAAAATGTCTAGATCTGTAACAGGTAGACCGGGTTTTAGCAGCCAGATGTTACAGATCGAGATCTTTCGGCACCGCGTCCAACCTTTGTCTCGATCTGTAACAGTTAGAGCGGTTTTTGGCCGTTAGATGTTACAGATTAAGATATTCTCCAGCCCTGTCGTCAAACATCTAAATCTGTAACAAGTAGACAGGTTTTCGGCCTCTAGATGTTACAGATTGAGATCTTTTAGCGGCAGCCAACCTTCCGTCTCAATCTGTAACAGTTACGAGGCCAAACGGTCCCTTGTTGTTACAGATCGAGACAAACTCGGCAGGAACAACTACATTCGCATCAGTTGCACCCCTTAGCGCCCATACCACTGACGTCTCCACTCCTCAGCCAAATCGGGCCGTCGCGGAATACCCGCCAACCTCATCTTCTCAACCAGCTTCCCCGGATTCTTGAGCTCATCAAACGTAAACCGAAGCACCTTGTGCCCGAGCATTGTCAGATGGGACTCTCGCTGACGCTCTGCCACGAACGGGTCGACAGACTCCCAATCCTCGCCGTTCTGCAAGGTATACTTCCCCTTTCCGTCGAGCTCGCCAATCACGCACGTCCCGTCCTCGAGCCTCCAGAAATAATCGACCCGAAACACCTGGCTCGAATCGAGCGGATCGCGAAACTCCACCTGCAACTCCGGAACCGGAAAGCCATATGCAATAAAGAACGCTCGGAACCGTGACTCGCCGCCGTTTTCGGACAGCCCGTCCGCATACGACGCGATCACCTGCGCTCTGCGATACCCGCGCCTGCCCTCGCAATCGGCGCGGAGGCGCTCGCACAAATCCCCACGTGATACGCCTTTCGCCCGCAGTGCAGAATCGGCAATCGCCAACCCGTAGGAGAACGGCGCACGCAGTAAGCAATCCTCCACCGTGCGCCAAAACGACGTCACCCGCACGCCATCAACACGCTCGAGCGCGCCCGCCATCTGCGGACGCAACAACCTGCACCCGCTGCTCAACGTCACCGAACAACCCGTCTTAACAAGAAAGCGCGGCCCGAGCAGATCATTCGGCACCTCCAAACCCCACAAAAGCGCCGCGTCATAGCCCCAAAACGCCCAATCGGGATGAAATTCCGCAAGCCCTTTGATAGTCCTCAGCGCTCGCTCCGCCGGCGTCAATGCATCCCAATCATGCTGAAAACAGAACAGGTACGGCTCGGGCTCCGCGATATCGTCGGTTCCAACATGGCGTCGCATCCACATGAGCTCGGTATTGTCATGCGTTGCGAGCAGCGCACCTTGCTCGGTCGCCTCCGTGAGCCTGGCAAGCATCCTATTCCGCGCCAAGGTGTTACGTGTCGTCTGCTTGTGTTTAAGAACGGTATTAGACACTTTCATCACCACCACATCGGAGAAATGGGTCATCGTCACCGTTGCCTCCGCTGACAAATGTCTCGATCTGTAACAGGAAGACAGTCTTTGAGCCTCTAGTTGTTACAGAACAGGATCTTTCGGCAGCCGCCAACC
>CAUHFS010000039.1 GCA_959605475.1 uncultured Collinsella sp. | reverse complement strand
ACGAGCCGGAGAGCACTTAATGTGCTCTCCGTGCGAGCAGGACTGTCCGAGCAGGCAACCTTATACCTCTCGGACCGTCCCGGCCCAACTTATCGTTACGACAGCGCAATACCGCCGAGCCAGCCCCAGCGCACGCCAGAGCCAGTGCCGTAGAACCCAATGAACGAGTCAAGCGACCTCGACGTAATGGCACCCTCGTTGCTCATAACGATGCCGCCGCCAACATAGATGCCCACGTGTCCGTACAGCAGACCCGGCGTACCGGTGCCGCTGTGCGACGAGTCGGCCACGATCATGCCCACCTGCAGCGCCGAACGATCGGAGCTGTAGCACCAGGCGTTAAACATGTCGCACGCGTTGCCGCCAAAGTAGCCCACGCCGGCGTTGCGGAACACGTTGGTAACCCAGGCAGCGCACCAGTTCAGGCCAGGCGAAGGCGTAGAGTAGCATGCGTTGACGACAGCCTGCTGCTTGCCCGAGCCGGCATTCTGCTGCGGGGTGCCGCCGGCATACGAGCCGCCGCCCGAGCTCGAACCGCCCGAAGAGGAATTGTTCTTGTTTGCGGCAGCCGCGGCAGCGGCAGCCTTCCTGGCAGCCTCCTCTGCCTGGGCGGCAGCGAGAATCTCGGAATCACGCTGGGCCATGAGCTCCTTGACATCGTCGGAGAGGCCGTTCAGAACCGTCTGGACCTCCTGCTGCTTGGCCTGCATGTCCTGCATCTGAGCAGTCTGCTGGTCCTTGAGCTTCTCCAGGTCGGCCTTCTGCGACTCGAGCTCGGACTTCTGTGTATCGAGTTCTTTCTGGATGGTCTGGATGTCCTCAATGGCGTCACGGTCGCTCTTGTTGATCTTCTCAACGTAATGCGCGTTGGCGACGAGCTCCTCAAATGAGCCCGAAGCCAGTAGCAGCGACAGGATGTTGGTGCCGCCCGACTTGTAGCTGGCGGCAACGCGATCGGAAAGGTCGCCGCGCTTCTTTTTGAGCTCGGTCTTCTTGGTGTCGATCTGAGCCTGCGTCTCGTCAATCTGGCCCTGCACGCCTTCGATATCGCTGAGGGTCTGGGCATTCTTGTTGGCGAGCGTCGCGTACTCATTGGCGATGCTGTCGAGCTGGGCCTGGACCTCGTCGAGCTGGGCCTGGGCGGCATTTAGTTTGTCGGTGGTTTCTTGACTGGCCTCAGCCGCATGGGCGCGGGCGGGCAGGCCAAAAAGAACAGCCGCGGAAGCGGCGCCGAAAAGAGCCTTAAGGGCAGTGCGGCGCGAAAGCTCCTGCGAAAAAATGGAATCGTTGTTCGGTGACATATGTACTCCGTTACATGCTTATTTATATGTCGCTCAACTCAAACATATTAACGCACATCGCGCCTGTCCCAACTATTTCCACGAACGGCTGGAAAAGCATGGTCAGCGGCTCGCAAATACACCCCACACCAAGGGTAAGGATTATGCAAATAACACCCTATGAGTACGTTAACATCAATCCTCTGGTTTTCCTGCCCCGCGTGTTTTGGGCGCCCCCAGCTGCGCTATACTCCCCTCAAGAAGTGTTCCTGATTCGATAGGAGACTACATGTCCAAAGCACTCGACCCCAAAGACACCTGCGTCCTCGTTACCGGCGGCGCCGGCTTTATCGGCTCGCATACCGTCGTTCAGCTGCTCGAGGGTGGCTACCAGGTTGTCGTCGTCGATGACCTCTCCAACTCCAGCGCCGTTGCCATCGACCGCGTCAAGACCATCGTGGGCGACGAGGCCGCCAAGAACCTCACCTTCTACGAGGCCAACGTGCTCGACCGCGATGCGATGAACAAGATCTTCGATACCCACCAGATCGACCGTGTCATCCACTTCGCCGGCTTTAAGGCCGTTGGCGAGTCGGTGAGCAAGCCCGTCGAGTACTACCACAACAATATCGAGAACACCCTGGTGCTCATCGATGTCATGCGCAACCACGGTTGTAAGTCCATCATCTTCTCGAGCTCTTCGACCGTCTACGGCGATCCGGACAATCCGCCCGTCACCGAAGAGGACCCCAAGAAGCCCGCGACCAACCCCTATGGTTGGACCAAGTGGATGATTGAGCAGATCCTCATGGACGTCCACACCGCCGACCCCGAGTGGGACGTCGTGCTGCTCCGTTACTTCAACCCCATCGGCGCTCATCCGTCGGGCCTGATCGGCGAGGACCCCAAGGGCATCCCCAACAACCTGGTGCCCTACGTCGCCCAGGTCGCTGTCGGTAAGCTCGAGGCCGTTCAGGTCTTTGGCAACGATTACCCCACCCCCGACGGCACCGGTGTTCGCGACTACATCCACGTGTGCGACCTGGCATCTGGCCACGTGGCCGCCCTCAGCTGGATGAACGGCAAGACCGGCGTCGAGATCTTTAACCTGGGCACCGGCACCGGCACCTCGGTACTCGAGGTCGTCGCTGCCTTCTCCAAGGCCTGCGGCAAGAAGCTGCCCTATGTGATCCGCGAGCGCCGTGCCGGCGACATCGCCGCCAACTGGTGCGATGCCTCCAAGGCCGAGCGCATGATGGGTTGGAAGGCCCAGTACGATATCGCGGACATGTGCCGTGACAGCTGGAATTGGCAGAGCCACAACCCCAACGGCTTCGCCGACGCCGAGTAGCAAATACCTACATACCGCTCTTGCCCCGATCTCACGTTGTGAGGTCGGGGCCTTTTTATGGCATGTAACCATTCGCCGAAAACCGACCAACTTTTTTATCTTGCCCGTACATGTTTAAACAACATGTTTTACAATAGGCGTATCACATCAGAACACCGGGGGCGGGCTGCTCTTCCATCGGCAAGCCGACCCCACAACAAGAAGGTTGGTGAGCGCATTCATGAAGCGTGCAAGCGGCGTCCTCATGCCCGTCTCATCCCTGCCCGGACCGTACGGCATCGGCGGCTTTGGCTGGAACGCCTACGACTTTGTCGATTTCCTCGCCTCGTGCAAACAACATTATTGGCAGATTCTGCCCCTTACGACGACGAGCTATGGCGACTCGCCCTATCAGTCGTTCTCGGCCCGTGCGGGCAACCCCAACTTCATCGACTTTGCCGAACTTATCGAGGCTGGTTACCTGGAGCAGCGCGATATCGACGGCGTGTACCTGGGCTCCGACCCCAGCAATGTCGACTATGGCGCCATCTTTGGTGGCCGTCGTCAGATTCTCGACCGTGCCGCCGAGCGCTTTGCCGCCGACAAGCCAGCCGACTTCGACGACTTTGTCCAAACCAACGAAGACTGGCTCATCCCCTACTGCGAGTTCATGACCGTCAAGGAGGAGTGCGGTCTCAAGGCATTTTGGGAGTGGCCCGAGGAGCTCCGCCACCGCGGCGAAGCATCTGCCAAGGTCTGCGCCGCCCATCCCGCGCGCATGCTCTACCACCAGATGACGCAGTACTTCTTCGATCGTCAGTGGAGCCGCCTCAAGGCCTATGCCAACGAGTGCGACATCCTGATCATCGGCGACCTGCCCATCTATGTCTCGCGCGACTCCGTCGAGATGTGGGCCACGCCCGAGCTCTTTAAGATCGACGCCGCCGGTAATCCCGTGAGTGTCGCCGGCACGCCGCCCGACCAGTTCTCGGCCACCGGCCAGTACTGGGGCAATCCCATCTACGACTGGGACGCCATGGAAGCCGACGGTTTCTCCTGGTGGGAGGGCCGCATCCGCGCCGCCCTCGACATGTACGATGTCATCCGCCTGGATCACTTCCGCGGCTTCGAGGCCTATTGGGAGGTGCCGTTCTCCTCACCCGATTCGTCCTACGGTTCGTGGACGCAGGGCCCCGGCCTCAAGTTCTTCAAGACACTCGAGGAAAAGCTCGGCACGCTGCCCATCATCGCCGAAGACCTGGGCTTCCTCACCCCCGGCGTCATCGACATGCGCGACAACTCGGGCTTCCCCGGCATGAAGATCTTGCAGTTCGCCTTTGAGGGCACCAACTCGTACTACCTGCCGCACAACTACATTGCCAACACCGTCGCCTATGTGGGCACACACGACAACGAGACGGCGCGCGGTTGGTTTGAGGGAACGGCCACCCCGCGTCAGCGCGAGCAGGCGGCCCTGTACACCCACCAGCAGGCCGGCGAGCCCATGGCCGATGCATTCAACCGCACCATCGCCGCTAGCGTGAGCGATACCTGCATCTACACCATGCAAGACCTGCTCAACCTGGGCAACGAGGCGCGCATCAACACTCCCGCCACCCTGGGCGGTAACTGGACCTGGCGCATGCTCGATGGCGCCATCACCCGCGAGCTCGAGCACAAGCTCACCGACTGGACCGAGACCTACTTCCGCATCCCGTCGGAAGCCGAAATTGAGCTTCCCCAATAGGAGCCACCGCGCCCGACTCCACCCCACCGTACGGACGCGACCGCTTTTCCCGCGCGAGGCCACCCCAATCCCTCGCGCGGGCTTCTTTTGAATTTCTGACATGTAGTCGACTCACCACAGGAGGAAACATGCCCCGTATCAATCTTGCGAATCTTGCCGAGCAGTCCTTTGGCACCTCGCTCGAGCAGCTCGATGACCGTCGTATTTATAAGCTGCTGGTCAAGCTCGTGCAGGAGCGCTCTGCCGCCTGTCCGCTCAACAACGGCAAGAAAAAGCTCTACTACATCTCTGCCGAGTTTTTGATCGGCAAACTGCTGATCAACAACATGATCGACCTCGGCATCTATGACGAGGTTAAGGACCAGCTCACCGCCGCCGGCCACGACCTCAACAAGATCGAGGAGTTCGAGGTCGAGCCTTCGCTCGGCAACGGCGGCCTGGGCCGTCTGGCCGCGTGCTTCCTGGATTCCATCGCAACGCTGGGCCTTACCGGCGACGGCGTGGGCCTCAACTACCATTACGGCCTGTTCCGCCAGCGCTTTGTCGACAATCAGCAGAAGGCCGTCCCCGACGAGTGGCTCGGTGAGCAAGACATCCTAGTCGACGATGACCGCTCCTACACCGTCGAGTTCGGCGACTTTGCCGTCACCTCCAAGCTCGTCAACATCGATGTGCCCGGCTACGGCCAGCCCACCAAAAACCGCCTACGCCTGTTCGACCTGGCAAGTGTCGACGACGGCCTGGTCCCCGGCAGCTCCATCGACTTCGACAAGACCGAGATCGCCAAGAACCTCACCCTGTTCCTCTACCCCGACGATTCCGATGAGCAGGGCCGTCTGCTTCGTATCTACCAGGAGTACTTCATGGTGAGCAATGCCGCCCAGCTCCTGATCGACGAGGCTGTCGAGCGCGGCAGCAACCTGCACGATCTGGCCGACTACGCCGTGGTCCAGATCAACGACACGCACCCCACCATGGTCATTCCCGAGCTCATCCGCCTGCTCATCACCGAGCACGACATTGAGTTTGACGAGGCCGTTACCATTGTGCGCTCCATGGTCGCCTACACCAACCACACGATCCTTGCCGAGGCGCTCGAGAAGTGGCCGCTCGCCAGCCTGCAGAAGGTCTCGCCCGCCATCGCCGACATCATCGTCAAGCTCGACGAGATCGCCAAGGCCGAGCACGGCGACCCGCGCGTCGCCATCATCGACGAGCACGATACCGTCCACATGGCCCACATGGACATCCACTTTGGCTTCTCCATCAACGGCGTCGCCGCGCTGCACACCAAGATCCTGGAGGACACCGAGCTTCACCCGTTCTACGAGATCTACCCCGAGAAGTTCTCCAATAAGACCAACGGCATCACCTTCCGTCGTTGGATCCATGGCGCCAACCCCGCGCTCGCCAGCCTGCTCGACGATGTGATCGGCACCGATTGGCGCAGCACCGGCGACCTGAGCAAGCTTGCCGAATTCGCCGACGACAAGGATGTTCTTGAGCGCCTGGCTGCCACCAAGGTCGAGGCCAAGGCCATCATGCGCCAGTTCATGGCGCTCGAGCAGGGCGTGACAATCCCCTCCAACGCCATCATCGATGTTCAGGTCAAGCGTATCCACGAGTACAAGCGCCAGCAGATGCTCGCGCTCTACATCATCTGGAAGTATCTCGACATCAAAAACGGTAACAAGCCCGAGCATCCCGTCACCATCATCTTTGGCGGCAAAGCAGCGCCTGCCTACACCATCGCCCAAGACATCATCCACCTGATCCTGACGCTGTCGCAGTGGATCGCAAACGACCCCGATGTGGCCCCCTACCTGCAGGTTGTCATGATCGAGAACTACAACGTCACCGCCGCCGAGCGCGTGATTCCCGCCGCCGACATCTCCGAGCAGATCAGCCTGGCCTCCAAGGAGGCGAGCGGTACCTCCAACATGAAGTTCATGCTCAACGGCGCTTTGACCTTGTGCACGCTCGACGGCGCCAACGTCGAGATTGCCGAGCTCGTCGGCGACGAGAACATCTACACCTTTGGCGCCTCGTCCAAGCAGGTCGAGCAGCTCTACGCCGACGGCACCTATGACGCCGGCGCGCTCTACCGCAAGCCCGGCATCAAGCTGCTAGTGGACTTTATCACCAACCCCACCTTTATGGCGACCGGCAACGCGGAGCGTCTGCAGCGTCTGCACGACGACATCAAGGGCAAGGACTGGTTTATGGCCCTGCTCGACATTGAGGAGTACATCCAGACCAAGGAGCGTGTGCTGGCCGACTACGAGGACCAGGATGCCTGGATGCGCAAGGCGCTCATCAATATCGCCAACGCCGGCACCTTCTCGTCCGACCGTACGATCTCCCAGTACAACGACGAGATCTGGCACCTGAGCTAGCTCATTCCCCTTACCCATCCTCTTGAAAAACGGAGTCGTGCCAACACGGCTCCGTTTTTTGTGCCCGCACGTTACCCTGTGACCCGACTCGGCCAAACAATCTCGATCTGTAACAACTACTCGGTAAAAACGGCCCCAGCTGTTACAGATTGAGACATACCGGCCCCTCCCTTTGGGTTCATCTCAATCTGTAACATCTGGCACCAAAAATTGGTTCTTCCTGTTACAGATCGAGACAAGCGACCGGTCAGAAAACCCCAGCACAAAGAAAGGCTCCCCTCTCGCCCAGTGGACGGGAAGGGAGCCTTATATGTGACCGCGGCAAAAGGATGGCAATACCGCAGTCGCCCAAAGGGAGGGCCTGGATGCACCGGGCCTAGATAAGGTTCTTGCCAGAGACTTTATCGAAGAGGTGGGTCGCGTTCTTCTCGAACTTGAACCAGATGGTGTCGCCAGCCTTGAGCGCGCCCTTGGCCTCGAGGTCGACGACGGGGATAATCAGGACAAACTGGCCGTCGGGAGCGGTCACGTGGACATGCTCGGTCGAGCCCATGAGCTCGGTCACCTCGACGGTACCCTGAAGCGCACCCTCCTCGCCCTTATCGGCAAGCAGGATCTGCTCGGGACGCACGCCGGCCGTAATCTCCTTCACGTCGCCGCCGTCCCAGTTGAGGGCAAGCTGAGCGCAAGTCTCGGGGGCAAGCGCCACGTTCATATCCTCGGTCTTGACGGTAAAGCCGTTGCCCGAGCGCACCAGCTGGGCATCGAAGAAGTTCATCTGCGGCACGCCGATGAAGCCCGCGACGAAGATGTTCGCGGGATGGTTGAAGACCTCCTGCGGCGTGGCGATCTGCTGGACAACGCCGTCCTTCATGACCACGATGCGATCGCCGAGGGTCATGGCCTCGGTCTGGTCGTGGGTAACGTAGATGAACGTGCCCTTGATCTCGTGGCGCAGCTTGATGAGTTCGGCACGCATCTGGTTACGCAGCTTGGCGTCCAGGTTGGACAGCGGCTCGTCCATCAGGAAGACTTTGGGATCACGCACGATGGCGCGGCCGATAGCGACACGCTGGCGCTGGCCGCCCGAAAGCGCCTTGGGCTTACGGTCGAGGTACTGGGTAATGCCCAGAATCTCGGCCGCAGAGCGAACCTTACGGTCGATTTCGTCTTTGGGGACCTTCTTGAGCTCAAGCGTAAACGCCATGTTCTCGTACACCGTCATATTGGGGTACAGAGCATAGCTCTGGAACACCATGGCAATGTCGCGGTCCTTGGGTGCCACGTCGTTGACGCGCTTGCCGTCGATGAGCACGTCGCCCGAGGTGATGTCCTCCAGGCCGGCGATCATGCGCATCGTCGTGGACTTACCGCAGCCAGACGGGCCAACGAGGACGATGAACTCCTGGTCGTGAACGGTGAGGTTGAAGTCCTCTACAGCGAGCACACCGTCCTCGGTAACCTTGAGGTTGTGCTTCTTCTCCTCGGTCTTCTTCTTTTTGCCAAAGAAGCCCTTCTTTTTTGACTCGTTGTTGGGATACACCTTCTGAACATGTTTGAGAACGATCTCGGCCATGTCTCTACCTTTCGATACGCGGCGCCGCGCTGAGGGGCGCCGCAGAAACTTGCAAAACAGTTACGGCATCAGCCCTTGACGGCACCTGCCACCACACCGTCGATGATGTACTTCTGGCAGAGGATGTACATGACGACGATGGGGACAACGACCATCATGATGCAGGCCATCATGGGGCCGAGCTCGACGTGGCCGTAGCCACCGCGGAAGTACTGGATCAAAATAGGAATGGTCTTGTACTTGGTGGAGTCGAGCGTAAGGTAGGGCAGCAGATAGTCGTTCCAGACCCACATGGTCTCGAGAATGCCGACCGAAAGATAGGTGGGCTTCATGATGGGAAGGACGATCTTGAAGAACACCTGGACCGGGTTGCAGCCATCAATCATGGCCGCCTCTTCGATCTCGAGCGGGATGTTCTTTACAAAGCCGGCGAACATAAAGACCGCCAGGCCCGCGCCAAAGCCAAGGTAGATAAAGCAGATGTTAAACGGCGTGTTGAAGCCGATGCGGTCCGCCAAATTGGACAGCGTGAACATGAGCATCTGGAAGGGCACGACCATCGAAAAGACGAACAGGTAATAGAAGAAGTTCGAGATCTTGCTGTTGACGCGCACTACGTACCAAGCGCACATGGAACAGCACACCAAAATCAGAACGACCGACGTGACCGTGATGATGAGCGAGTACATAAACGCCGAGGCAAAGCCCTGCTCGTTAAGAGCGTGCACGTAGTTTGCGAGACCGTTGAACGTCTCGGGCGTGAGCAGATCGAACGCCGTGGTGGTGCTGATTGCGGTCGCTTTCTTAAAGGAATTGAGCGCAATCATAAACACGGGGTAGATCCATGCGAGCGACAGAATCGTAAAGAAGATCGAGAGCGCGCGGTTGATAACCTTATCGCGTTTCATTACTGCTGCACCTCCTTGGACCTCGTGGCCTTAAGCTGGATCATAGAGATGGCTACGACCAGGATGCAGAAGATAACCGCCTTGGCCTGGCCAATGCCCTGCCATGCGATGCCGGCACGCGAGTAGAACGTGTTGTAGATGTTCAGGGCGAGCATCTCGGTGGAGTGCGCGGGGGCACCACCGGTAAGGGCGAGGTTCTGATCGAACAGCTTAAAGCCGTTGGTGATGGACAGGAACAGGCAGATGGTAATCGTCGGCATCAGGTTAGGGATCTTAACCTTCCAAAACGTCTGCCATGCCGTGGCACCGTCGACCTTGGCGGCCTCGATGTAGTCGGACGGAATGGACTGCAGACCAGCGATGTAGATGATCATCATGTAGCCGACCTGCTGCCACAGGGTCAGGATGATAAGGCCCCAGAAGCCAGCAGCAGAGTTAAGTGCGATGAGCTGGGCGCCCACGTTGGAGAGCAGGCAGTTGATCAGGATCTGCCAAATGTAGCCCAGCACGATGCCGCCGATCAGGTTAGGCATAAAGAAAATCGTACGGAAGATGTTGGTGCCCTTGAGCGCCTTGCGAGTGAGCGCCTGCGCAATGGCCAGCGCGATCACGTTGATGAGCACCGTCGACAGGAAGGCAAACGCCACAGTAAAGAAGAACGACGTGGAGAACTGCGGATCGGACAGCGCGCGCACGTAGTTCTCGATACCGACAAAGTGCGCGTTATTGATGGTAATAAACTGGCAGAACGAGAGATAGAAACCCTGGATAAAGGGGATCACGAACCCGATCATAAACGCCAGGCACGTGGGCAGCATAAAGAGCGGCCACCAGCGCTTGAGTGCTTTGCCCATAGAAGGGTCCTTTCAATATGCAGGGGGCGGGCAAACCAACGTCTGCCCGCCCCCTGTCGCTAATCAGATAGCTTGGGCAGCAACTGCTTACTCGGAAGCAGCCTTCTCGGTCTTCCAACCATCGACGAAGGCGTTCTTGACGCCGTCCCACTTGGTGTTGTCGGCAGCATAAGCGATGAGAGCCTGCTTGAGGTTCTTCTTCCACTCCTCAGAGGGGATGTAGACGAAGTCCCAAGCGACGGTCTTCTTGCCGTCCTTGGCCATGGCAACGGCCTGCTGCGAGAAGACGTTGGTGGTCTCCTTGGCGCTCTTGAACGGAGCGGTCAGACCCATCTTGTCGGCGATGATGCTGGTAGCGGTGTCAGAGGTGACGCACCAGTACATGAAGTCCTCGGTGGCCTTCTGGGCATCCTCGGAAGCCTGGGAGCTCACGCACCAGTAGTTCTCGCCGCCGGAGCACAGGCCCTGGTTCTCCTCGCCTTCGACGCCGATGTAGATCGGCAGCATGCCGAGCTGGTCGTCGGTCATACCGGCCTTGGTGAGGTCGGCGTAGGCCCAAGAGCCGTTCTGGTAGAAAACGGCCTTACCGGTTGCGAACTCGTTGGTAGCGTCGTCACCGGTCTTGGAGGCAAGCTGCGAAGGATCGCAGGTGGAGTCGGTGATATACAGGTCAAAGATCTGCTTAAAGTTATCGAGATACTCGCCCTTGATCTCGTCGTCCTCCTGGTTGTGCTCCTTTTCGAACTCGTAGTAGAGCGGGAGGTTGGCGAGGTGGGTGGTGTAGCGCCAGCTGGAGGAGTCGTCCATGCCGGCAGAAGTGAAGGCACCCTCGACACCAAGCTCGTCCTTGCGGGCCTGGATGTCGTCGGCACAAGCCTTCAGCTTGTCGAAGGAGTTGATGTCCTCGGCCTTGTAGCCAGCCTTCTCGAGCAGCTGCTTGTTGTAGATGATGCCGTAGCTCTCCTGGACCCAGTCGATACCCAGATCCTTGCCATCGGACTGCAGAGCCAGGGAGTCGTCAATGAGCTCACCGCGGAGCTTGGTATCGGACAGGTCGGCGCAGTAATCCTTCCAGTTCTTAAGACCGGTGGGGCCGTTGACCTGGAACAAGGTCGGAGCGGAGCTCTTGGACATCTCGGACTTGAGCTTCTCCTCGTAGGTGTTGGAGGCGGCGGTCACGATCTTGACCTCGACGCCCTTCTCCTTCTTATAGGCCTTGGCGATCTCCTTCCACTCCTTGTCGACCTCGGGCTTGAATTGGAGGAAGTAGACCTCGGCAGCGTCACCAGAAGCAGAGGAGCCGGAGCCGGCAGAACCGCCGCAGCCCACGAGACCCAGACCAAGAACCGCAGCCGCGGAACCAGCAAAGCCCAGGAACTGCCTTCTGCTCATTTCGTTCTTCATTACAATCCACCCTTTCACACCGTGGCGGCACCCTTTGCCGCCGCCTTCGGAGATTGGCTCGGGGACTTTGCCCCTTTTGCTGATTAGTACGATACGCTATTTGGCTAGTTGTTTGAACAAGTATTACTAGAGCGGTAGAAAAACTTCGGTGAACGGTAATTTCAACTTGATACTTGACAAGTTTTGTATAAACAATTAATTGTTATCGAATGCAGAGAAAACGCCCGGTCAAGCCGATGCATCGTCGGTTTGACCGGGCGCTTTCTCTTTGAGGGCTTGAGTCTCGTCAGGCTGCGAGCTAGCCGGCTATCGCTTGGAGTTGACGCGGTAGTGGAAGATCTCAGGATGCGTGCGGGCATGCGTGACCTCGAACAAGATGCCGTCCGAGGTGTACGACTGGCTCTCCATGACGGCGACGCAGTTGTACTTACCAAGGTCCAAGTAGCTGCAGTCCTCATCGTTGGCGAGCTCGACACTCACCGTACGACGGCTCGCCATCACTTTGACGCCGCGCTTGTGCTCCAGATAGTCGTAAATTGACCTTGCGGCGATCTCGGGCGTCAGGCCTTTGGCGATCGACTCCAGAAAATAGCCGTGATCCACCTGGCGAGCATTACCGTTAAGGCTACGGACGCGCACCACGCGAATCAACTTCTCGCCCACCTTAAAGCCCAGACGACGAGATAGTTGCTCGGTGCAGACCAGATGTTCAAAAGACTTAACGTCCGTCGATGCAACGGCATTGTTGCGCTTTGCAAACTCGCCAAACGACTCGACTTCCTCGAGCGCGCCCAGCATATCGGTTTCGCCTTTAAGCCAAATGACGCGCACGCCCTTGCCGTGAATGGGCTGTACGTACATCTCGTCGGCCAGCATGGCAAGTGCTCGACGGACGGTATTTCGGGTGCATCCGAATTCCGCGGTCAGCTCGGCCTCGGTCGGCAGCATCTCCTGGAACGCATAGGTTCCGTTGATAATGCGCGAACGAATCCCGCGGTAGATTCCTTCATAAATCGCTTTTGGCATTGTTTCACCTCTAATGAATATGTATGGCTAGGCACGATAGCATTTCTTGGGGTTGTTTAAACCGCCTATCGGTAAAGCACCAATATTTAACCGTTGACGGTCGCCCCCGCGTTCAGACCCCGCTCATGTAAAAACCGTCGGCGAAGCCGCTTCGCCAGTCCTCTACAATGAGAAATTGTTTAAACGTTTTACCCACGCAAGCGTGCGGCTGTCTGAAAGGACAAAACATGCTGCAAAAAATCCAACGCTTTGGCGGGGCAATGTTCGCGCCCGCCATGCTGTTTTCTATATCAGGCCTCATGGTCGGCGTCTCCGCTCTCGCAACAACCGTCGACATCGTCGGCGATCTTGCCATATACGGAACCCCCTGGTACGTTTTCTGGAGCATCATTCAGCGCGGCTCGTGGACGGTCTTTAAACGTCTTCCGCTCCTTTTTGCCGTAGCGCTGCCTATCGGCCTTGCCCAAAAGCAACCGGCACGCTGCTGCCTCGAGGCGCTCGTGGCCTATTTTGCCTTCTGCTTCTTTTTGAGCGAGATCATCAAGCTGAGCGGCGACAACCTTGGGCTTAAGTATCCGTCGTTTTTGACCCCCGCCAGCGGCATCACCATCATCGACGGCATCAAGACGCTCGACACCGGCATTATCGGCCCGCTGGCGGTATCGGCAACCGTCGTCGCCATCCATGACCGCTTCTACGATGCCAAGGTTCCCGATTGGCTCGGCACCTTCTCGGGCTCCTCGCTGGTCTACCTCATCAGCTTTTTTGCCGTGTTTGCCCTTGCCGCTATCTCGGCCGCCATCGTGCCCTTCGCATACGCTGTGACCGAAACGCTGCGCCACGCACTTGCGGGCGTCGGTCCCTTTGGCGTGGGCATCTTTGTCTTTTTAGAACGAGCGCTCGAGCCCATGGGGCTGCACCATCTGCTCTATATGCCCATCTATTACGACAATCTGGTCATTCACGACGGTATTTACGCCACGTGGACCAACCTGCTCCCCATTCTCTCCCATAGCACGCGCCCTTTAAATGAACTTGCGCCCTGGGCAGGTTTTACCGCCACCGGCTGGGGCAAGCTCTTTGGCCTTCCCGCCATCGCGGCAGCATTCTATTTCACCGCCAAACCCGAACGCCGCGCCGGCCTTAAGGTCATCCTTTTGCCCGCCATCGTCGCCTCGGTGGTCTGCGGCGTCACCGAGCCGCTCGAGTTTCTCTTTATGTTCACCTATCCCGGACTCTTTTTGCTCTACGCCGTCCTGTCCTCCTGCCTTGCCATGACCATGAACTTCTTTGGCATCGTCGGCATCTTCTCGGGCGGTCTCATGGAAATGACGGCCTTCAACTTCATCCCACTCATGCGAATGCATGCCGGCTCCTACCTTTTGGCGCTCGGTATCGGTCTTGCCTTTAGCCTCATCTTTTTTGTTAGTTTTCGAGCACTCATCTTGGTCTATGACCTTAAGACGCCGGGCCGCGAGGATCATGTCTCCAATCGCGCGGCAATCGATCGTTTAACGGGAAGCGGCTTTGCCAAAGAGCAATCTCCCAATGGCGAGGTCAGTATTCAATCCGATCAAGATCACGTCCTCGCTGAGCGGGTAATTCAGCTTTTAGGTGGCGTTGGCAATATCGTGGGCGCAACCAACTGCGCCACGCGCCTGCGCGTCGAGGTCGCAGACCCTTCCATCGTTGCAGATAATGCGTCGTTTGTCGCGGTGGGCGCCAAGGGCCTCATCATTACGGGCAAGACCGCCCAGGTGATTATTGGCATCTCCGTTCCCCGCGTTAAAGAGCATTTTGACCAGATCATGGGCCTCGAGCCGGGATTTGTGTCCACCACCTCGGCCTCCCCTGCCGCCAGCGCAGCCCATAAGCGCGGCGATATCTGCTTCTTCGATATCGACGGAACACTCGCCTGGCAAGACCCTCGAGTGGCACAAGAGCTTCCCGAGAGCGAGCGAGACCTCTCCCCCTATCCCAATGAAGCGGTCTCGCAAGCCATCCGTGATTTTGTCGCCAAGGGCAATATGGCGTTTATCTGCACAGGGCGCACCCTCAGTTGCATCCACCCCAAACTTCTTGAGCTGCCCTGGACCGGCATCGTCTGTCTTGCGGGCGGTTACGCTGAGATCAACGGACACGCAATTCGCGATCTGTCGATGACGCCCAGTATGCTGCTGCGTCTTGCCCCCTATCTTGAGCAGTCGGGCGAAGTCATCCGCTTTGAGGGCCTCAACGGCGTCGTGCGCATGAGTGCCGATGCCCCCGATGCCCCCGGATACGCGCGCACCCTGGGCGACGCAGTCACGCAGCTGCAACATTACAGTGCCTACAAGATCTTGATGTCTACATCGCTCGCCAACCACATCGCTCAAGATAAGGCACTTGAGCCGCTGTTGTGCTTTAACGAGCTCGAACTCGAGGTAACCGAAATCTCGCCCCGCGAATGCACGAAGCGTGGGGGCATCCAGTCTGTACTCGACGCCCTCGATCCCCACCACGGAACCGTATACGGCATCGGCGACGCCAGCAATGACGTCTCGCTGATGAACGCCGTCGATGTCGGTATCGCCATGGGCAATGCGCCGGACTATCTCAAGGATAAGGCCGATTACGTGACCGACACCGTCGATCACGACGGTGTCGTTGCGGCACTCGAGCATTTTGGGCTGATTTAGGCGCGCTCCATCAAACGCACGCCCGTTGTCCTAAATCGCCAAAACTGCCGCGCCAAACGCCCTGATGTGGCAATATGTTGTCTGCATATTGCATCAATGCAACCTAAGAAAGAATGCGAGAACCCGTGTCCAGTCCGTTTACCAGCTTTTTAGCCCAGCACTTTGACCAGATTAACGACTATCTGGCCACGTTCTTTGACGGACAGGCGACCTCTGCCGATATCGAGCGCTACCTGTACGCGCCGCTCTCGGCTTTTACGGCCAACGCCGGCAAGCGCCACCGCCCGCTTATCTGCATGCTCGCCGCAACCGCAGTGGGCGGTAGCTTTGAGAGTGCCCGCAGCGCCGCGGCAGCCATCGAGCATTTCCAGTCGGGCGCGCTGATCCACGACGACATCGCCGACAACGGACAGCTTCGTCGAGGCAAGCCCTGCATGCACCTTACCGAGGGCACGGGGCTTGCCATCAATTGTGGCGACCTGGCGCTCACCATGGTCACCAAGACGGTTCTCGACGACCCCACGCTGGAGTCCGACGTGAAGCTGCGCGTGCTCCACGAGCTTACCGAGATGATCGTCCGCACCATCGAGGGTCAAGCGCTCGACCTGGGTTGGGTCCGTGATGAGCGCTTTGATATCTCGGTTGATGACTACCTGGACATGGCGACGCACAAGACCGCGTTTTACAGCGGAGCGACGCCACTTGCCGCCGGAGCCATTATTGGCGGCGGCAGCGATAAGCAAATCGAGGCGCTGCGCACCTTTGGCCTGCACACGGGTCTTGCCTTTCAGATCCAAGATGATCTGCTCAACCTTGTTGGCACCAAGGAAGCCGCCAATAAGGACTTCCGTACCGACATCACCGAGGGCAAGCGCACGCTTGTCGCCGTACACGCCCTCTCTGATGAGCGCCACCACGACGAGGTCGAGACGATTCTTTCCTCGGGCACCGATGATCCCGCACAGCTCGCACGCGCCGTGGAGATCTTCCAGGAAACCGGCTCCATCGATTACGCCCACACTTACGCGCTCGACCTGACCGCTAAGGCCAAAGCGGCCATCGAGAACGTTGAGCTTGATCCGCACGCACGCGAGCTGTTCCTCTCCATGGCAGATTTCTTTGTGGAGCGCCTT
The DNA here is from genome assembly GCA_959605475.1 of uncultured Collinsella sp. Classification (GTDB taxonomy): domain Bacteria; phylum Actinomycetota; class Coriobacteriia; order Coriobacteriales; family Coriobacteriaceae; genus Collinsella. The sequence goes on along the minus strand of CAUHFS010000039.1, from coordinate 6,657 downwards.
AACTAACGGGGGTTATAAAACCTGTCAGCAGCGTATTTAGGCACAACTTGCTACACTGTTGAGTGCATGTTTATGCATCCCTTTGCGTTGTCTATCCGACAGACGCTCAAATAGTACGAATGGTACGCCGAAAGGGGTTCGTTCATGGAACCTATTACAACGGGCATGCAAGGAGCAGCCGTCGAGGACGTGCAGTCTCGTCTCCTGCAGCTCGGCTACGCGATCGATGCCGCCGAAGTCACCGACAAGTACTTTGGAGCCACCACTGAGCAGGCCGTCAGCACTTTCAGGCTCGACAGCGGCCTTGCTGCTGGTCATGCCGTCGATATCCCCTGTTGGAGCGCCCTTGTAGACGCTTCGTATAAGCTGGGCGACCGCACCCTCTATCTGCGCATGCCCAATTTCCATGGCGCCGATGTGCAGGCCCTGCAGCGCGCTCTCAACGTTTTGGGCTTTGCCTGTGGCGAAGACGACGGCTACTTTGGTCCGCATACCGAGGCCGCCCTGCAGCAGTTCCAGGAAAATGTCGGCCTGTTTGCCGACGGCATGGCCTTCCAGGACACCTACGCCTACATCAACCGCCTGCACCATGTGTGGGAGGGCAAGCCCTCGGTCACCGAAGCCGAGTCCCGCATCGGTTTTGCTCGCGCCGCCAACGTGCTCGAGCGCTTCCAGATTGCCGTTATCGGCGAGGACCCCATCGCACGCAGTGTTGCGTCGCGCATGTGGAATATCGCCACGGCAACGACCGACAACAGCGGCATGATGCTCTGCGACTCCGAGGTCCCAACCGACGTTGACCTGGTGCTCGAGATTGCAAGCGACGAGCTGCCCGCCGACGCCGCACCGCGCGCCACGATTGCCCTCGCCGAGTGCCACAACCTGGCCCAGCGCATCCGCACTGCCAATGTCGCCGCACAGCAGAAGCCGGCACGCATTCGCATTGAGCTCACGGGCATGACGCGCTACAACGGCACCTTCACGGCCAGCGACGCGCAGACACTCGCTGTACGCCTACTCGACGGCGTTTGCGATGCCCTCGCAGATTAGGTAAACTAAACGAGTTGCTTTTGGGCAACACCACACATTGGGACGTAGTTCAACGGTAGAACTCCGGTTTTTGGTGCCGGCTGTTGGGGGTTCGAATCCCTCCGTCCCAGCCATTAAAACTGAGCGCCCTAAGCCCATAACGGCCCAGGGCGCTTTCTTGTGGGCAAGCGGAGGAATTCGAACCCGCAAGGGTGCGGAGCTGAGGAAACGCGAAGCGTTTTCCAGCGCAGCACGCAAGGAGCGAAGCGACGCAGCGGGGCGCGGCCGCCGACCAGGCGGACGCGGAATCCCTCCGTCCCACACCAGCCAAGAGCCCCTCACGTCAAGCAAATCGAGCCAACGCCGCCAAGCGGAGGAATCCGAACCCGCAAGGATGCGGAGCGACGCAGCGGAGCGCGGCCGCCGCAGGCAGACGCGGTGTCGGCACTTGGGGACGCTCCTAAGTGCCGACATTATAGGAACGTCCCCAAGTGCCGGCTCGGGACTATTTTCGAGGACCCTCCGAAGGACTGTGGCCAAAAAACGGCAAATATGAGTACTGTTACCGTTGTAGCTACATTATTTTCGTTAATAAAAGAAGATCTTAATGAGATTTATTCGCATCAAGGTCTTCCTTTAATGAACACTTGAGGAGATACGGCAGCTTATCTGCTCGATCGACACGTCAAATCACCTTAAATGTGGTCAAAATTACTGCTACTAAAAGAGTATCAGTACTCATATTTGCCGTTTTTTGGCCACGGCTCTTTATAGACACCCTGTACAGCGACGGTGGTAGATTTCGGAACGTGTCCGTCAGCCCCGTTCCGAAAAGCGAGCCGCGTGCAACGGCCAAGCCACGACAGCCCCCGGGAGAGCGGGGCCGGCGAAATTTAGTTGTTAAGCATGCGGTCGAAGCTTCCCGAGTCGCCATCCCGATAGTCGGCGGTCATCAGAATCTCCTGCGGAATGCGCCCGCCCTCGCGCAGCACATTGCGGAACTGCACGCGCGTGACCATGGGCAGATCCTTGATCGTCGCCGCCAGATTCTGCGGCACGCCCTGGTTGGCAGCCGCGGGCTCGCACTCGCCGCCGGCCTTCACGCGACGCTTATGCTCGGCGAGCATGGCGCGGTACATACCGGCATGCAGGCGAATCTCAACCACATTGGCATTGCGAGCCTGCTCGACGATGCGCGCGCCCTCGCGGTCGATATCGCCCACGTAGTAGACGTAGTTAAAGCGATAGCCGATCTCGGCCAGATAATCGTCCAGGGCATGCGAGACGCTCGCCTTGCATCCGCCGCCAAAAATCACGCCGCCCACCTTGATGCCAAAGAGCTTGGCGTGCTTGCGGCCACGCAGCAGCCTGACGATCTCGTCGTAGGTGTCCAGGTTCTCGACCATAATGAACGGCTTATCGGCGCCCAGCGTAAAGAAACCCGTAAAGTGCACGGGGCGGTTGGGGGCGACCTTGATCGCCTGCATGCTGATGCCCTTTTCGGTCATGCGCCTTATCAGGCGCTCACCGTGCTTGCCGTCAAAAGCCTTCTCGTCGTTAAAAATCTGGTAGGCACGCTGGCGGCGCGAGGCAACCGGCGTATCGGCACCTCGGTTTTGCTCGATCCAAGCCTGGATGATTGCGATTTCCTCGGCAATCTTGCGGTTGGACATCTCGTTGTGCTGAGTGCGCTGCGGCGCCTTTTTGCCGTCCTTGCCCTCGACCTTAACAATTTGAGTCTGCTGCTCCTTGATCTTAGAGAGCGCCGTAGGCGTAGGGACAACTTTGAGCAGCTGCCTGCCCAAAACGCGGGCAAGGGCAAACGCCGATACCTCGCCGTGGACGGCCGACTCGGGCTGCTGGGTAGCACTATCAGCCGCGGCAGGCTCAGCCTGTGCATGAGGCTTACGCTTGGAATCTGCCCGGGTATTACGTTCCTGCTTGGGCGCAGACGAGCGCTTTTGCGGACGATCGGACTTGGCCTCCTTCGCCGGCTGGCGCTTGACCTGATCCACCGGAGTCTCGGCCTTCTCATCTCCGTTTTGTGTCGCTGTCTTCTCGGCCGCGGCCTCGGCATTTGAGCCACGACCGCCGCGGTGACGACGGCGGCGAGGCTTGCCTGAGGCGCTCTCCCCAGCCTGCTTATCAGCGGTCTGTTGAGCTTTGACCTCAGTGTCAGCCGCAGGCTGCGACTCGGAAGGTTGCTGCTCGCGAGCCGCCGGCTCAACGGTTTTCTCGGTTTGTTCGGCCTTCTCGGCCTGAGCGGTCGAAGCCGGCTCGCCCTTCTCCTGACGCCTTACGGGATACGCGCGCCTCGCAAAACCACGCCCGGGACGGCATGAACCCGGAGCCTTCTTGGCAGACTCCTCAACATCGTCTGCAGCCTCGGAAGGCTCTTCAACCTCATGCGCGACATCCTGCTGCGCAGCCTTAAAGTGGGCACCACGGCGACGCTGGGGCTCCTGGGCCTCCACGGGCTTTTGCTCCTTCGCGGGCCTCTGCGACTCGGCAGCAACCTCGGTCTCAACAGCCTCGGCATCCGTCTCGCCCTTTCGAGCAACGGCGCGACGGAAGCGCTCCTGCTGGGCGCGGCGCTGCGCATCGCGCTTGCCACCCCCGCCAAAACCGCCGCGTCCCGCCTTGGCCGTAAAGGCACGCACGACGTTCTCATCGAGCAACTCATCGGTATCGACATGCTCACGCGGAGCAGCTTCTTCCACAGCAGGCACGTCAGCGGAATCCTCGACGACAAAATCTTCGACGGACTCGGCAGGCTGCTCCTGGGCATCGCGGATCTCGACATTGATGGTATAGAACGCCGGGCGCCCGTTAATGCCGCTGCCCTCGATCTTGGTCACGATATTTGCCGCGATAAGCTCATCGCGCATCGCCTTGGTGTCGCATTCCTTATCGACGGAGCGGAAAATCTGCGCCAGCGCGCTCGACTTAATCTTGAGCGCCTTGCGGCAGAGCAGGTCGTAGGCAACCAGCTTGGCGCGCTCGGCAGAAAGCGATGTCTGGCTGCTCAGACGCTCAGCCAGAGCATCGACATTGTTTTGATTATCGGAATATACCGTCTTGGCCACGGGGCCCCTTTCATATGCACACATATACGTCCATATGGTACAACGCACGAGCCTATCCACGCAAAACATCTGCGAGAACGCCCTTGCACCACCTGTTATCACAAGAAAAAAGACCGGGTCCGCTTGATTGCGGACCCGGTCTTTCCGAGTCAAATAGATGGGAGATTCAACCCGTCCGACCGACTAGGCCTTAGCGGCCTCGGCGTCGGCAGGAGCCTCAGCGGCAGCGGCGCGACCGTACTCGGCCTTGCCCATCTCGGACCACTCGGGCTCCTCGTCGGGCATGGAGCCGGCCTCCTTGCCGAAGAACTCCTTGAGGCAGTTGACGGCGACGATGAGGCCCAGGACCATCAGCAGGACGGCGAAAACGAGCTGCAGGCCCTTGGTGGCGGCGACGGAGACGGCGGCCGTGATGGCGGTAGCCGGGATGGTACCGAAGAAACCGTAGGCCTGGACGGCGGTCATGCAGCCCATGGCGCTCTGGACCAGCGAGGTGAATGTGCAGCAGAGCAGGAAGGCGACGGGCACGTAGAGCATCCAGCCCTTGCGACCGGTGCACTTGCAGAACACGGCGAGGGTGATCATGGTCATGCCGCCGAGCAGCTGGTTGGAAGCACCAAAGAGCGGCCAGATGTTGGCATAGCCACCAAAAGCGAGGGCGAGACCGGGAAGCAGGGTGACGACCGTGGCAAACCAGGGGTTGCCGAGGACCTTCATATAGCCGGCCTTGGACTCGATGGCCAGAGCATCGTTGGTCTGGGCAAAGAACTCGGAGAACGAGGTGCGGGCGATGCGGGCGACGGCGTCGAGCGAGGTCAGGGCCAGAGCGGAGACGTTCATGGTCATGAAGACGGTAGCGAGCGTGCCGTCAACACCGAAGGCCTGCATACCGCGGGAGATGCCAGCGGCGAAGATCTGGAACGGGGTGGAAGCGACACCAGCGTTGAGGGCGCCGGTACCGGCGGTGTTCATATCGGAGAACATGATGCCGGCGACGATGATGGCAAGGATGCCGACGAAGGACTCGACGATCATTGCGCCGTAACCGACCTTGACGGCGTCCTGCTCCTTCTCGACCTGCTTGGAAGAGGTGCCGGAAGAAACGAGGCTGTGGAAACCGGAGAGAGCACCGCAAGCGACGGAGACGAACAGGACCGGGAACATCATGCCGGAGGCAGTGGAGAAGCCAGTGAAGACCGGAGCGGTGATGGTGGCCTGACCGTTGACGCCCAGGACGACGATGCCGAGGACAGCGCAAACGATCATGACGATCATCATGATGGAAGTGAGGTAGTCACGCGGGGTCTTGAGCATCTGGATGGGCATAGCGCCAGCGAAGACCAGGTAGACCATGACGACGGCGAACCACTGGAACTTATCCAGGTAGACCGGGAACTGCATACCGACGGCAAACATGAGAACCATGAGGACCACGCCGGTGACGAACTCGGTAGCACCGGTGAGGTTGAACTTCTTCTGGGCCCAACCAAAGGCGATAGCGACGAAGGTGAACAGGATGGAGATGGTACCAGCGCAGCCGGCGGCATAGGACTTGGTGAAGTCGATGGCACCGGTAGCAGCACCAGAAGCGTCAACGGCCGGGGTGAACATGAACGTCTTGCAGACCATGTCGGTGAAGGCGGCGATGACGATGATGCAGAACAGCCAGCAGAACAGCAGGAACAGGCGACGGCCGGTCTTGCCGATGTACTTCTCGATGAGCTGAGCGAGCGACTTGCCGTTGTTCTTCATCGAGGCATACAGGGCGCCAAAGTCGTGGACGGCGCCAAAGAAGATGCCGCCGACGAGGACCCAGAGCACGACGGGCAGCCAGCCAAAGGCCATGGCGACGATCGTACCCGTAACAGGGCCGGCACCGCAGATCGAGCTGAACTGGTGCGAGAACGCGGTGAAGGCAGAGACGGGCGAGAAGCTCTTGCCGTCCTTCATGCGCTTGGCCGGCGTGAGGGCCTCTTTGTCAACGCCCCACTTGTTGGCCAGCCATCGGCCATAGCCCAGATAGCCGCAGGCGAGCACCGCCGCGGCCACAACCATGAGCAAAACTCCGTTCATTACATTTCCTCCTCTAAAAAGAACTTCTCAGACATAAAAAATGAGGGCCGTCGGTTGCGCTCGACGGCCCTCATCTTCATCAGCCGCCCGTTATCGTACGGGCTAGCTGTATGTGCTAACCCGCATCAGATAATTACTACGCTGATAATGTTTAGCTGATGCGTGAACATGTCTAAAAAATCCTCTTCAATCATGATGCGAACGATCCGTGCGTGTTCACATCCCCCAGTGGTTGAAAAAGGAGTATGAAACTTTAGTTACCTAAAGTCAACGCAAATTTGTAATGAATTTTCAACTATTTTTGAATTTCTCGGTATAAAACGCCATTGACCTCGGACTTTACCCAACAAAAGTTTTTGCATGAGAGATGCCTCTCGGGAGCCGCGGGAGCTCCCATCTCAAATGCGGAGCAAAGCTCCGCACACCATCTTTTTCTTTCAGCTAAAGCACGCCGGAAATTCGACGCAGC
>CAUHFS010000038.1 GCA_959605475.1 uncultured Collinsella sp. | reverse complement strand
CTGAATGTGTCCATCCTCGCAGTATCCGGTTCTCAAGGTGCACGCCTGGCGGCTGATCCGGTCCGACCGGGCCGCGCGGCAAGGAGATATATTGCCAGACCGGAGGGGCGCCGGGGGCGGGAATCTGGGCGTACACATTTCCTACACAATTTGGGATCCGACTAACGTTTGCCAGCCGTTAACTACCGCTCGCCGAGCATCTCTTTATATAAGGCAGTCTCATGGTTAAAGCGGATACGTTCCCCTAGCTAAAGCACAGCCAGCATCGAGCAACTCATCACGCTCTTCCACTGAGAACCCCTCGGCGTAGACGCGCACCACTGGTTCGGTCCCGCTAGGACGGACCAGCAGCCACGTATCATCCTCGAATGCTAAACGCAAGCCATCCATATGACTAACGTTTTGCGGTACCTTGCCACAAATCGACTTGGGGTTTACGCCCGGCAGCAGGGTTCGTAACGTTTCGGCATCTTCGGCCTCAAGGCGCAAATCGCGTCGACCGTAACTCGTCTTACCAAATCTGTCCTCGAGTTGGTCGACCAGAACGCCCAAAGGCGCGTCCGTCTTTGCCATAAGCTCACACAGAATCAGACAGGCGAGGATTCCATCGCGCTCGGGCATATGCGCGGCGATGCCGATACCACCGGCTTCTTCGCCGCCTATGAGGACGCCACCCTTCTTCATCTCTGCCGCTATATATTTGAAACCGACTGGTTTGACGGTCACGCGGCAGCCAAGCGCCTCGGCAATGCGACGCACGAGCGTCGAGCACGAAAGATTGACGACGACGCGCCCCTCCAAATTACGAAATTGAACCAAGTCGCCCAAAACGAGCGCCATGATCTGATGCGGATGTATATATCTGCCGCGCTCGTCAACCGCGCCGATACGGTCGGCGTCGCCGTCGGTCACCAGGCCAGCGCAAGCTCCGTCCTCGATAACCGTATGCTCGCAAGCGTCCACCCACGGCTCAACGGGGTCGGGGCAGATATCTTCTTGGTCAGGCGCCTGCCCGGCGTGAATCTCGTGCACCTCAACGCCAAGCTCGCGCAGCAAGTCGGCTAGATAGCCCTGGGCTGCGCCGCCCATGGGGTCAACAACCACGCGCAGGTGCGCGGCGCGGATGGCTTCGGCATCGACAAACGATGCCACCGCTTGCATATAGTCAGGAATGATATCCGCGGTGCGATATTGCCCCTCGATCCCCATTGGCTCGGGAGCCATGGTCTCTTCGAGCTCTTCGATGACATCCTGGTTGGCGGTCGAGCCGTCACCCATGCGAATCTTGAGACACAGATAACCCTGCGGATGATGGGACCCCGTCACCATGAGCGCGCCGCAGGCCTCGCCGTCATACGCCGCCGCCCACGTAAGGGCGGGGGTCGGAACAGGCCGAGATGCGAGCACTGCGTCCAATCCGTGAGCGGCAAGCACGCCTGCCGCAAGCTCAGCGAACTCGCGCGCTAAGGGCCGAGTGTCGAACCCTATATATACCGTTTTGCCCGGATTGGTCTTTTGCCACAACTCGCCGACGGCATCGGCGATACGGGCAACGTTATCGGCATTGAAGTCCTCATCGACGCGAGCGCGCCAACCGTCAGTTCCAAAATGAATTATCGCGCACACGCGCAGACACCTCACAGTGTTTGGATCATGGTACGCATGAGGTATACCCGCGATACACACTCGGCAACCTGCCGGCACCAGCATTCACCATTTGGGCAAATGCTGCCGAGGACATGCAGGCAATAAAAACCGCCCCGTATGGAGCGGTTTTGCCCTTTATATATCGAGCGCCTCGGCCATCGCTGCCGTAGTGATTGCCGTGGTTCCACAGCAACTGCCCACCATTGCGGCACCGGCATGCCTCCATTCGATGCATGCGCGCGCGAAAGCTTCGGGGTTCTCGTGCCATACGGGGCCATCCTGAGTCTGGACCGGATCGCCCACGTTGGGACGCACCGTGACGGGAGTAGTCGCCGATGCAACCATCCTGGGCACCGCCGCGTTCGCGGCCGCAAGCGAACAGCAATTAACACCAACCGAGTTTGCGCCGTGTTTTTCGGCGTACAAAACGGCTGCCTCGATGTTGAGGCCATCGCCCAACAGGTCGCCCTTGTCATCAACGACAAAACTCACCAGGACAGGCATGCCGTCAGCGGCATCTCGAGCGCCGGCAAGCATGGGCTGCAAATTACGGATAGACGTCACCGTCTCGATCAGCAGACCATCAACACCAGCATTGAGCAAGGCGTGCGCCTGTTCGCGCGCAATGCCTCGGATCTCACGAAACTCGGCAGAGTCCTCGGCAAACCACTCAATACCGATCGGACCCATCGAGCCCAGCAGCAGCTGAGGGTGCGCCTGGCGGGCATCGTCGACGGCCCCGCGATTGACCTCCGCCACGGACGGCGCAATCTGGTCGTGCTTGAGGGCATAGCTTGATGCCTGAAAGGTATTGGTAATGAGCACCTGCGCACCGGCGGCGACATACAAGCGATGGATACGAGAAACGGTCTGCGGCTCCGCCAGATTCCAAAACGCCGGTGGAATATCGGCGGCGTCGTACTCACTCAACAGAACACTGCCCATGGGGCCCTGCGCCAACAAGGTCTCGCTCGACAAGCGGCGCGTAAGTTCCTCGGCACCAAAGCGGTTGTAATAACTCGTATCCATATATATCCCGCTATTCCTCGACGCTGATTCCCTGCTTTTCGAGATAGGCGAGCCAGCGGCTCATCGTGTCCTCGGATAGCGCATGCTCCATCATGCAGGCCTCGGAATCGGCTCGCTCAAATTCGACACCGAGCTCCTGAACCAAAAACGTGCGGATGAGGCGATGACGGTACCAGATAGCCGTGCCAACCTCGCGGCCGCGATCGGTCAGGATTACCTTGCCATAGTGCGATTGCTCGACAAGCTCGGATGCCTTGAGCGCCGAAACCGCTTTATTGACCGATGCCTTGGAGACGCCAAGGCGCTGCGCGATGTCGACCGATCGCACGCCGTTGGTTTCCCCCTCTTCGCTTTCAATGCGAACCATGCACTCCAAGTAGTCTTCGTTCGCCACCGTCAGATGTAGTTCGCGCGAGCTATTTGTCGTATCCATGATCTTCCGTCCCTTCTGCATTCAATGGCTGATTCTACCCCATCCAAGCGTCGCGGTATGCCGTGGCATACCGTGCTAGAGTTCTTGTTGCACACGACGACCAAGATTGGAGCGGTCTTTATGGAAAACACCACCACGAACCCCGATGTCCTCGAGCGCTTTTTGCGCTACGTCCAGATCAACACGCAGTCCGAGGATGCAAACTGCGACCAGGTACCTTCGAGCGCCGTTCAGTTTGACCTTGCCAACGTGCTGGCTGAAGAGCTGCGCGAGCTTGGGGCGGAAGATGCCCACGTGACCGAGCATGCCTATGTCTGCGCGCATATCCCCGCAAGTGCGGGCGCTGAGGACAAGCCCGCCCTGGGCCTGATCGCCCATCTCGACACCACCGAAGTTGCACCGGGCGCCGGCGTGAAGCCGCACATCGTACACTACGAAGGCGGCGACCTGGTCTGCGGCACGGTTGACGGTAAGCCCGTTGCCATGAGTACCGCCAAGCTTCCCGCCCTGAACGACCTCGCGGGTGAGGACTTGGTCTGCAGCGATGGCACCACGCTGCTGGGCGCGGACGACAAGGCAGGCGTCGCCGAGATCATGTCGCTTGTCGCGCGTATCGCTCAGGACCCTTCTCTGCCCCATCCCGCACTCGGCATTTGCTTCTGCCCTGACGAGGAGATCGGTCACGGAGCCGAGCTGTTGGATATCGATACCTTTGGCTGCAAGTACGCCTACACGGTCGACGGCGGCCCCATCGGCGAGCTGGAGTGGGAGTGCTTTAACGCCGCCGAGGCGACCATCCGCTTTGAGGGCCAGTCCATCCACCCGGGCGACGCCAAGGGCCGTATGGTCAACGCAGGCAATCTGTTCTGCGACTTCAACGCGTTGCTCCCCTACGTGCAGCGCCCGGAGTATACGGAAGGCTACGAGGGCTTTTATCACCTTGAGGGCGTATCTGCAACCGTCGATCACGCCACGGCGCGCTACATCGTCCGCGACCATGACGCCGCCAAGTTCCAGCAGAAACTCGACCTTATTGATGCCGCCGCCTCGATGCTCAACCAGCGTCTGGGTGAGGAGCGCGTAACGGTCGAGATTAAGCAGCAGTATCGAAATATGGCCGAAATCGTTCGTGACTATCCCGAGCTTATTGATGTTGCCAAGGAAGCCTACCTTGCCTGCGGCGTTGAGCCCCAAGTGCTGCCGATTCGCGGCGGCACCGACGGCGCGCAGCTGTCGTTCCGCGGTCTGCCCTGCCCCAACCTTTCCACCGGCGGCTATTGCTACCACGGCGTCAACGAGTTCGTCCCGGTCAGTTCGCTCGTCAAGATGACCGACGTGCTCCAGGAGCTCGTCGCCCGCTTTGCATAAGCCTGGCTGCACAAGTCCAAAAGACGAATCGCCCCGTCCTCAACCAATAACGGGGCGATTTTTTGCTGCAATGAGAACAGGTTGACGCACGCCAGCCTCTTAACGCAAGGAGTGTCCCAAACTGCCGGCACAAAAGGAACGTCCCCAAGTGCCGCAAAATGACGACATCCACTCTCGCTTTGTGGGTAGTCATTGGGGACGTTCTTGTTTGACTAGTCGTTTAAGAACGTCCCCAATGACTACCCAACGACTAGTCCGGACCAAGGCAACGCCGATGTTTTGGCAACGACAGCGAAAACCCGCCAGAGCGAGCAAGGTGCCCTGAAACGAGGCGGCATTGATCTTTTGATCATGCCGCCGAAGTTGAAAGGCAGATTGCCGCTCTGGCGGGTTTGCAGCGTCAACTGGTTACGCGGGCTGGTAAGCCCGCGTAACCCTAATAATTGGCTTCGTAGCCGTTGCCGTCGCCGGTGGGCTCTTCGTAGTAGTCCGAATCGCTCGAATCGCTTGAATCATCGGAATCGTCAGAGCTGACCGATGAGGTTGCGGTACCGTTTGCGTAGTCGTCAGACGTGTTGTTGCTGAGGTCACCGATCGTAGAGCTGGAACCGTCGGAAAGACCCATGGTGTTGGGACCCTTGGGATCCTTGCCGGCATCGACGCGCTCCATCATTTCCTTGAGTTCGTCCTCGTAGACAAAGACGTAGCTCACACCGTCGATCATGGTGCTGTCGTCGGCGTACGAGGGCAGGTTGGCCGAGTAGATACCGTCGACATCCATACCGCGCATGGCATTGACCGTAGCCACGATATCCTGAACGCTCATATCGGTTACGAGCATATCGGACAGCGAATTAACCAGGCCAAAGATCTTCGTGGCATCGAAGTTATTGAGAATCTGGTTGGCAAGGGCGCCAAGCACCTGACGCTGGTGGCGCATGCGCGTGTAATCGCCGTCGGCATAGGTGTAGCGGCAGCGGGCATAGGTAAGGGCGGTGGCACCGTCCATATGCTGCTGGCCAGCGGTAATCTTAATATCCAGGTGCTCGGGGTCGTCAACATCATCGGTTGCGTTAATGTCGATACCGCCAACCGAATCAATCAGCGCCTGCATACCGTCGAAGCTGACCTCGGCATAGTGGGAAATCTGAACACCGCACAGCTCGTTGACCGCCTCGACCATGGCCTCGGCGCCGCCAACGGTATGGCAGGCGTTGATCTTCATGGTCTCGCCCTTGTACTCGACCTTGGTGTCGCGCGGAACGGAAATGAGCGTCGCCTGCTTTTGCGTGGGGTCGATGCGTGCCAGGATAATCGAGTCGGCACGATACGTATCCTCGCCCGGACGGCCGTCGGTACCAAGAAGCAGCACGTAGAACGGATCCTTTGCCTCATCGGTGTCAACCAGAACCCGACGCAGATTGTCGGTAATGACATTAGAATCGCCGAGCTTGCCCATAATGGTGGCAAACCACAGGCCGGCAGCGGTAGTGGCACTCAACAGCACGCCAAGCACGACAATGAGCGCGACGTGACGAATCGTGTGGCTACGACGACGTTGGCGAGCGCGCTCGGAATAGCGAGCCACGTTATCGCGACTGTAGATCTTGGCCTGCGCACCAGTTGAGGGTCTTCGAGTGGTGGTATCCGCGAGGGGCTTTTTATTAAACATAGGCAACCTGTATTAGTAGATGACGGGATCGGGGACGGTAGCATGCTCGACATGCGCGCCAAGCGCCTGCAGCTTTTCGACAAAATGCTCGTAGCCGCGCTTGATGTGATGGATAGCCGAAACCTCGGTCGTCCCGTCGGCAATCAAGCCCGCTACGACGAGGGCCGCTCCGCCGCGCAGATCGGGCGAGGTAACCTGTGCACCCGAGAAGCCCTTGACGCCATGAATCATGGCATGATGGCTCTCGATACGAATGTCGGCACCCATGCGCACCAGCTCAGAGGCAAACATAAAGCGATTCTCGAAGATGTTTTCGGTAATAACGGAACTGCCGTCGGCAAGGGCGGAGAGCACCATAATCTGCGCCTGCATGTCGGTCGGGAAACCGGGGAACGGAAGCGTCTGGATGTCGACCGGCTTGATACGCTCGGCACGGTTCACATGGACGCCATCCTCGACGCGCTCGCAGTCGATACCCATGAGCTCCATCTTCTTGAGCACCATGCCCAAGTGAATGGGGCAAAAGCCCGTGACATCGACACCGCGATCGTCGGCCATCAACGCACCGGCAACGATAAAGGTACCGGCCTCGATGCGGTCGCCCACCACGCGATGGGTAACGGGATGGAGCTCTTCCACGCCTTCGATAGTCACGACGGGAGTGCCGGCGCCAACAATCGTGGCGCCCATCTCGTTGAGCATGTTGGCGAGATCGACGATCTCGGGCTCGCGGGCGGCATTGTCGATAACCGTGGTACCCTGCGCGCGCACGGATGCCATAATGAGGTTCTCGGTCGCACCGACACTGGCGAACTCGAGCGTGACGGTGGTGCCGCGCAGGCCCTGAGGCGCGCTGGCGTTGATATAGCCGTGGGCGGTATCAAACTCGACGCCCAGGGCCTCAAGACCAAGAATATGCATATCGATCTTGCGAGCACCCAGGTTGCAGCCGCCCGGCATGGCAATTTTGGCGCGATGGAAGCGGCCCAGCAGGGGTCCCATGACGGCGGTGGAAGCGCGCATCTTGGCAACGAGCTCGTAGGGGGCCTCCCATGAATCGACCTGAGAGGTATCAATCTCGAGCGTGTGCTCGTCGAGAACATCGATCGTAGCGCCCATGCCCTTGAGCACCTTGCCCATCACGTGGACATCGGAAATATCGGGCACGTTCTGCAGCGTCGTCTTGCCCGGCGCCAGAAGCGTTGCCGCCATGAGTTTGAGCGCGGAGTTCTTGGCACCCGAGACGGGCACGGAGCCTCCGATGGCGTGGCCACCCTCAACGCGGATAATATCCAAGGTCTACCCTTTCAAAAAGCATGCCCGGGGTGGCTGGGCCATCCCGGGCATGATGTGTTCGCAAATGGTCGAACGCTAAATCGTTTGACTATTGGGCAAGCTTGAGCTTACACCATGCGATTTCATTATAGAGGTAGGCGCGGCGTGCATCATCCTCCGACAAATTACCCAGCTTCTCTTCAAAACCTTGAATATCAGCTTTAAGCTTGTCGGCATCGACGGTCGCCAAATCGCAAGCGCGCTCGGCGAGAACGGTCACGACATCGTCCGCAACCTGGGCATAGCCGCCGGCCACGGCAAACGTGTGGTCGACAGTGCCCATGGCCTTATCGGAAACGCGAACGTAACCGCGGTCGATCGTGCAGATCTCGCTGGAGTGAGCAGGCAGGACGCCAAACTCGCCATCCGTGGACGGAATCGACACAAACGCAGCGTCGCCCTCATAGGCGCAGCTCACGGGGCACACGATGCGGATACGCATAACCTACTTCTCCCCCATCTTGCGGGCGCGCTCGCGCACGTCCTCAATCGTGGAAGCATAGCGGAAAGCCTGCTCGGGCAGGTCATCGGCCTTGCCGTCGACAATCTCGGCAAAAGAGCGGACGGTATCCTCGACGCGGACGTAGACACCGGGGTTGCCGGTGAACTTCTCGGCGACGTGGAAGGACTGCGAGAGGAACTGCTGAATCTTACGGGCACGGTTGACCGTAAGGCGCTGCTCCTCGGACAGCTCGTCCATACCCAGAATGGCGATGATGTCCTGAAGGTCGGAGTACTCCTGCAGGAGCTCCTGGACCTTGACGGCGACACGGTAGTGCTCCTCGCCAACGATCGAGGGATCGAGAGCGTCGGAGGAAGATGCGAGCGGGTCGATAGCCGGGAACAGGCCGAGCGACGAAATGCTACGCGAAAGAACCGTGGTGGCGTCGAGGTGCGTAAACGTCGTGGCAGGCGCCGGGTCGGTCAGGTCGTCTGCGGGGACGTAGACAGCCTGGACGGAGGTAATGGATCCCGTCTTGGTCGAGGTAATGCGCTCCTGGAGGTCACCCATCTCGGTAGCCAGTGTGGGCTGGTAACCAACGGCGGACGGCATACGGCCCAGCAGTGCGGAAACCTCGGAACCCGCTTGGGAGAAGCGGAAGATGTTGTCGATGAACAGCAGGACGTCCTGGCCGCGATCGCGGAAGTACTCAGCGGTGGTAAGGCCGGCCAGACCGATGCGCAGACGCGCTCCAGGCGGCTCGTTCATCTGACCATAAACCAAGCAGGTCTTGTCGATAACGCCAGACTCGCTCATCTCGAGGAACAGGTCGGTGCCCTCGCGGGTACGCTCGCCGACACCGGTGAACACCGAGGTGCCGCCGTGCTCCTGGGCGAGGTTGTTGATAAGCTCCTGAATCAGAACGGTCTTGCCGACGCCGGCGCCGCCGAACAGGCCGGTCTTGCCGCCACGGATGTAGGGCTCGAGCAGGTCGACGGCCTTGATGCCGGTCTCGAAGATCTCGGTCTTGGTGGTGAGCTCGTCAAAGCGGGGCGCTGCATGGTGGATGGGGTAGAACTCCTCCACCTCGGGCATGGGCTTGCCGTCGACGGGCTTGCCCATGACGTTCCAAATGCGACCGAGCGTCTTGGGACCAACGGGCATCTTCATGGGCTCACCGGTATCGGTGGCGATGAGGCCGCGCTGCAGGCCGTCGGTCGAGGACATGGCGACCGTGCGGACGACGCCGCCCGGAAGCTGGCTCTCGACCTCAAGGATCGTGCTCAGATGACCGATCGGGGTCTCGGCCTCGACCGTGAGCGCGTTGTAGATCGGGGGCACCGCGCCGTCAAACTTGACGTCGACGACAGGGCCGATGATTCGCATGATGCGACCATCACCGGCAGTCGTCTTCTTGGTGGCTTCCTCGACCGCAAGCTTTACGGTGTTATTAGCCATTACTGTTCCTCCAATGCTGAGGCTCCGCCGACGATCTCGTTGATCTCGGTCGTGATCGAAGCCTGGCGCACGCGACTATACGTGCGGGTAAGGGTCGAGATGATCGCGGTGGCGTTTTCCGTCGCGGAGTGCATGGCCTTGCGGCGTGCACCCTGCTCGGCAGCCGCCGAATCGATCAGGGCCTGGTAGATGACCGTCAGGATATAAGACGGCACAAGCTTGCCGAGAACATGCTCAGGAGAGGGCACGAACTCGAACGTGGACGAGATGCGCTTAGGGGCGTCGGTCTCGTTCTTACGCGGACCGTGGGCCATAGCGATCATCTCGGGGTCGAGCGGCAACAGATGCTCGACGCGAAGCTCCTGATCCACGCGGTTCTTGGCGTGGTGGTAGACAAGCTCGACACGGTCAAGCTCACCGGCACGATACGCATCGCAGATATGAGAGGAAATCATGCGGGCCTGATTGAAATCGGGCTCAGAGGAGTTGCCCTCAAAGTGCATGACAACGTTTGCGCGGTCACGGAAATACGTGGCCGGCTTACGCCCGCACGCGATGATCTCGCACTCGATGCCGTCGTTCGCCCAAGAAGCGGCGAGCTTTTCGGCCGTGCGCTCCACCGTCGTATTGAAACCGCCGGCAAGGCCGCGGTCCGAGGCAATAACGACAATCAGGCCATGCTTGACGCTCTCATGCTTCTGCAGCATGGGATCGGTGCCCGAACAGGAGGCGTCGCCAGCGACCGTCAACATGACGTCGGTCAGCGCCTCCTTATAGGGCTCGGCCTGCTTGGAGCGATCGAGGGCACGACGGATCTTGGCCGTAGAGACCATCTCCATCGTGCGCGTGATCTGCTTGGTCGTGGTAACCGAGGAGATTCGCTTCTTAATGTCGCGAAGGTTGGCCATGGGGCTTAGTTCTCCTCTGATCCAGAAACATCCGAATGGTGCTTGGCCATGAACTGCTGCTTGAAGTCGCCGATGACGCGCAAGAGCTCAGCCTTGGTGTCATCATCGATCTTCTTGGCGCGAACCTTGTCGAGCAGCGAGCCAAAGCCATTGTCCATGTACTCGATGAGCTCGGCACGGAAGGGCAGCACGTCGGCGATCTCCAGGTCATCCAGGAAGCCCTCGTTGCCAGCGAACAGCGTAACGATCTGCTCGCCAACCTCAAACGGCTTGTAACGCGGCTGCTTCAGGAGCTCGGTCATGCGAGCACCATGGGTCAGCTGCTTCTGAGTAGCCTCGTCGAGGTCGGAGCCGAACTGCGTAAAGCCAGCGAGCTCCTGGTACGAAGCGAGGTCCAGACGGAGGTTGCCGGCGACCTGCTTCATGGCCTTGGTCTGCGCATCGCCACCGACGCGGGACACGGAGATGCCCACGTCGACTGCCGGGCGCTGACCCTGGAAGAAGAGCTCGGACTGCAGGTAGATCTGACCATCGGTAATGGAAATGACGTTGGTCGGAATGTAGGCCGAGACGTCGCCGTCCTGGGTCTCGATGATCGGCAGTGCCGTCATGGAGCCGTAACCGTTCTTCTTGGACATCTTGACGGCACGCTCGAGCAGACGAGAGTGCAGGTAGAAGATGTCGCCAGGATAGGCCTCGCGTCCGGGCGGACGATGCAGCGTCAGCGACATCTGACGGTAGGCCACAGCCTGCTTGGACAGGTCGTCGTAGATGACGAGCACGTGGCCGCCGGGGTTGGTCTCGCTGGCGGGCTTGCCGTCCTCGCCGTTGTACATGAAGAACTCGCCGATAGCGGCACCGGCCATAGGCGCGATGTACTGCATAGGGGCGGAATCGGCAGCGGTGGCCGAAACGATGATGGTGTAGTCGAGCGCACCGTGCTGAGCGAGGGTCTCGCGGATGTTGGCAACCGTGGAGGCCTTCTGGCCGATGGCGACATAGATGCAGACCATGCCCTTGCCGCGCTGGTTGAGAATAGCGTCGATGGCGATGGCGGTCTTACCGGTCTTACGGTCGCCGATGATGAGCTCACGCTGACCGCGGCCAATAGGCACCATGGAGTCGATAGCGAGCAGACCGGTCTGAACCGGCTCGCACACCGGGGTACGGTCGATGACGCCGGGGGCCTTGAACTCGATGGGGCGACGGTGCGTAGCGACGATGTCGCCTAGGCCGTCGATGGGCTGGCCGAGCGGATTGACGACGCGGCCGAGCATGGCGCGGCTCACGGGGATATCCATAATGCGGCCAGTGGTGCGGCACTCGTCGCCTTCCTTGATGGAGTCGACGGCACCGAACAGAACGGCGCCGACCTCGTCACGGTCAAGGTTCTGGGCAAGGCCGAAGACGGTCTCACCGGTATCGGAGCTCTTGAACTCCAGAAGCTCGCCTGCCATGGCGCTCTTGAGGCCGGAGACGCGCGCGATGCCGTCGCCTACCTCGTCGACCGTTGAAACCTCATGCGTATCGACCGTCGCGGAGAGGCTCGTGAGCTGCTCCTGCAGTTTCTTGGCGATATCCTGGGCATTGAGGGTTTCGGACATTAGGCTTCACCTCCGTACGAATTAGCAGAGTTTGCGAGGGTCTCCTGCGCGATGCGCAGCTGCGTCTTGACGGAAATATCACGACGCTCGCCGCGGGCCTCGAGCACCAGGCCGCCCACGATAGACGGGTCGACCTGCTCGATAAGGAATACCTTGCGGCCGAAGTCCTGCTCGCATTTCTTAGTGATGGTTTGACGCAGCTCGTCGTCGAGCGGGATCGCCGTGGTGACGGTCACGCCCACTACATCCTCGTCTTCCTCGGCAACATACTTAAAGGCAGCTGCCACCTTGGGAAGAAGGTCGAGCTGGTCGCGCTTGGACATGGTGTCGAGCACGGCGATGATCTCGGGGCTGGCAGAAGCCAAGCGCTCGATCATCTCGAGGTCCTCGAACACATGGTTCTCGGCCTTAGCGGCTTCCAGAAGGGAGCGCGCGTAGGTCTCGAGCACCTTGTCCTGATAGCGGCTAGTCGGCATTCAGGCTACCTGCTTCCTGGATGTAGCGCTCGATGAGCTTCTTCTGCTCGGTCTCGTCCTCGAGTGCCTCGCCCACGATCTTGGTGGCGACGGCAACGGACAGATCGGCGATGGAGCTCGCGGCACCGGCGTAAATGGACTTGCGCTCGTCCTCGACGGTCGTATGGGCCTTGGCGATGATCTCCTCGGCCTCCTTGTGAGCAGCCTCGATGATACGGGCGCGCTCGGACTCGGCGTCCTTACGGGCCTCGAGAACGATGTCGGCAGCCTGACGACGGGCGTCGGTGACGATCGAGTCGGACTCAGCGCGCTTGGCGATAGCCTCCTGCTTGGTCTTCTCGGCCTCGTCGAGGCTCTCCTCGATCTTCTTGCCGCGCTCCTCCATGGTTTTCATGATGCCCGGCAGGGCGACCTTGGCCAGCACGATCCAGATAATCAGGAAGGCGATAAGCGCCGGGATGAACTCCGCCATCTTAGGGATGAGGATGTCCGCACCGGCAGCGCCGTCCTCGGCGAACGCGGAAACCGGCATGAGCAGCGCGGCCGCGGACGCGGAGAGTGCGATCGCGCTCTTCTGGGATGAAAGATTCATACTTGACGCTCCGTGCTATTTAACGATCAGCGCGACAACGAAGCCGATCAGAGCCAGAGCCTCGCCGAAGGCGGAGCCCATGATGAAGACGGTGAACACGCGGCCCTGGACCTCAGGCTGACGGGCCATAGCACCCGTAGCACCCAGAGCAGACAGGCCGATAGCAAGACCAGCGCCGATAACACCGAGACCGTAACCGATAACTCCCACGATTCCTCCTTTGTCGTGCGTGTCTTATTTCACGCAGGATAACCTTTTTATAACTGCCGGGCTCCATGGGTACGGGCACCGGCGGTTTAACGAATTGCCTTACCTTTAAGGCGCGAACGGAAGACTACTCCTCCTCTGCGACCTCCTCCGCCTCGGAGACATACACGGCGGTAAGGACCGTGAAGACGTAAGCCTGGATGGCGCCGACCACAAGCTCGATCGCATAGATCAGGATGAGGATGGCAAGCCAGGCCAGCGAAGGCAGGGCGCCGACGGCGTGCGCCGCGGAAACCTGCTGAAGCAGCGGCTGCATGAACATGCTCGCCATGATGGCGAACGAGCCCATGACCACGTGTCCTGCGAACATGTTGCAGAACAGACGGACGGCGAGCGTGATGAGGCGCAGGAAGGTCGAGAAAAGCTCGACGACCCACACGAGCACGTTCATCGGGAAGCTCACGCCCTGCGGGGCGAGGCTCTTGATGTAGCCGATCACGCCGTGAGCCTTGCATCCGTAGTAGATGAAGTACACGAAGGCGAAAATGGCGAGTGCGGCGGTGGAGCCGATTGCACCGGTGCCGGGCTTCATTCCTGGGATCAGGCCGATCATGTTATTGATCAGGATGAACAGGAAAAGCGAGCACAGGAACGGGAAGTGCTTCTTCCAGTTCTCACCCACGACGCCCTTGCCGATATCGTTCTCGACGTACTCGATGATGTACTCGAAACCGTTGACGAAGAAGCCCTTGGGAACCAGGGTCTGCTTCTTCTTGAACACGGCCAGGACGATCAGGAGCACGATCGTGGAGACGATCAGCCAAAACGAGTACTGCGTGATGCCGCAGCTCAGATCGCCCACGACAGGGGTGGAGCTGAACTCGCTGACCAGATGATTAATCTCATCAGGCAGCTTTTCAAAAATTTCCACGACTTACCTTTCGACCTCATGAGGATCTCGCAGCGCCTTGGCGACGCGAACCGCGCAGGCGGCCATAAAGGCCACGAAGCCGATCGCCTCGCCCAGGAGGAACATGCGAAATGCCTCTCCGAACAACACAAACACAACCAAGGTAAAGACGAGCAGAGCGATTGCCGAGACCGCCAGACTCACCATACCCTTGAGCATGTCCGCATTCTGCTTATCGTCAAGAACCGGCTTGAGCGTAAAGACAAAGGGAAGGAAGGCAATTGCGCCCGCGATGACGCCTGCAACGATAGCGAGCAGATCGGCTATCTGAAACACTGGCGTCCTCACTTTCCTTTTTAACGCTTCACAGAACAGTTCCCGCCAAACATTGGTGACTATTGTACGAGCCAATCGCTAAAGTACAACCGAAAAAGCATCGGTTAATACGCACCTGTTCGTTTTCTTAAGACCTTCTTTATGCCGCAGGTACGGTAATACGTTTTTCTCGAACCCTGCAGGGCAAAACGTCCGTTAACAGGAGTGCGCGCGGTCGCCTTTTGTTCGTCCGCGCGCACCGTTTCTTCGTATTTGCAGCCGCGGCCGTTTAGCCCAGCGACTAGAGCGTGCCGTAGATGCGGTCGCCGGCGTCGCCGAGGCCGGGAACGATGTAGGCAGCCTCGTTGAGATGGTCGTCGATGGCGCAGGTATAGATATGTACATCGGGATCCTTGTCGGTCAGCGACTTGAGGCCCTCGGGAGCCGCGACGATGCACAGCATGCGGATGTCCTTGACACCGCGCCCGCGCAGGTAGCTGATGGCCATCTCGGCCGAACCGCCCGTGGCGAGCATGGGGTCGACGACCAGGCAGATGCGCTGGTCGATATCCTTGGGCATCTTGCAGTAATACTCGTGCGGCTCGTGGGTGACCTCGTCGCGCTCCATGCCGATGTGGCCCACGCGAGCGGAGGGCACCAGGTCGAGGATGCCGTCGACCATGCCAAGGCCCGCACGCAAGATGGGCACGATGGCGAGTTTCTTGCCGGCAAGCTGTTTGAACGTGGCGGTGGTGATAGGGGTCTCGACCTCGACGTCTTCCATAGGCAGGTCGCGCATGGCCTCGTAGCCGTCAAAAAGCGCGAGTTCGCGCACGAGCTGACGGAACTGGTTGGTGCCGGTGTTTTTGTCGCGCAGGATCGACAGCTTGTGCTGGACGAGCGGGTGATCGACAAGCGTCACACGGGACGCATCGTAGGTGACGGTCATGGGTTGATTGCCCCTTTCGTTGCGGCCGCAAAACGGCCTTGCTGACAAGGCGCGCAGCAATGTTGCCGCCGCACGCCATGCATTAGTTTAGCGGTTTGTTGTATCGAGCAGCCCATCGCAGCCCTACTGTGAGGTGCTGAGCGAGCGCCTGACTGCATCACGCCAGCCCGCAAGGTTTTGCTCGCGGCGCTCGGCGGACATGTGGGGAAGGAAGGTCCTAACGATCTGGGCATTTTGCTCCAGCTCTTCCAGGTCTTCCCAATAGCCGACGGCAAGACCCGCCAAGTACGCGGCACCGATTGCCGTGGTCTCCACCGTCTCGCATTGCAGCACGGGGATATCCAGCAGGTCGGCCTGGAATTGCATGATGAACTCGTTGCGCGAGGCACCGCCATCGACAGACAGGCGCTCAATCGAAAGCCCCACGTCCTGCTCCATGGCGCGCAGCACGTCGTAGCTCTGATATGCCATGGATTCGCAGGCGGCACGTACGATGGTCGCACGGCTCGAGGCGCCGGTCAGACCGCACACGATACCGCGAGCATGCGGGTCCCACCAGGGAGCACCCAAACCCGCAAAGGCCGGAACGAAGTAGCAGCCCTCGTTGTCGCTAATCGAAGCGGCGAGTTGTGCCGACTCGCTCACGCTCGAGATGATGCCCATGTTGTTGCGAAGCCAGTTCATCGTTGAGCCGGCGGCAAAAATAGAGCCCTCGAGCGCATAGCTGACTTTGCCGTCCGCAGCGATACCGATGGTGGAGACCAGGCCATTCTTGGATTCGACGATCTCGTCGCCGGTGTTCATGAGCATAAAGCAACCCGTGCCATAGGTGTTTTTGGTCTGGCCGGGACGGAAACAGCAGTGGCCGAACAGCGACGCCTGTTGGTCACCCGCCACGCCCATGATGGGCGGCATGTTGGTCATGATGTCGCTCGCGACGCGGCCGTAGTCGCCCGAGCTCCAGCGAACCTCGGGCATCATGGAACGTGGAACGTCAAAGAGTGCCAGCAGGTCGTCGTCCCAATCGAGCGTATGGATATTAAAGAGTGCCGTGCGGCTGGCATTGGTGTAGTCGGTGGCAAAGACCTGGCCGCCGGTGAGGTTGTAGATGAGCCAGGTGTCGATGGTGCCAAACATGAGGTCGCCCGCCGCCGCGCTTTCGCGTGCGCCGTCGACGTTGTCGAGAATCCACTGCACCTTGGAGGCCGAGAAATACGGGTCGAGCGCGAGTCCCGTGCGGGAGCGCACCAGCCCTTCTGCGCCCTGCTCGACAAGCTCGTCGATCAAAGGTGCGGTACGGCGGCACTGCCATACGATAGCGTTATAGATCGGCTGACCGCTCACGCGATCCCAGACCACCGTGGTCTCGCGCTGGTTGGAGATGCCGATGGCAGCAATGCGGTCGGAGTGGATACCGCTCTTAAACTGGACTTCCATCATGACGGCGATCTGGCTAGCAAGGACCGCCATGGGGTCTTGCTCCACCCAGCCGGGACGCGGGAAGCTGGTTTTGACGCTGCGACGTGCCTGCGCGACGATGCAGCCGTACTCGTCGACGATGGTCGCAAGTACCGAGGTGGTGCCGCAGTCGAGCGCCATGATGTAGGAACCGCCAAAGTCAAACGAGGCATCTTCCATGCCCAGGCTGCCCAGATTCAACGACATCGCTTAAACCTTTCTATTGCATCGGGTCGGACAGGACCCGTTCGATCTCTGATGCGGGAAGTGCGCCTTGGCGCAGGATCTGGAGCTCGCCGTGCTGAAACGACACGATGGTCGAGGCGTCGCGACACGGGGTCTCACCGGCGTCGACGGCAACATCGACCCCCTCCAGGATGCGACCCTCCACCGTGATAAAACTTGCCGGCGCGGGCGCGCCATGCGTGTTGGCGCTGGTGCAGGCAAGGGGGCTGCCACAGGCGCGAATGAGCGCCTGCACCACGGGCGAGGCCGAAGCGCGAAGTGCCACCGTGTCGTCGGCAGCGCGCATAAAGGTCGGCACGCAGGGGGCTGCCTTGACCACGATAGTCAGAGCTCCCAGCCAGCATCGTCGCGCGAGTATGCGGGCATCTTCCGGGATATCCACGCCATAGCGGTCGAGTGCTTCGACGCCATCGACCAGCCAAGCGACGGTTTGCGTGAGTTCACGTTGCTTGAGAGTGAAGATACGGCGATAGCCGGTGCCGAGCGCAGGAACTGCGGCGCCATTGACGGCAGCCTGCGGATCGCGCGGCCACGATGGGAATTCGCTTGTATCTTGGGGCACGGCGTCCGAGAAGGCGTTGACTGCCACGGCGACACCGTAGACGGTCTCGGTCGGGATCAAAGCCAGGCCGCCGCGGCCGAGCACCTCGGCCGTGCGCTCGACGGCAAGCCGATGCGGCTCGCGCGTTCCCTCGTATACCCGATAGACCGTCTGCATGTGTATGCCAGCCCCTTACGCTCTGGTGCAAGTTTGTTTACTGTGGGGCATTCTCGCACGAAACGTTCAACCTATTTGCCCAGAGCGCATGTTGGTTTGGTGAGCGGCTCTAGTAGTCGGTGAAAGTGAGGGGGTTATTGGACTGCGACGAACTTCTTTGGCCTGCCGGCGTGGCGTTCTTGGGCGGCGTAGCGCTCGATGCTGCCTATCGTTATCATCCGACGGCCGTCGACGAGTTCAACATCGAGCTTTCCGGCTTTGACCAGCGCGGTAATCCGCGGAGCGGAGACTTTGAGGTCCAGCGCTGCGTCTTTAAATGTTCGGCACGCCGCTTCCCGAGCGTCCTCGTGGTCGATTTCGACTGAAAGGGCCACGACCTCGGCCGAGCGTTCGTACCCTGCCGGAGTCAAACCGTTGTTGAGGTCGTCGGCCAAAAACGCCATCAGTGCCTCGGTGGCATGGGCAATCGCCTCTTCGCGCGTATCGCCATCGGCAAAGGCGCCGGGAATCTGCGGGAAGCTGGCGCAGTAACCGTCGTCTTCTTTTATGAGAACGCAGTCATAGGTAAATCGCTGTTTCATCATGGCCCCCTCGGCTACCATCCAGCTTGCCGGCGAATGCTTGCCCACGTGCCCTTCTTTGGTCGATCACCACCAGAGCCGTTCACGGTGACAACACGGTCACCGGAAACATACTTGGCATGACTACCGACTTGCGCGACTTTCACGAATCCATCGTGCTTGAGTAGGGCAATGATTTCCCGAAAGGTAGGAGGTTGCATGGGCCGACCTCTTTCAGCCGTCCTAATTATAAACTACTTTATAATTATTGCTAACCAGTTAATAAATATTACTGGCGTTGCTTGGGCTCGGTGACGATGGCTCGGACGATGCGGGGGCGATCGGTGAGGTCGTGGACGATACGCACGTCCGACAGACCCGCTTGACGGCAGAGCTCGGCCGCAGCGTCGAGCGCGCCCTCGTAGAGCTCGCAGGCAAAGAGGCCGCCGGCGCGCAACATGTAGGGTGCCGCGTTGAGCAGACGGCGGAAGATATCGAGGCCGTCGGCACCGCCCTCGAGCGCCAGCTCGGGCTCAAAGTCCTTGACCTCGTGCGGCAGCGAGCGCATGACATCGGTGGGGATGTAGGGCGGGTTGGAGACGAGTACGTCAAAGGTGCCCCACTCTTCGCGGGGAATGGAGCTCACCAGGTTCGTGAGGCTAAAGGCGACCTCGTCGGACGTGAGGCCAAGCGTATCGCGGTTTTTGGTAGCAAGGTCGATGGCGCGCGGCTCGATATCGGTAGCAGTGCAGGTGACGTGGCCGCGACGCTCCCAGGCAAGCGAGAGCGAGATGCAGCCCGTGCCGCAGCCGACCTCGAGAACGCGGGCGATGCGGGGCTCAGCTGGAGCAGGTACGTTGGCCTCGGCGGCATCTTGCGCGGGAGTCGTCTGTTGGTCGTTGTCCTCAATGGCGATGCCGTATTCGTCGAGCTCGGGCTCGGGGGTTTCCACGGTCTCTGCTTCTGCCGCCCGCACGGCGGCTTCCTCGGCCTCGCGATCGGCAAGCTCCTCGGCATAGGCGCGGCTACCGAGCACGTCGCTACCCAGCGCAGCCTCATCGGCGGCCGTCAGGTTGGCAGCACGGCGCTCGGCGGTCGCGCGCTCGTCGGCCAGCGCCGCCTCGGCTTTGCGAGCCTGTTCGACCTCATCGTTCCAAGGCAGCTCCACGCGCTGGCGGGCGGCGGCCTCGGGGCTCAGCACCTCGGCATCCAGGTAGTTCAGGACTTCTTCGACGAGCATCTCGGTCTCGGGGCGCGGGATGAGCACACCGGGGGCGCACGCGACGTCGATCATGCGAAACTGCGTGCTACCGGTGATGTACTGCAGCGGCTCGCCCTTCGCGCGACGGACGACCGCCGCATGCATGGTCTCAAGCTGCGCTGCGTCGAGCGTCTCGTCCATGCGCATATACAAGTCGATACGCGCCAGGCCCGTGGCCGCGCACAGCAGCCACTCGGCAGAAAGACGGGGGTGCTCCTCGCCGCGCTCGGCCAGGTACTCCTTGGTCCACTCGAGACAACGCTTGATGGTCCAGATCTCGTTTGCCATGGGGTCCTCCCCTCTTAAGCGCCGGGCGGCGCGCGAATGTCGGAGCAGATTGTACGCGAGGGCGGCACGCGGCAAGGGACGATTGGAAGCGATTATCGAGAATCAGCCCAGAATTTTGCTTGGAGCCCGCCTAGAGTGTTCATTCGTCGACGTCTAAATCTGCATCCGTCAAGCTTTTGGCAAGGTTGCCCCAAAACTGACCAATATCTAACCAAGAACTTGCCAAATCACTTGACGCGCGACGCGTCAAAAATCGTCCCGTGACTTTTTGAACGATTTTTCGAGCAATATTTTCGATAGCGGCTACATACCGTCAATTGCTTTAAGCAGGCAAACAGCCTAAAGGCCATCAAGACGGATTGAATAACATCTCAAAGCAATGTGCCCAACCTAGTCATTTAAGAACGTCCCCAATGACTACCCCTTTTGACTAGTCATTTAAGAACGTCCCCGATGACTACCTCTAAGGCGCCGCAGGTTGAGCATAAGTCAGCGAAAACGCCCCTAAGCGAGCAAGGTGACGTGAAAGAGGAGGGAAGCGTACTTCGGTACGCGACCGACGATTGAACGTCAGATTGCCGCTTAGGGGCGTTTGCAGCGTCGAGCCGTTACGCGGTTTGGTAAAACCGCGTAACCTACACAGCCTGTGCCAGCTTCTCGGCTCGCTCGGCGGCGGCAAGTGCCTCGATGACGGTGCCGAGCTGATCGCCCAGAAGGACGCCGTTGTAGGTGGAGTTGAAACCGATACGGTGGTCGGTCACGCGGTCCTGGGGCTGGTTGTAAGTGCGAATCTTCTCGGAACGGTTACCGTGGCCGATCTGGCTCTGTCGCTCGGCACCGAGCTCTGCCTGCTGCTTCTCGAGCTCCATCTCGTACAGACGGGCGCGCAGCATCTGCATGCAGACCTCGCGGTTCTGAATCTGGGAGCGCTGCTCCTGCGACTGCACCACGGTATTGGTGGGCAGGTGGGTGATGCGCACGGCGGAGTAGGTGGTGTTAACACACTGACCACCAGGGCCGGAGGCACAGTAGGTATCGATGCGCAGGTCGGACTGGTTGATCTGAACGTCGATCTCCTCGGCCTCGGGAAGCACGGCGACGGTTGCCGTGGAGGTCTGGATACGGCCCTGGGACTCGGTCTTGGGAACGCGCTGGACACGGTGCACGCCGGACTCGAACTTCATGACGGAGTAGACGCGGTCACCCTCGACCTTGAACTCGATGGACTTAAAGCCGCCGGCCTCGCTGGGGCTGGAATCGAGCACGGTAGTCTTCCAGCCGCGCGACTCGCAGAAGCGCTGGTACATCTTGTACAGATCGCCAGCAAAGATGGCCGCCTCGTCGCCACCGGCGGCGGAGCGGATCTCGACGATGGTGTTCTTGTCGTCGTTGGGGTCGCTCGGGATGAGCATGTACTTAATGTCTTCCTCGAGCTGGGGAAGCTTGGCCTCGTTTTCGGAGATGTCCATCTGGAGCATCTCTTTCTCATCGGCATCGGTGGTATCGTGGAGCATTTCCTTGGCAGCCTCGATGTCATCGAGCGCGCCGATGTACTCGCGCGAGGCGGCGATGAGGTCGGACTGGTGCGCGTACTCCTTGTTGAGACGCGTGAACTCCTTAATATCGGAGGCGACGGCCGGGTCGGAGAGCTTCTTCTCGAGCTCCTCGTAGGCCTTGATAATCTTTTCGAGCTTGTCGCGCATGGCGGGACTCCTTTATATGCGTGAAGGTGAAAATCGGCAGAGTTGATGGGGCGCGCGGCGCCACTGCGGGGGTAAGTCCGGCTAGAACATGTCGATCTTCAGATACATGCGCATCCCTTCGCGTATGGGGTACATAGTTGCGGTCTAACCCATACATGATAGCGTGCGCAGGCAAACCTGCATATAACCCGCACGGAATGATTGGACGCAGCCATTGGGTTGGGGACGTTCATTAACGACCAGTCGTTTAAGAACGTCCCCAACGGCCAACAAAGGGACTGTCGCTTGTCACATTCTAGAGCGTTTGGAGTAGAGCGACGAGGAAGCGGATGCCTTGGAGGTAGGCGCGGCGGGTGATGCGCTCGTTGGTGCCGTGGACGCCGCGATCGCACTCATCGTCATCAACCACAAAGGCCGAGAAGCGAATGCACTCAGGGCAAATGTGCTGGTAGTTGGCAGCGTCGGTCGCACCGATCACGGTCGAGGGCACAATTGCCACTGGCTCGAATGATCCGTTTTCCTCCGTCCCCTTTGGATTACGGAAATAGCGGGCGGCGATGGAGCGAACCGCCTCGAGGCCGGGACCACCGATGCGCGGGGACGGCGAGGGTTCGGAGCTGCCGGGGCCCAGCTCCACTTCGACACGACCGGCAAGGTCCGCCCCGGCAACCGCCTCACGGCAGCGCGCCACAACGTCGGCCACGCTCGTGCCCTCGAGCATGCGGAAGTTGATGTTGACCCACATATCCTGCGGCATTACGTTGGCGCCGGTGCTGCCACCCTCGATCTGCGTGGGCGCGCAGGTGGTCGTCACCAGCGGATAGAGCTTCTTGCTGGCGAGGCAATCGCAGACAATGACATCCCCGTTGGCGGCAATTTCATCGGCCGTGTAGAGCCCCAACTCGACGAGCTGGGCGGCAAGCAAGTCGGTCACGCGCGTCGGCC
This sequence comes from uncultured Collinsella sp., assembly GCA_959605475.1. GTDB lineage: Bacteria > Actinomycetota > Coriobacteriia > Coriobacteriales > Coriobacteriaceae > Collinsella. The sequence goes on along the minus strand of CAUHFS010000038.1, from coordinate 1,395 downwards.
ACTCGATATCGCAGATTGCGGTGATGGCACGGCTGAGCACCTCGAGCGACGTGCCGCCGTAGGGGTTGGAAGAATGTCCACCCGCGCTCTTTGTCTTGAGCACGATATCGGCATAGCCCTTCTCCGCGAGGTCGGCGTGCATAAGCCAGCCCTCGCCCGCGCTGTACTCGGCAGCCGGAACGATGCGGTAGTCGCCCTCGTCGATCAGGCACTCAAGCTCTATGCCGCGCTCCTCGAGCACGCGGCCGATGGCGCCTGCGCCGTACTGCGTAGTCTCCTCGTCCTGGCCAAAGGCCAGCAGCAGCGTGCGCTCGTGCTGCCAACCGTGCGCCAGCGCATACTCGACAGCCTCGAGAATACCTGCGACCTGGTCCTTCATGTCGATCGCGCCGCGGCCCCAGATGTAGGTGTCGTCCACGTGCCCGCTAAAGGGGGCGTGCGTCCAGTCGGCCTCGGTACCCGGCACCACGGGGACCACGTCCATGTGGCCCATGAGCATAATGGGCTTAAGAGCCGGATCGCCGCCGGCAAGCGTCACCAATAGCGAATGGTCGATAAGCTCGACCTCGCCCGCCGCGAACACGCGCGGCCAGGCCTGCTGCATATACGCGCGCAGGTCGTCGAAAGGTTGCCAGTCCACCGCCTCGGCATCCATGCTCGAGATGGTCGGAAACGACAGCACACGGCCCAAGCGCTCGCACGCGCCGGCCTCGTCTATATCGGCAAAATCGTCCTCATGCGCAAAGAAGCGCCAAACCTCGGCCATGACATCCTTTCGATTGTGACGACAAAGGCCGCCCCACCGGAGCGGCCCTGCCACATAAGCGTTTGCGGTCGGTTATTTGTCCTCGAGATAACGCGAGAGGAACTCGCGGGTGCGCTGGTGCTTGGGGTTGCCAAAGAGCTCGGCCGGCGCGGCATCCTCGAGCACCACGCCCTTGTCCACAAAGACCACGCGGTCGGACACCGTGCGGGCAAAGGCCATCTCGTGCGTGACGACGACCATGGTCATGCCGTCGGCCGCGAGCTTGCGCATGACCTCGAGCACCTCGCCCACGATCTCAGGGTCGAGCGCGGAGGTCGGCTCGTCGAACAGCATGATCTGCGGATTCATGCACAGGGCGCGCGCGATGGCCACGCGCTGCTTTTGGCCACCGGACAGGCGACCCACAGCGGCGTGCGCGAACTTTTCGAGCCCCACGCTCGTCAGATGCTCCATCGCGACCTTCTCGGCCTCGGCCTTGCTCATCTTTTTGAGCGTGACGGGCGCGAGCGTGCAGTTGTCGAGCACGTCCATGTTGTTGAACAGGTTAAAGCCCTGGAACACCATGCCGATGTCCTCGCGGAGTTTATTGATATTGCAGCGCTCGGCCGTAAGGTCCTGGCCGTGGAACC
>CAUHFS010000037.1 GCA_959605475.1 uncultured Collinsella sp. | reverse complement strand
TTTTTGTTTTTTCGCTTCTTTGGTTGTGGTAATTATAGGGCACAAACACAACCCGCGGCGGTGCATCTGACCTAAGGTGGGTATGGGGACTCGTTCGGCCAGATGCACCGCCGCGGTGTGCAATCTGCAATCCTTCCGCCTCTTCGGATCACAAAATCCGTTGGACGGAAAGACTTCGGGTCATCTCTTGAGCCCGTGGCTGCATGGGAAACCGAATGACGGTACGAGCATCCATTCGGCTTCCAAGGCAGCCACGGACAAAACGGGGCAAAGAGCTACGAGCGACGTCGTCCCTACTCCCCCGCCACGCTCGCGCGCAGCTTAGCCGCGATGGGCTCAGACGCCAGCAGGAACACCAGCATTGCCACCGAGCACGCCAGGCACACGATCCATGTGCTCGTAAAGGAGCCCGTGGCATCGAACAGTATTCCCGAGACGATGGCGCCCACCGTGCCGCCAACCATCTCGAGCGAGGTGATGGTGCCCGTTACCTTGCCCAGGTCGGCCATGCCAAACTGCTTGGACGCGGCAATGGTAGGCGTGATGGTGCCCATGCACGTTCCGATTCCAAAGCTAATGGCAGCCACAATGGGGCCAAGGTCGGTTGCGGGAAAGCACAGGGCGGCGCAGGCGATGATGCACGCGACAGAACCCAGCACATTGCCAAAGCGCAGGCCAAAACGGTCGTAAATGGTGCCGAGCGAAATCTTGGCGATAACGACGGTGACCATGTAGGCCGAAAGAACCGTACCGGCCCACATGGGGTCGTGGCCACCCGTGACGATCTTGGCACCGTTGACGGTAACGCTCGTCATGTTGGTGACCTGGTTGGGCAAAATGGCGCCGTTAACGAGACCCATAAAGAGAAAGGCGACGACGAGCAGCCAAAACGCCGGGCTCTTCTTGATGCGAGACCAGCCAACGTTAACCTCGGGCGCCGTGCGCTCGTCCTTGTCGCCAGCCGTCGAGACGGACGGATCGCCCGGGTTCTCGCCGAGCGGCTTCAGGCCAATCTCGGAAGGTTTGGTGCGGAAGGAATACGCCGTGATGGGCAGCGCCGCCACCATGCAGACGGCGGCAAGCACCAGAAAGGCGGAGCGCCAACCCACGCTCACGATAAGTGAACTCACAATCGGCGAAAGGATGGCACCGCCAAAGCCCGAGCCCGAAAGCGCGATGGAGATGGCAAGACCGCGCTTGGCGGTAAACCAATTAGCGGTCACCAGGCTAATAAGCAGACGGGTCGATGCGACGGCGAAGCAGCCCGAGACGGCAAAGAGCACGTAGACCTGCCACAGCTCACCGACAAAGCTCATGCCCACGAGCACCGCCGAGGTGGCGATGACGGTAAGCGAACCCAAAATACGACCACTAACCTTGTCGGCAACATGGCCAATGACAAGCGATCCGATAACGCTCACCACCGTGGAGATCGCATTGGAGATGTTGTACTGCGCAAGAGATATCCCCAAGTCGCTGACGATGAGCGGCTGGAACAGGCTCATGCAGTTGACGAAAATGGTGTAGCACGTGGCCATGATCACAAAGCCGGAGGCCACCACGAGCCAGCCGGGGAAGAACTTACGTTGCTGAGACATACTGTTCCTTTTTAAGCAAACGAGTAGCAAGATTGGGTGCTACCGGTGGTCGGCGATGTAGCCCAAAGCGACGGCGGCATAAGCCGCGGCGCCAAGGGGAAGCTCGGCATCGCTAAAACGTGCCTTGGGATGATGCTGAGCAAAATGCTCGTCCGTATCAGTCACAGCAGCGCCCACGGTAAAGTACGCGCTCGGGATCTCGCTCGAGATCAACGCGAAGTCCTCGCTCGCCATGGCGTGGAACAGCGGCAGGAAGGCGGACTTGGGCAGCACCGCGCCCACGTAGCCAAGCGACGCCTGCGTCATGCCGTCGTCGAGTACGAGCGGGGGAACATCCGAGAGTGTCTCGATAGTCGCCGGCGTACGATAGGTCGTGGCAACGCCTTTGACGACCTCCGCGATGCGGGTCTTGAGGTGCTCCATGAGCTCGACGTCGAAGCCACGCAGCGTTCCCTCGAGCACACAAGTGTCGGGGATGACATTTGCGGCCTGACCGCCGGCGAACTTGCCAACGGTAAGCGCGACCTCCTTGGCCGCCGGCACCTCGCGAGAGATAAGCTCCTGAAGCGCCAGATGCACATGGACGCCGGCCGTGATGGGGTCGATGCAGATCTCGGGGCTCGAGCCATGGCCGCCCTTGCCCTGAAGCGTGATGCGAAAACCGTACACGCCCGAGAGCGCCGGGCTGCCGTAGAGCACCAGGCCAAGCGGCGACTGGCTATTGACATGCATGGCAAAGGCGGCCTGGGGACGCGGGTTCTGCAGCAGACCGTCGGCGATGGCGGCGCGGGCACCCTCAAAGGTTTCCTCGCCCGGCTGGAACAGCAACTTAACCGTGGCGTTGGCGTCGACAAGCGCAGACTCGCGGGCCTTGAGCAGGCGCGCCGCTCCAAGCAACGCCGTCGCGTGCATATCGTGTCCACATGCGTGCATGCAGCCGTTCGTAGAGGCGAAAGGCTCGCCTGACTCTTCGGCAACGGGCAGGGCATCCATGTCGCCACGGAGCATGATGACCGTACCGGCCTGTTCGTCCGTGCAGACGCCATTGCCCTGGGCCGCGGCGGCACCGGCGCCGACAAGGCCCACGACACAGGAACCATCGACGAGCGTGGCAAATGGGATTTCCATCTCGGTCAGGCGCGCTTGAATATACGCAGAGGTCTGTGGGAGGCTATTACCCAGCTCGGGCATCTGGTGTAAATCGTGTCGCCACGCAGCGAGCTCGTCTGCAAAAGCCTGAGCTTCTGCAACGAGACCGTCACCGATAGCGGCCTGCGCCGCTGCGGTGGCCTTGGGCGCTGATTGCGGTTGAAGATCGGACTGAGCTGGTGCCATAAATGCCCTCCAGTAACGTTTTTGCAGTAAGCACTTTGATAGCGTAAAGTGCAAGGTACAACTTTAAAGGCGAGTCATAAAAAACGCCGCCCCAGGAGGGCGGCGCAACAAGTTGTTTACAATTGCGAGCGCGGCTTTCGACGCAAAAAATCGAAGTGAGTCTCGCTCAAGATAATCGACAGGAAGATAAGCACAAAGCCGGCGAGCAGGCGCGAGGTGAGCGCCTCCCCCATCAGCAGCACCGAAAACAACACGCCCGAAGGCGATTCCATCGAAAGGAGCAGCGAGCCCGTCGAAGCCGGGACATGCGCCAGGCCGACGTTTTGGATGAGCAGAGCCACGCATGTGCAGCCCACCGAGAGAAACGCCATCACACAGATAAAATTCGGCGTCCACACGGACAGAGGCGCCTGGGTCTCGAATAGCAGCGACGAGACCAGGCTTAGGATGCCATTGCCCACAAACATCCAAAACGTGATGACGTTGATGTCCATTTTGCGACCGTACTTGGCGGTCACCGCCATCTGGATGGCGAAGAAGACCGCGCCGCCCAGCGTAATGGCATCGCCGATATTGAACTCGACGCTATCGAGTGCCACCAGGCCAATGCCCGCCAGGCACAGCAGTGCCGCACCCAGGTTATAGCGAGTGAGCTTTTCGCCGCTCAGGAAATAGCTCGCGAACGGCACAAGGATGCAATACGTGCCCGTCAAAAAAGCATTCTTGCCCGCCGTAGTATGTGCCAGACCGACCGTCTGCAGCGCATAGGCCGCCCACATGAGCACGCCCATACTCAGGCCAACGATCAGGTTGCGAGCGTTGAGGTGCGCGATGATGCGCTTGTGGAAGACGGCAAACATGACCAACGCTGCGGGCAGAAAACGTACATAGAGCAGCGCGAACACCGGAATGGTGCCGAGTGCGTCCTTCATAGTGGTAAAGGAGTAGCCCCAGATGACCGCCACCGAAAGGAGCAGAACCTTCCAGAACAACGGCGAACGAGCACCGGCACCACGGGAGGTGCCGCCCGCACCCAGGTCCTCGCGAGCAACAGGGCTATCGGGCATGTTTTCAATTTCGTTGGCAGCGTATTGGGCCATGGAACATCCTCACACTCAAACTGGGCGTGGTGTCCGCACGCGTATGGCTGCGTGCCGCCTCATGGTCAAATAAAAACGGGACGCGCCGGACCCCCGGCACGCCCCGCTACTGTAGCAACAACCAGCGTTGCACCGCAATCCAGCCCACTAAAGCGTCAGCAAAGTGAACCTCGATGTTTTGTCAATGTCACGCTGTTGCACTAAATAAGCTTCGTGCTTTCAAGCTTTTCGATGATCCAGTCGTTGGCCTTGATGACCGGGCGGCGGAAGACGACGCCCAGGCCCAGCGACGGAATCAGATAGCTCGCCAAGATACCCAGCTCAACCCAGTACTCCATATGGTAGGCGCCAGCCATGGCGGCGTGCATGGCGTTGATGCCGTGGGTAAACGGCAGGAACGGGTAGATCGCCCGGAACACGGGGCCGGTCATCTCGATGGGGAACGTACCGCCTGAACCGCCGACCTGCATGACCAACAGCACGACAGCGAGCGCCTTGCCGATATCGCCAAACGACACGGTGAGCGTGTAGACGATATTGGAGAACACGAGACTCGCGACCCAGCCCGCCAGCACAAACTGCAGCGGGTTGTCGCACTGAATGCCAAAGAACAGAATGTCGCCCGCGCACACGAGCGTTGCCTGCAGCAGGGCCAAACCGCCAAAGAACAGGTAACGGCCCAGATAGATCTCGTGCAGGCGTACGGGGATGAGCTCGTTGATAAGCTCATCGTCAACCGAGACCTTCATCATGGCCGCCAGAACAATCGAGCCCACCCACAGCGACAAAATCGTGTAGAACGGCGCCATGGCCGAACCGTAGTTGCGGATCGGATAGACCGGCTTGCGATCGAGCGCAACGGGGCCAGAAAGCGACACGGCGAGGCCCTCGGGGTCGTTGCCAATCATTGTCTTAATCATGGCCAGGTCACCCGACATCAGAGCGCTATCAAGCTCGTCCTTAAAAGCGCTGATCTTGTCCGACGCCTTGCCCAACTGATCAGAAGCCTTGTTGACCAGCGTCGCAGCCTTGGAGAGGCCCTTTGCGAGCGAGCCAGAGGCGTCGGTCAGACCGCTCACGGCGCTATCCAAGTCACCCGAGATACCGTTCAGGGAATCCAGAACGCCCGAAATGGTCTTCTTGAGCTCCTTGGCCTTAACCGAGAACGTGGAATCGTAGTCGGACTTGGCTCCCGAGATACCCGCCTTGGCATCGGCGATGGCCTGGTCGACCTCGGCACGCGAGTTGTTGACCTCCGCCATGCCGTCCGAAAGGGACTTTGCGGTCGCCGTCAGGTCCTTCGCATTGTTGCGGTACTCCACGGCAATTCTGCCCAGCGACGTCGCAGCGGACTCGAGACCGTCTTTGAGCTTGTCATCACTCACCTGGTCGGCAAGGTTGCGGAGCTGATCGGCCATCGCATCGATATCGTCAGCACGCGTATTGAGCGCCGCTGCGGCTTCGTTGAGCTGAGACACCGTAAGGTAAACATGCTGATTCGCGGCATCGAATGCCTTCGCAAGCTCGGCGGACACGTTGTCGAACGAGCCCGCGCTTCCGTCAATCGCCGCGTCAACGGCATCGTTGGCGGCCTTGAGCGCTTCCTTGGAATCATTGATGCCGCTCTTGGCGTGCTCCATCAGCTGCTTCGTCGACTCATCAACGGTGCCCGTCTGCTTGAGCATGCCGCCCGCCGATGTCAGTGAATCGGACGTGGAGCTCAAAATGCCCGCGAGCGACGTCGCACTCGTCTGAACGTCCTGCAGGTCCTCGACCGAATCGCCCAGCGTCGAGGACAGATTGGCGATAAAGTTGCTCACCTGGTCGGTACTCATATAGTCGAGCAGGCTGGACACGGTCTTAAGGCCGATGGTCGTGATGGTCTTGGTAAAGGTCTCGTTGACCTGACTCTGGACGGCGCTCGAACCCTTTTCAGTCACGATCTGTGCGATGGCGTTGGCCTTCTGGTTCTCATAGAACTCGATATCGGCGTGCTTCACCTCGGTCGAGAAAAGCGTCATCATGTCGGCGCTAAACGTTTTAGGGATAACGACGGCAGCGTAGTACGCGCCCGACTTAACGCCCTCAATCGCCTTATCGCGGTCGTTGAGGACGACCCAGTCGAAGTTCTCGTTGCCGCGCAGGGTGGCGGTTACGTTTTCGCCCACGTTGACCTCGACGGGAATCAGATCGCTCTCGTAACCCTCATCGGTGTTGACCACTGCAATCTTAAGGTTGCCGGTATTGCCGTAGGGATCCCAGCTTCCGGCGATGTTAAACCATGCATAGAGACATGGCACGATGATCAGGCCCATCACGACGACCATGCCGATCACGGAGCGAGACACGTTTTGGACATCGCGCTTAAACAGGTGCAGGATGTTTTTCATTTATGCCTCACCTCCTTTAGAGTGCTTGCCAAGCGGGGTGGTGTCCCCGTCGTTTCCGTTTACGTTGTCAGCGCCGTCGGCATCTTGAGCCTTACGATGCGCACCGATATGCGGCAGACGGCTCGTAGGCTGTTCGCCTCCCTTGGCGCCACGCTCGCTGGCGTTGAGACCAAACATGCGACGGGCGGCAGGGATCGCCGCCGTGTGCTCGCGCATCTCGCGGCGAAGGTCCTCGTCCGAAAGCGCCGAGATACGCATCTGGGTATTGAGGCTCGCACGGATGTATTCGATGTTGATGAGCCAGCCGCAGATGGCGATAACCGAAATGATCCAGATAACGAGCAGGATGATCTTGCCGTTATTGTCGATATCGAGCACCGTCGAAAGCACAAAGAGCAGAACCTGCACGCCTACCACGGCGGCAAAACCGCCCTTGATGTAGTACGGGTAGCGATGCTCAAACGCCACGGCATGATCGAGCAGCTCGCGACGGTACGAATCCGAATCGAGCATGACGCGCATGGCCGTGCGCAGCGAATAGCGCTGGCGCGGTAGGTCGTTGGACTCGCAGATCATTAGGCCCGTCGTGGAAAGCTGCTTATCAAAGAGCAGATTGAGGTTGAGCAGCAACGGGCGCAGCTGCAGACCGATAAAGAGCGCGATGGCAAGGAACACGCCCAGGACGCACAGGTTGAACAGGTAGTTGAACGAATACATGCCACCGACGGTCTCGCGCAGCAGGTTGATGCCATAAGTGAAGGGCAGCAGCGGATGCAGCCATTGGAAGAAGCCGGGCATCATCTCGATGGGATACATGCCCGACGAGCCGGGGATCTGCACAATGACGAGGATGACGCCAATGGCTTTACCGATATGCTTAAACGTGGTGGACAGCGCATAGATGATGTTGACGTAGGTGAACGAAATAGCGATGCCGCCCAGTACAAAGAGCAGCGGATTGACGCACTGAACGCCAATGACCAGGTCGCCCACCGTAACGATAATGGCCTGGAACGCGCCCAGGATCACCAGCAGCAGCCAGCGGCCAAAGTAGCCCTGACGCGCCGTAAAGCTACCGATGCCCTCGCGGTCGACCTCGAGTTTATAGATAGCGATGAGCACATAGCCGCCCACCCACAGCGCCAGATTGGTGTAGAAGGGCGCGATGCCCGAGCCAAAGCTCTTGACCGGATAGATTGACTTGGACGTCAGCTCAACCGGAGATGCCATGAAATCTGCCACGTCATTGACGTCGACGTCCATGAGGCCGGCTAACTCGCCCATAGACTCAGAGGTCTGCAGCGCCGCAATGTCATTGGCGGCGGTCGCGAGCTTGTCCTGAACCTTGGCAAGGGAGGCGTCGGTTTGGGACAGCGTGGTCTTTGCCTGCTTGAGCGTGGCGTCGAGCTGCGCCAGCGTGCCGCGCGCGCTCGCTATCGTGGGGGTCATACCCGACACAATGCCGGTCAAATCGCCCGAAACGGCGGCAAAGGAGTCAAGCGCGCTCGAAGCCTTCGGAAGTGCGTTCTGACCCAGATCGGTCTGAGCCTGACCGAGGTTAGCCGTACCGGTCTGAATTGCCGCGTTGAGTGCGTTGCTCGCGTTCGAGATTGCCGTAGCGTCGTTTGCCATGGCGCTCGACTGTGCAGAAAGGCCATCCTTGATGCTCTGCAGCTTCTGGTTTTGCTCGCGAAGCGAATCGATGGTCGATACAATGCGCGCGTCAATTTCCTCGGAACCTGTCGACGTGTCATTAACGAGAATCTCCAAGTGCCCGATAACGGCCTTATTGTGATCGATCGTCGCCTGGAGAGACTCGAGCGAGTTGTCGATGCGGGTGGTCGTAGATGTGACCGTACCCGTTAGCTTGCCAATCGCAGCGTTCGCGGAGGCTGACGTCTTGGTGAGTGCAAGGCTACCTTCCGAGAGTGCCTTGGAGAGCGAGGTGATAGAGTTGCCCGCCGTGGCGCGAGCCTCGCCCAGCAGGTCGTTGCCCTGGGAGATTGCCTGCGTCAGCGACGGTGCCTGACCTTGCAAGCCGGCAAGCGCCGCATCAGCCGAGGCGATAGCGCCACTCGTCTTATCGATGGCGGCATTCATATCGCCAATCGAATCGCGCACCTCACCCAAGGTGTCGGATGCCTCGGACACCGAACTTGTCAGCGAGTCCTGAGTCTGGGTTGCCTTGTCCTTTAAATCGACACCGGCATCCTTGGCGATACTGGCAACAGTCTCGCCCACCGTGGAGACAAACTCCGAGTTGATCTGCTCCTCGATGGTGTTGGCACCGGTATCGGTGACCTTGGGCGCAATGGCGCTCTTCTTCTCATTGACGTAATAGGTGAGCTTCGGCTGATGGTAATTGCCATCGAGCATCGAGACAAGATTGTCGGAGAAGTTCTTGGGGATTACGATCGCCGCGTAGTATTCCCCGCTCTCGACGCCCTCTTTGGCATCGGCAGCCGAGTCGACGAAGGTCCAGCCCAGCTGATCGTTTTCCTTGAGCTGGTCGACCACCTTATCGCCTGCATTGAGCTCGCCCACCAAGTCATTCTGGGTGCCCTGATCGTTGTTGGCGATGGCAATCTTGATACCTTGGGTGTTTCCGTACGGATCCCAGTTTGCCACGATGTTGTACCAGGCATACAGCGAGGGAATGACGCACACGCCCAAGGTAACCACCAGGGCGACGGGGTTCATAAGCAGTCGCTTAATGTCGCGCTTAAATATCGCAAAGGAGACCTTTGCGTTGGATAGTTTGCTGCCGAGACTCACGCTTGGACCATCCATCCTGTCGTTGAATCAAATCGTACTATCGACAACCATTGTACGTAGGCGCTTTAGCGTCTCGAAGCACAATGGTATTGAGTTTTGCGGGTAGCAATATACTACGAAGACGAATTAACGTACAGTTGTACAGTATCTTTAATTTTAGCAGGTCACAAAACCACAATCCGCACAAATCAGCAATCCGAATAGTCCTCGGGGACGTTCTTGAATGACCAGTCGTTTAAGAGCGTCCCCAATGACTACTTTGGACCACGAAGGCGCCGCAGGTTGAGCATAAGTCAGCGAAAACGCCCCTAAGCGAGCAAGGTGACGTGAAAGAGGAGGGAAGCGTACTTCGGTACGCGACCGACGATTGAACGTCAGATTGCCGCTTAGGGGCGTTTGCAGCGTCGAGTGGCTACATTAGTTCGCAAATAGCCGCCGCGAAGGCAACGGGGTCCTCAGGCAGAATGCCCTCGACCAGCAGGGCCTGATCGTAGAGCAAGCCGGAGTACTGCTTGATCTTATCGGCGTCGCCTGCCTTCTGGGCAGCGACAAGCTTGTCAAAGACCGGGTGCTTGGCGTTGAGCTCGAGCACGCGCTGGCTCTTGGGCATGCCGTTGGGCGCGCCCTCGGGCCCCTTCTGGAGCACCTTCTCCATCTCGAGCGAAAGCGGACCCTCGGTGGTGATGCAAGCGGGGGCATCGGTCAGGCGCGCGGAGACGGCAACTTTCTCGACCTTGTCACCGAGCGCCTCCTTCATAGCGCTAAAGAGGTCCTCGTTTTCCTTGGTGGCGTCCTCGGCCTCCTTCTTCTCGTCCTCAGTCGCCAGATCAAGATCGCCAGTCGCGACGTTCTTGAGCTCCAGGTGACGATCCTCGACCTCGGGCTCGGCACCGTCGGCAACGGCCTTCTCGGCAGCCTCGCGGGCGGCGTCGTCTTCGTAGATCTTAGGCATATCGGCGGCAACGTACTCACGCATAGCCTGGAACGTAAACTCATCCACATCCTGCGTCAGCAACAGCACGTCATAGCCGCGCTCGAGCACGCCCTTTACCACGGGCATCTTGGCCAAGCGCTCACGCGAGTCGCCGGCGGCGTAGTAGATGGCCTTCTGATCCTCGGGCATGCCCTTGGCATACTCGGCCAGGGTAATCATCTTCTGCTCCTTGGCAGACCAGAACAGTAGCAGGTCGGCGAGCTCATCGGCCTTCATGCCATAGCTCGAGTAGATGCCGTACTTAAGGCCGCGGCCAAAGTTCTCAAAGAACTTCTCGTAGGCCTCGCGGTCGTTGTCGCGCATGTCCTCAAGATCGGCAGTGATCTTCTTCTCGACACGCTTGGCAATGGCCTTGAGCTGACGGTTCTGTTGCAGCGTCTCACGCGAAATATTGAGCGTCACGTCGGCAGAGTCCACGACACCGCGCACAAAGTTGTAGTAGTCGGGCAGCAAGTCGTCGCACTTCTCCATAATCAGCACGTTGGAACTGTAGAGCGCCAGGCCCTTCTCGTAGTCCTTGCTGTACAGATCGAACGGGGCGCGACCCGGCACAAACAGCAGCGCATCGTACTCAAGCGTACCCTCGGCATGGAAGCTGATAGTGCGCGCGGGATCGTCAAAGTCGTGGAACGTGGACTTGTAGAACTCGTTGTAATCCTTCTGCTCAACGTCGGAGCTGCGCTTTTTCCAGATCGGCGTCATGGAGTTGATGGTCTCGAGCTCCTGGTAGTCCTCGTACTCGGGCTTGTAGTCGTCGCCGGCGTCCTCGGGCTTGGGTTTCTGGCAGCTCTTGCTCACCATCATCTGAATCGGGTAGCGCACATAGTTGCTGTACTGCTGAATCAGGCTCTTGAGGCCCCACTCGGTCAGGAAGCGATCGTAGGTCTCGGCCTCGCCGTCGGCGTCGAGCTTCTCGTTCTCGCGCAGCGTCAGGATGACATCGGTGCCGTGCTCGGCGCGCTCGCCGTCTTCGATGGTGTAACCCTCAAGACCATCAGACTCCCACACGTGAGCGGTGTCCTCGCCATAGGCGCGGCTGACAACCTTTACGTGGCTGGCAACCATAAAGGCAGAGTAGAAGCCCACGCCAAACTGGCCGATGATGTCGACATCGGAGCCCTGTTGCTCGGCGTTCTCGGTCTTAAACTCCTCGGAGCCGGAATGGGCGATGGTGCCCAGATTGCGCTCGAGCTCCTCGGCGGTCATGCCAATGCCGTTATCCGAGATGGTAATGGTGCGGGCGTCTTTATCAAAAGAGACGCGAATAGCCAGGTCGCCCTGGTCGAGCTTGACACTCGGGTCCTGCAGGCTCTTAAAGTTGAGCTTGTCGACGGCGTCGCTCGCGTTGGAGATAAGCTCGCGCAGGAAGATTTCCTTATTGGTGTAGATGGAGTTGATCATGAGGTCGAGCAGTTTTTTGCTCTCGGTCTTAAATTGACGCATGTGCAGTCCTTTCGCGCTACCCCCGTCCGCAAAAACGGCCCGGTTGCCCGAGCCGCATCGCAGACCTGCTATGTCCAGACTTAGATTTTATAACCCATTAGCGCGCATATATACATACGGAATCGAAAAACTGTATGTCCAAACGCTCTGATGCGCCAATTGCCAAGGAGTGTCCCCGACTGCCGGCAGGAAAGGAACGTCCCTATCTGCCATCTACGCGCTTGGCCATCCAAACATGGGGCTGGCCCTCGTCTTCGTAGTCCACCGGGGCAATCTGCGTGTAACCCGCCTTGGCATAGAGCGGCAGCACGTATTCCTGCGCGTGCAGCTTAATGAGCTTGGCGCCGGCATCACGCGCGCACGTATCACTGGCCTCGACAATCTTGCTCGCCAAACCGCGACGGCGCATGCTCGGCAGCACGGCCACGCGCCCCATAATGTAGGTCTCCCCCGCCGCGACGCCTTCGTCCAAGTCGCACGCCGGCGACACCGGAGCCTCTGCGTCAGCTGCGCGCTCGAGTTCTTCGGGAAACACGCGCGAGCAACCGGCAAGCTCACCGTCTACATAGAGCGTCACATGGATGCAGTTCGGATCCTCGTCGATAGCGTCAAACTCATTCTCGTAGCCCTGCTCGTCCATAAAAACGACGCGGCGCACCAACGCCGCGTCATCAAAGCATCCCGTCTTAAGTTGGATATCCATAGCTGCCCTTTCATTCAACGCGAACGTTAGGGACAGATTTTAGCGAAAATGAGCTCCGCGCACGCTAAACTTCGCGCGAGCCTTCGCCAGACAGTCGTAATGACCCACGTTATGGGCATCGCTCGCGATGAAGCTGTACAGGTTCTGATCGAACAGGCGCTGTGCCGGCTTTTTCTCGCGACCAAAGCGACCGCCGGCAATAAAGTCCGCCGAAGCCTGCAGCTTGCAGCCCATATCGACCAGGCGCTCCGCCACGCTTACATCCTTTTGAACCGCACGATAGCGCTCAGGATGAGCGATGATCACCTGATAGCCACGGCACTGCAAATCGTAAATCGTGTTCTCGTACTCTCTAAACGCATACGCATCGGCATGCGTCGAAAGCTCGAGCAGAAACTCGTTGGTCCCATCGAAATGCAAGTGATCCGCGGCATCGATACCAAGCTCAACGAGCTTTCGATGGTTGACCTCGAAGCCCATCTGGAGCGGAAAACCGTCAGCGTTATCGCGCAGCAGCTCAAAGGCATCCCACATCTTGTCGTAATCAAAATAGGGATCACGGCAGTGAGGAGTGCAAACGATTCTGGTTACACCGGCCCGCTTGGCAGCCTCGAGCATCGCCAAGCTCTCTTCGAGATCGGCGGCGCCGTCGTCTACACCCGGCAAGATATGGCAATGAATGTCACGCATAGGTCAGCCTTAATCAACTAAACGTTTGCTCGGTTGGTGAAAATGCCCTTTTTGGAAGTGCCCTGATCGTCGGAGCCCTTCTTAACCTTCTTACCGTCCTTGGTGTAGTAAGAATAATAGTACTCGCTGGTCTCGGTCTCACAGTAATTCATGACGGTACCGATGAGCTTGACCTTCTCGGACTTCTTAAGCTGGGCGATAGCGTTGAGCGCCTCTTCGCGCTTGGTAAAGTCCTCGCGCACCACGAACAGCGCGCCGTCGGTCAGGCTGGCAATCTCGGCAGCATCGATGAAGGTGCCGACCGGAGGAGCATCGAAGATGACGTACTGGAACTTAGCAGACAGTGCCTTGACCAGCTTGGCAAAGCGATGGGAGACGATGATGTCGGCAGGATTGGGAATATGCGGCTCAGCATCGAGGAAGTAGAAGTTCTTCTGACCCGTCTCGACAATTGCCTGGTCAATGGAGATCTGCTCGGAAAGGACCGCATAGAGTCCGCCGCGCGAACGAACGCCGAGCATATCGGAAAGGGACCTGCGGCGCATATCGGCCTCGACCAGGAGCACGGACTTGCCGCTCGTGGCGATTGCCTGAGCAAGGTTAATGGAAACCGTAGACTTGCCCTCGTTGGGAATCGAGGAGGTAACGGTGATGGTGCGAATGGGGTCATCCACGCTCGCAAAGCGGATGTTGGCCAGAAGGGTCTTGGCGGCATTCTGCACAACGAGCTTATCGGTGTTCTTTGCCTTAGCCATGCCTATTTACCACCTTTCATAGCCGGAATTCGGCCAACAACGGGAATACCCAGGAGCTCTTCTGCCTCTTCGGCACCGCGGATGCGGGTATTGAGCATGTCCGCCAAAACGACATAGGCAACTGCGATAAAGATACCGGCGAGGAACGCGACGGCAATACACAGCGTGCGCTTGGGGCCGCTGGGGGCTTCGGGGGTCTTAGCCTCGTCGATAACGTTGATGCTCTGGGCAGCGCCGACGTTCTGAGCGACCGTACTCACCGAGCTGGCAATGGCCTTTGCGACCTCAGCCGTCTCCTTGGCATCGGTGCCGGTAACCGAAAGCGTAATGACACGCGTGGTGGTCTCGGAGGAAACAGACACCTTGTAGTCATCCAGATCGGTGAGGCCCAGTTCTTTGGCGGCGCCGCTCTTAACGCTATCGCTATCCAGCAGCGTGGCGATATCGTTGGAAAGCATCTGGCTCGCCGAGAGATCGTTGTAGCTCATCTGACCGCTATCGTCGGTCTTGGCGAGAATGTACATGCTCGTCGTCGCGGTATAGGTGTTGTCCATCGCAACGAAGGACACGATGCCCATGGCGATCGCGCAGACCACCGGAAGGGTGATGACCAGCTTGAGGTGCTTCTTCAGCAGCTGGAACAGTTCGAGAAGGGTCATGCAGCTTGCCTTTCATTTCCCCAGTTCGGATTGACAAAACTGTCCGTATGTTATCGCATCTTTTTACCGAGACCAAACTCTATACATAAGAAACAGGCTCTCCTGTAAAAATGTCGGAAGCAATCGTAAAATTGCACAACAACGCCGCACCCGAAAGTCAAATGCGGCGTCTACATCAATATCTATGTTGTATCGCTATGCGAATGGCTCCTCCTGCTGTATGGGAAACGTCACCGTAATGGTGGTTCCCACGCCCAACTCGCTCGACAGATCGAGCGTGGCGTGATGATACAGGGCCGCATGCTTGACAATGGCAAGCCCCAGGCCGGTTCCGCCGCGTGCCTTGGACCTACTCTTGTCCACGCGATAGAACCGCTCAAATACCTTGCCCTGTTCTTCAGGCGCGATACCGATTCCCGTGTCGGCGACAGCGAGGAACGGATGGCCTTCGTCGTTGGTGCCGCACTGCAACGTAACCGTACCGCCGGGTCGATTGTAGCGGATGGCGTTGCTTGCCAGATTATAGATGAGCTCGTCGATCAAGCGCGACACGCCTTCGATGACCACAGGCTTGGTCTCATGACTTATCGTCACATTCGCTTGACGGGCGACCTGTTCAAGACGCTGCTCAACCGCGTAGATGGCACGTGAGAGCTCAATAGGCTCCGTGGACCCAATGGGCACCGCCTCGCCCTCAGTTGCACGCTCGGCCTCGTCCAAGTTAGACAGCGTAAGGATATCGTTGACAAGCGCTGCCAAGCGGCCCGCCTCACGATAGATGCGACCGCCAAAGTTGCGCAGGTCATCCTCGCCCTCAACCATGCCGTTTGCGATGAGCTCGGCATAGCCCGAAATCGCCGTAAGCGGCGTCTTGAGCTCATGGGTGATATTCGCCGTGAACTCGCGGCGCATACGGTCGTTGTCCGCTAGCACCGCCATTTGGCGCTTGAGTTCCTGGCGCTGCGACTCGATACGCTCAAGCATGGGGACCATCTCGGCATAGGCGTGCTCATAGCTACGGCGTGGGTGGTCCAAATCCACCTCTTGCAACGGCGCGATGATGGCACGGGACTCGCGGCGCGCCATAAAAAACGAGAGTACCGCACCCGCTGCTGCGATAAGCAGCATCGGCGCCACCATCGACAGCAAAATCGCCGCAACGCCAGGCTGGGCCTGCGCCAAGCGGACAACCTGGCCGTTATCAAGGGCGACGGCGCGATACAGCATAATCTCGTCGAGCGTAGAGCTTGCGCGCTCCGCGGAACCCGAACCACTCTCAAAGGCCTCGATGACCTCGGGGCGATCGCCATGGTTGGGCAGTGTGGAAGGCGACGCCTCGTTGTCGTAGGCAACCGATCCATCCTTGTTAATCAGCGTGATGCGCAAGTCCTCGCGATCGAGGCTACGCAAGAACGGGATGAGCTCCTGCTGCTCGTCGAGGGCGGCAGCAATGAGCTCGGTTTCCTGCGCCAGATTGGCACTCGTGGCATCCGCCAAGGTGTTTTGCACAAAGAACGCACCCAGCACCGTAAACGCCACGATAACCGCCATGGCGCAGACAAAGATCGTCACAAAAACGCGGTGCGACAGCGTTTGTTTTCCCTGGGGGGCGAAGACCACGGGTTACTCCTCCGATGCGGTGGACGCGGTGTCGTCACCTTCGGCACCATCACCGGCAGAAGGCTCGGCCAAGCGGTAGCCCACGCCGCGCACGGTCTCGATGGCGCTGGCATGCTCGCCCAGTTTTTGGCGAAGCGTCTGCACGTGCACGTCAACGGTGCGCGAACCGCCGTCGAAGTCCCAGCCCCACACGCTCTGCAGCAACGACTCGCGGGTAAAGACCACGCCGGGCTTGCGCATGAGATACTCGAGCAAGTCGAACTCGCGCAGGGTGAGCTTAAGCGGCTCGCCGGCAACGGTCACCTCGCGATGGCTGGGCGAGAGCACGATGTCACCCACACTGAGCACATCGCTCGCCTGCTTGACCATGCCGCCGCGACGCAGCAGTGCGCGGCAACGGCTCGCAAGCTCCATGAGCGAAAACGGCTTAGTCAGGTAATCGTCGGCACCGCCATCAAGCGCCATCACCTTGTCGAGCTCGGTGTCCTTGGCGGTAAGCATCATGATGGGCACCGTCGCCGTCAGGCGGTCGGCGCGCAGGCGACGCATAATCGCCAAACCATCGGTATCGGGCAGCATGATATCGAGCAGGACGGCATCGGGTACCCGTCGCGCCACGGCAGCCTTAAACTCACCGTCGCACGAAAAGCCTTCGGCCTCAATCCCCTGCTTGCGCAGCGCATAGACCGTCAAATCCCTAATGTTGTCATCGTCCTCGACGTAATAGATCATGTTGAACCCCTTTGCGGCCGGCATGACCGCATCTTAACCCTAAAGGTACCTTTACTAGATGGTATCAGCCAAAACGTCCCGTCAAATAATCCGCCGTGCGCGGGTCGGTCGGATTCTTGAAGAGCTGAGCGGTGGGCGCGTGCTCCACCAGCTCGCCCAGCAAGAAAAACGCGACCGAGTCGGAGATGCGCGCCGCCTGCTGCATATTGTGCGTAACGACCACGAGCGTACAGGTCTCTTTGAGCTCGCAGGCCAGCTGCTCCACCACGAGCGTCGACACGGGGTCGAGCGCCGAGGTCGGCTCGTCCATCAGCAGAATGTCGGGCTGCACGGCAAGTGCGCGGGCGATGCACAGGCGCTGCTGCTGTCCACCCGAAAGACCCAGACCCGACTCCTTGAGCTTGTCCTTGACCTCGTCCCACAGGGCAGCGCGACGCAGGGAGTCCTCGACCAGCTCATCGAGTACGACGCGGTCGCGCACACCCATACCGCGAGGACCGTAGGCGACGTTGTCGTAGATGCTCATGGGAAACGGGTTGGGGCGCTGGAACACCATGCCCACGCGCTGGCGAAGGCGGCAGACGTCGTAGTCGCCTAGGATATCTTGACCATCGAGCGCGATCTTGCCCTCGATTCGGCAATCCTTGATGCCGTCGTTCATGCGGTTAAAGCAGCGCAGCAACGTGGACTTTCCGCAGCCCGAAGGCCCGATGAACGAGGTGATCTGCTTGTCGCGGATCTTGATATTCACGTCCTTGAGCGCATGATGGTCGCCATAGAACAGGTCGAGGCCCTCGACATCGATGCGCGTCGGCGAGGCGGCAAGATCCTCTGCCGTGGGGCGAGTCGCATCCCCAACCTCGCGCTCGTGCGCGGCCTCGGCCTGCGCTTTCATGAGTTCTTCAAGCTCCGTGGGCTCCACAGCCGCAGCAGCCGTCATACCGCATACCTCCACATCGATATCAATTCAGCAGTATCGATAGTAGAAATCGCGGCTCATATGCACGTGAGCGCATTGTCAAGTGTTTGTAAGGGCACGCTGGCTATGCGGCGGGCAGCTCGATGGTAAATATCGTGTGTTCGGGCGTCGATTCACATGCAACGGTACCGCCGTGTGCCGCGATGATCTCCTTGGCAATAGCAAGGCCCAAACCGGCACCACCGCGATTGGTCGCACGCGCCGCATCCAGGCGATAGAACTTCTCAAAGATCACCTTGAGCTTAGCCGCAGGGATAGGATCGCCCTGATTGATAAAGCGCACGCGCACGCCGCCATCGTCTTGGCGCCCGGCCTCAATCGTGATAGTCGAGCCCTCATAGCTATAGGCGACGGCGTTTTTCATGATGTTATTGAACACGCGAGCCATCTTGTCGCCATCCACGAGCACCGTCAGGTCCTCGCGAATATCAACTTGGGCTTCCTTATGCTGCTCGTTGAGGATGGGATAGAACTCGTCGGCCACCTGTGCCAGCAGCAACCCCAGATCAACATAGCCGCGCGTGAGCACGATATCGTGGAAGTCAAAGCGCGTGATATCGAAAAACTCTTCGATGAGCGTATCGAGCCGGTGCGCCTTGTCGAGCGCCACGCCCGTAAAGTGCGCACGTTGCTCAACCGGCAGCTCAGGAGCCTCTTGCAGCAGCGAAAGATAGCCCACCACACTGGCAAGCGGGGTGCGTAGGTCATGTGCCAAGTACGTGACCAGATCGTCCTTGCGATGCGACTCGTCACGCAGAGCTTGCTGCACCTTGCGCTCACGGTCACGCACGCGGTTAAGAGCGCCCTCGACCTCCAAGAAGTCGCCGTCGATGTTGTCCCAGGTGTCGGGGTGATCGATCAGGCGATCTTGAATACGAGCGGCCAGCACACAATCGGCATGCTGCTCGCCCTGTTCGTAGCCCTGGTAGTACAGGGCGCGGCCACACAAGAACAGCACGCACGCGGCAAGCGCCAGCACAAAGCCAAGCATGTTGAATACAAAGCCGGCATCGAACAGCACCGGCCCTTCGATGCCGCCGAGCGCCATGGCGCCAATCGCCAACGTCATGGCCCACGCGGCGCCGCCAATCACCATGCAGCGGCGCACGATCTCAAATCGATCGATCAGCAAAAAGCCGATAAGCAGCACCGCCAAGATTCCAGCGATGTTATCGATGCCAATCAGCAGCAGGGTCAGCAAAAAGAGCAGCACCGTTGCAAGCGCGCGATTGTCGACGACCGACCTCACGTATTCAAAGAGTCGATCGGGCACCTCGAACGCTTGTTTATCATCTTTTGTCATATCAAGATCCTCACAAGCGAAAAGCGTTATTCGATGATGTAGCCGACGCCCCAGACGTTTTTGATAAAGCGTGGCTTTTGTGCGTCGTCGCCGATCTTTTCGCGCAAGTGGCGAATGTGCACCATCACCGTATTGTTGGAGCCGGGCATAAAGTCCTCGTTCCACACCGCGCGGAACAGGTCCTCCACGACCACCACGCTGCCGCGATGCTCGACCAGATACAGCAAGATTGAATACTCGGTGGGCGTGAGGCGAACCGGTGAACCGTCCACTGTCACGGAACGAGCATCGCGGTTGATCTCCAAGCCGTCGAGCTGAATGGTCGGCGACTCGGCCGCCTGTGCACGGCTACCGTAGCTGGTGTAGCGGCGAAGCTGAGCGTGCACGCGCGCGATGAGTTCCAGCGGGCGGAACGGCTTGACCACGTAATCGTCCGCGCCAAGCGAAAGGCCCTCGATCTTGTCTTGCTGGGCATCGCGCGCCGTCAGCATGATCACGGGATAGGTATGGTTGGAACGGATCGTACGCAGCAGCTCAAAGCCATCGATATCGGGCAGCATGACATCCAGCAGTGCCAGATCGAACTCCTGCTCCAAGATTGCCTTGGCAGCATCGGCCCCGCTATAGGCGACCTGTACGTCAAAGCCTTCTTTTGTAAGGTAGATGCCAACTAGGTCGGCGATGGCCTTCTCGTCATCAACTACCAAAATGCGCTCGTTCATGCGTGCTCCTCTCGCGCTCCATTATGCCTGAGGCGACGCACGCCACACACAACAAGCGTGGGTGATTAAGTCGGCCTTAAGCACCCTTGTGCCCGTTCGGGTGCGGATGTGGGCCACGCGCGCACGCGATGATCGCCGACGCCGGCAAACGATATACTCTAGTTCCAGAAGAGACCATCCCGTCGAAAGCGAAATCCGTGAAGTCCCTCACCTCTTTTGCAAAGCGCTCAGCCCAGCTTGCCGCCGGCTTTGTCTGCGCTATCGCCCTTGCCGCTGGCGCGCCCACCGTCGCCGGCGCCCAAGTGCTCACGACCGACAATGTTTGCGGCAAAACCGCCGATGTGCGCGGCATCACGGCCGAAAACCTGCCCGATATCGATGCGACCAATGCCCTCGTCATGGGCAAAAACGGCACCGTCTACTATGGGCGCGGCGCCGATGAGCAGGTCAAGATCGCCTCGATCACCAAGGTCATGACCGCAATCCTAACCGTCGAGAATTGCAAGATGGACGAGAAGGTCACGGTGAGCAACGCCGCGGCCACCGTGGGTAATTCAACCGCCGGCTTGCTCGAAGGCGACGAGCTTACCGTGGAGCAGGCACTGCGCGGCCTGATGATTCCCTCGGGCAACGACGCCGCCATCGTGCTCGCCGAATATGTGGGCAAGAAGATCGACCCTAAGACCAAAAACGCCGAGGCCACCTTTGTGAAGGCCATGAACGAGCGCGCTAAGAAGCTCGGTTGCACCGGCACGCTTTTTGAAAACCCGCATGGTCTGGACTTTGATGAGTGGGCTGGCGATATGCACTCAACCGCACACGACGTAGCGCTGATGATGCAGGAGGCCATGAAAAACGACACGATCCGCGAGGTCGTAGCGAGCGAGGATTCCTGGATCGAGGTCACGGGCGCCGACGGCACCGACCATTCGCATTCCATGGACACGCATAACTATTTGCTAGGCCAAGATGGCAACATCGGTGGCAAGACCGGCACCACCGATGATGCAGGCTATTGCTTTACGGGTGCCTACAACCGCGATGGCGACGAGATCTACACCGTCGTTTTGAACTCCACCACCACCGACCAGCGCTTTACCGATACCGCAACCCTTGCCAATTGGTACTACGGTCACAAGGTGACGGTCGCAATCGCCAACACGCAGGAAAAGACCGCCAACGGCAACCCGCTTATGGCGCGCATTGGCCAAACCGACTGGACGGATAAGACGATCGACGCCACGCTCGCCGATCCTACGGCGCAAGCGACCGTGTTTTCCCTTGCCGGCGAGGTGACCGAAAAGGTTAGCTACGACGATCTTTCGGGCACGGTGCATGTGGGCGACAAGGTGGGCAGCGTTACGCTCAAGCAGGATGGCACCAAGATCGCCGTCATGGACCTGGTTGCCGACGAGGAAGGCGCAGGGCCGAATCCCATTGAGTGGCTACTCGTGAAGCTCGATCGCTTGGGCCGCCGCATCGACAACCGCCCGCTCACGGCAGAAAGCGAGACCGTCGCCAAGGCGCCCGAGGTGTAGTGCGCAAGAATAATAAGCCCACTGAAGGGAGGCGTCCGAAAGGATGCCTCCTTTTTTGAGGTTCGAATCCCCAGTTAACGTGGTTCAACTAAAAAAGGGCCCTTTTCGGAACCCTTCTTTAAAGTCTTACTGGCGGAGAGCTGGGGATTCGAACCCCAGATGCCCTTTTGGGGCATACTCGCTTAGCAGGCGAGCACCTTCGGCCTCTCGGTCAGCTCTCCGTAACAGCCGTTCTATAGTAACCAAACAGTCGAAGTTGGGCAAGAGGGAATTTTCTAATTGCCCAGCGGCCTTTCCTCCTTGCAGTTTTCGCCCCTACCCCAGCGAGCGGTTGAGGGAGCCGAGCTCGTCGTTGCCCATGGTGCGCCACATTTGGAAGATGCAACCGCGCGCCAGGAAAAAGAAGCCGTTATCGACCAGCTGCACGGCGGCATCCGCAAGCTGGTTGGCCACCGCGGGCACGGGCGGCAATTCGAGTCCAGCCCTGCGGATGGTCTCGACCGCTTCCTCGAACGTCGGAGGCTCGCTGACGCCCATCTCGTTCATAAGGCCCTGCATTTCTTCCAGCGCGCTGCTGCCCGATTCCTCACCGCGCGGCACCAGACGGTAACAAGCCAGCGCCAGGTCGAGCTGATCGCAATTCCAATAGGCAAACGCCAGGCGATAGAACAGGTAGCCGATTGCAGAACGATCGCTGGCAATACGTAGGCCGTGGCGCGCCACCTCGATAATCTCGTCAAAGCGTTCCAGACGTGCAAGCACGTTAATGAGCGCAAAGTGCGATTGCATGGACGAGCGCGCCAGATCGTAAAGATGGCGCACCTCGGGCAGCGCTCGTTCAAAGTCCTCTTGCTCGGCGTAAAAGCTGCAGATCTCGTGCTGGGCAAAGTACAGCGCATCGGGCGCACGAAGGATTCGCACAGAGCGGTCTTCTTCCAACACCGGTAGCACCATGCGCACCAGCTGGTTATCGCAAAACTGCGTTTGAACCGGACCTGTCGCCAAAAGCTCGGCGACGGCGCACTTGGCCTCCAACTCCTCGACAAGACGGGAAAAGCCTTCAAAAGCACCTGTACGGTCGACTTTTGCCTGCTCGCGCAATTCAACAACACGGGCCACGTATGGGTCGTCGTCCTCTTCCATGACCTCCAACTCGTCAGCCGTATCGGCAAGCAGCAGATCGCGCAGCGCCGGCGGCAGCGCGCGATGGTCATCACGCGGACGAGCATGAACCTCCGCAGGCTCAATCGTCGCCGGAGCTGTTGACTCATACGCCTCAAGCACACGCTTGCACGGCATATCGTCCATGTCCATGCTCTCAAGATCCTTGGCGACAGACACGCAATCGGCCAGATAAGCCGCACGGCCAAAGGAGTACGTTTTAACAACGCGCTCGCCCTGCTCGCCGTCGGGAGCCGCAATCTGAACGTAGCAGCGCGTAATGCAGGCACCTGCGGCAAAGCAAGCCGCCGCCAGCGTGAGTGCCACGCGCGCGTCGTGCTCGGCGGCCCAAATCGCGCGCACGTCCTCGTCCAGCTCGCGCCAGGCGTCATCTTGAGCGTCGTATTCACGTTGCGGCATGGCATCAACGACAGACTGCCCAAACCGAACGAGCATAATCCCCTCGGCAACGTTTGCCCGATAGGTATAGTCGAGCCTTGTGACCACGTTAAGCGCCTCGACAATACGCGCGAAGCGGGTACGCACATCCCACTCACCGCCCGGCTGGCACGAAACCGTTCCCGGTTTGGCCCACGGGTTATCGCTCGAGGCCGTATCGAGCAGTCGGGGAACATCGTTGGTCGTCTTGGCGATATGCCACGCATCAAAGAGCGCGCAGCCCTCAAGGCTCGGCGAGGATGCCGCAGGGACCAATCCGGCCCCGATGCGCTCAAGGATGCCGGAGAGGCGGTTGAGACGGCACTCGATGGCAAGCAGCATGTCAATCTCGTCCTGGTCCAGCAGGCTACGATCAAAATTGAGATAGAAAAGCTTTGAACGATCAATGCGAGCCAGGCTCATCTCGGACTTGGCAGCGATGGTGCGCAGGCGGGGCAAGTCAATTTCACTCATAAGGGCAGCGGCATAGCGCTCGATACCGCTCGGATTCTCGGCATGGTCAACGCGGTAGAGCAGCGTCTCGATAGCGTCAGGGAGCGGTGCCGTGTTAAAGCCCAAAAACACCTCGACCGGCTCGGGCAACTTTACGAGCTTGATCTTGTCGACAACGTTTTGCATACCCTCGTCGAGTCCGTCGGCGTCCGCCGTGCTCGCAATGGTATTTTCGGAGTCAGCGAATATCACATAGCGCAGGAACATCGATGCCATGAACTCACCGTAAGGAAGGGAGCGGGTCGAATTCCATGTCTCGTGATCGGACTGTTCGCGCATGGGGCCTTCGGGAGAGCCGACGGTTCGCGCGCACGCGCGCATCGTGCCGTTTGCTCCCCTCACCATAATCTCACCAATACCGGAGTCCGACTCGTCAAGGACCAGTTCCATGTCGGGATCGTTGGGCAGCGGAGCCTCGCTAACGGGGCGGTCCACCTTGTACACCTCACCCGAAACGCTTACGTAGCCCAAAAGCGACACATGGCTTTTGCCAACGAATTCGACGACATAACAAGATTCATGCTGATCCTCGCCAAAGAGTTTCCAGACCACGCCATATGAGCGTCCCGCAGGCTGCTCGGACATCGCCGAAAAGCGCTTCTTGGGATCGAGAAACCTGAGCTTGTATGTCGGACGCTCTGCCACGAAATATCACCCTGATCGGTCGCTTGAGAAGGAGTGGTCGCGAATAAGTCGCGACATCTACTCGGAATCTTACACGAGTCGACAGGAAATCGTCCCTTTGGACGAAAGCACTCAAGCTGGCGTAAAAGAAAAGCCCCCGTTGCCGGGAGCTTTAATCTCAAATGGTGCGGCGTATAGGATTC